>NZ_JBEYUK010000009.1:0-225244 GCF_040643475.1 Streptomyces sp. NPDC047130 | reverse complement strand
CTTCTCCCCCGGCCCCCCCCCCCGCGCGTCTGCCCCCCCCCTAACCCCCCCGGGGGGGGGGGCGCGGGCGCCCCCCCCCGCCCCCCCCCCCACCCCTCGGCTTTCCCCCCGGCCCTCCGAAACGGTACGGTCGGCCGTCGGAAGTGTGTGAGGGAGAGGGCGTAGGGCGTCGATGGCGATTGCCAAGGCAGAGCGGCTGATGAACCTGGCACTGTGCCTGCTGGGCACCCGGCGGCCGCTCAGCAAGCGGGAGCTCCGCGCCTCCCTGGAGGCCTACCTGGAGGCCTCCACCGACGAGGCGTTCAACCGCATGTTCGAGCGGGACAAGGACGACCTGCGGGAGCTCGGACTGGTCATCGAGACCGTCGAGAACCTCGACGGCGAGATCGGCTACCTCGCCCGCCACGACTCCAACCAGCTGCCGCCCATCACCCTGGACGCCGAGGAGGCCGCCGCCCTGGGCCTGGCCGCCAGCGTCTGGCAGCAGGCCCGGCTGGCCGGCGCGGCCAGCGGCGCCCTGCAGAAGCTGCGCGCGGCCGGACTGCCCGAGGACGTGGACCCCTACGCGGCCCACGGCGCCCTCGAACCGCGCATCCCGGTCCACGAGGCCGCGTTCGAGCCGCTGATGCTGGCCTGCCGCGACCGCCGCCCGGTCGTCTTCGACTACCGCAAGGCCACCGCCGTCGCCCCCGAGACCCGTCAGGTCGAGCCCTGGGCGCTGGAGTGCTGGCGCGGACACTGGTACCTGGCCGGCTGGGACCGCGACCGCGGCGCCGAGCGGGTCTTCCGGCTCTCCCGCATCACCGGCAAGGTCCGCGCCCGCGCGGGCGCCTTCACCGCCGAGGTCCCCGACGTGGTCGGCATCCGCGAGACGGTCGCCCGCTGGGCCGGCGAGAGCGCCGACCGGTCCGCCCTGATCCGGCTGCGCACCGGCTGCGGCTACCCGCTGCGCGCCCGCGCCACCGCCGTCCGCCCGCTCGGCGACGGCTGGGACGAGGTGGAGATCCCTTACGGCCACGGGCTCGACGCCCTGCTGGTCGAGTTCGGGCCCGACGTGGTGGCACTGGAGCCGGCCGAACTGCGGGCCGACGTGATCGACCGGCTGCGCGCCGTGGCCAAGGGCTGAGGGGGAACAGCAGCATGACGACCAGCCGGGGCAGCCGCCCCGCCAACGCCATCGACCAGACCCGGCGGATGCTCTCCCTGGTCACCTACCTCAGGGAGCGCCCCGGCGCCCGGGTCGCCGACGTGGCCCGCGCCTTCGGCGTCAGCGGGGACGAGCTGATCGCCGACCTGGAACTGCTGCCCATGTGCGGGACCAGCTTCCGCGGCGGCGACCTGCTCGACATCGACACCGACGGCGAGCGCATCTGGTGGCACAACCCCGCCGCGCTCGCCGCCGAGGCCGCCCAGCCGCTGCGGCTGGCCTCCGACGAGGCCACCGCGCTGCTGGTCGCCGCCCGCGCCGTGGCGACGCTGCCCGGCCTGCGCGAGGGCGACCGGCAGGCGCTGCTGCGGGCCACCGCCAAGGTGGAGGCGGCGGCCGGCGAGACCGCCGAGGCCAGCTCCCGGCTCTCGGTGACCTTCGAGTCCGAGGGCGGCGTCTTCGCCGACGTCGACCGGGCCATCTCCGAGGGCCGCCGGCTGTGGATCCGCTACTGGTCCCCGGCCCGCGACGAGGTGACCGAGCGGGAGATCGACCCGATCCGCCTGGTCAGCGTCGGTCACACCTACGTCGAGGCCTGGTGCCGCCGCTCCGAGGCCCGCCGCACCTTCCGCCTGGACCGGGTCGCCGAGATCCGCATCCTCGACGAGCCCTCCGAGCCGCCCCGGATCGAGCCGCGCGACCTGTCCGCCGGACTGGTCCAGCCCTCCGCCGACGACCCCGAGGTCGTGGTCGAGGTCGGCCCGGCCGGGCGCTGGGTCGCCGAGTACTACCCCCACGAGGGCGCCGAGGAACTGCCCGACGGCGGCCTGCGGATCACCATCCGCACGCCCGCCCCGGAGTCCCTGCGCCGCCTGGCGCTGCGGCTCGGCCCCGACGGGCGGATCGTCGCCCCCGCCGAACTGGCCGGGAGCGCCCGGGACGCCGCCCGCGAGGCGCTGGCCGCGTACGGGGAGGGCGGCCTGTTCGAGGCCGCCGCCCCGGTGTGCCCCGCCGCTCCGGCGGACCCGGCCGGCGCGGGCGCCGCCCCGGCCGGAGCGTAGGCTCGTCCCATGTCCGGTGCGATGTTCTGGGCGATGCTCGCCGTCGCCCTCGGTTTCCTGGGGCTCACCGTCCTCGCCTTCTTCGCCGTGCGGGTCTTCGTGGAGGCCCGGCGGCTCGGTGCGCAGGTGGAGGACTCCGCCCGGCGCATCGGCGGCGCCGCCGCCGACCTGGAGGAGGCGGCGGAACGGACGGCCAGGGCGGCGAGGACCCTCTGAAGCCCTCACCTGCGAGGAGCCGTGGCCGGATGCGCGCGGTGCGGCGGGGAGGCGCGGTGGGCGGGCTGCGTGAGTCTGTTCGAGCGAGGGCGGGGGCGGGTACGCTGCTGTCTCGCGGGCCGGAAACGAGGCATCGGCTCGTGTGACCGGGAGTACGCCCCGGGGACGCCCGTCGTTCATCCCCGGACGTTACGATCGCTGGCGGAGGCCGGACTGCTGTCCGCTCCGACAGCCAAACACCCCCAGTGGCCTCGGTGAGAAGGTAAAGACTTATGGGACGGCTCGGACCTACCGAGATCATTCTGATCCTCGTCGTCATCCTGCTGCTGTTCGGCGCCAAGAAGCTGCCCGACATGGCGCGGTCCCTCGGCAAGTCGGCCCGGATCCTCAAGAGCGAGGCCAAGGCCATGAAGGACGAGGGCAAGAAGGACGAGGCGGCCCCCGCGGGCCCGCCCTCGGACGAGCCCGCGCAGCGCGTCATCCAGGCCGCTCCCGGTGACGTGACGACCTCGCGCCCGGTGAACGAGCCGACCGACACGACCAAGCGCTGACGTCCGGGCCGGACTCCTTCCGGCCTGCCGCACGAGATGAGGATGTGGGTTGCTCAGGTCTGCCCGCAAACAGGAGAAGGACCCTGAGGGGCGGATGCCCCTGACGGAGCACCTTCGGGAACTCCGCAGCCGGTTGTCCAAGGCGGTCGTCGCGATCGTCGCCGTGACGATCGGCGCGGTGTTCTTCAGCGAACAGCTGATGGACTTCCTCGCGGCTCCGGTGCCCATCTGCGAAGGCGGATTCGCGCAGAGCAAGGGCGGCAACTGCGCGGTGCTGTCGTTCAACACGCTCGCGTCGCCCTTCACCGTGACGGTCAAGGTCAGCCTCATGGCGGGCCTGATCATCGCCAGCCCGGTCTGGCTGTACCAGCTATGGGCCTTCGTGGCCCCGGGTCTGCACCAGCACGAGCGGAAGTACACGTACACCTTCGTGGCCGCCGCCGTGCCGCTGTTCGTGGGCGGCGCCTGGCTCGCGTACGTGGTGCTGCCGGTCAGCGTCAAGGTGCTGCTGAGCCTCACGCCCGACGTGGCGTCCAACATGCTGACGCTGGACGACGTCCTGGACTTCACCGTCCGGATGGTGCTGATCTTCGGTCTCGCCTTCGAGCTGCCGCTCCTGCTGATCATGCTCAACATGGTCGGCGTGGTCACCGGCAGGCGGATGGCCGGCTGGTGGCGCGGTGTGGTGATGGGCGTCTTCGTCTTCGGCGCGATCGCGACCCCCACCACCGACCCGGTCGGCATGCTCGCGCTCTCCGGCCCGATCGTGGTGCTGTTCTTCCTGGCGGTCGGCTTCTCGCTCCTCAACGACAGGCGACGGGCGCGCAAGAACAAGGACGCCGCCCTCTCCGACGACGAGGCGTCCCAGCTGGACCTGACACCGGAGAGCATCGACGAGGTGCAGCCGGTCGCGGCCGCGCCGATGCTGCCGGAGCAGGCGGGCGGCGGGCGCGCGGAACTGCCGGGCAAGGTCAACGGTTACGACGACGTGACCTGACCGGGCTCCCCCCGGGGCCGCGGACCTCGTAGGGTGCCGCCGTGACCAGCGACATCACCCTCTTCGTCAACCCCACCGCGGGCCGCGGCCGGGGCGCCCACGCGGCGCAGCCGACCGCTTCGGCGTTGCGGGACGCCGGGTTCTCCGTGCGCACCGTCCTCGGCCTGGACGCCGACGACGCGCTGGTCCGGGCCCGCGAGGCCGTGGCCGCCGGCACCGGGGCCCTGGTCGCCGTCGGCGGCGACGGCCTGGTCCACCTCGCCCTCCAGGCGGTGGCCGGCACCGGCACCCCGCTCGGCGTGGTGGCCGTCGGCACCGGCAACGACTTCGCCGGCGCGCTGGGCCTCCCGCAGCGCGACCCGGCCGCC
Source organism: Streptomyces sp. NPDC047130 (assembly GCF_040643475.1). Taxonomy (NCBI): domain Bacteria; kingdom Bacillati; phylum Actinomycetota; class Actinomycetes; order Kitasatosporales; family Streptomycetaceae; genus Streptomyces; species Streptomyces sp. NPDC047130. The sequence goes on along the minus strand of NZ_JBEYUK010000009.1, from coordinate 220,904 downwards.
GCGGCCCGGCGGATCGCCCGGGACCTCAAGGAGTCCCGGCTCACCGACGTCGACCTGGGCCGGGCGAACGGGCGCTGGTTCGGCACCGTGATCGCCACCGGCTTCGACTCGCGGGTCAACGACCGGGGGAACCGGATGAGGCTGCCGGTCGGCCGCTTCCGCTACGACCTGGCGATCCTCGCCGAACTCGCCGCCTTCCGCCCCCTGGCGTACCGGATGACGCTGGACGGGGGCGCGACCCGTGACGTCGAGGCGACGCTGATCGCGGTCGGCAACGGCTCCTCCTACGGCGGCGGGATGCGGATCTGCCCCGGGGCGGATCCGCGGGACGGGCTCTTCGACGTGACCGTGGTCGGCGGCTGCGGCCGGAGCACCCTGCTGAAGGTCTTCCCGCAGGTGTACAAGGGCACCCACGTCGACCACCCGGTGGTCACCACCCACCGGGCGGCCCGGATCGAGCTGGTCGCCCAGGACCTGACCGCCTACGCCGACGGCGAGCGCCTCGGCCCGCTGCCGGTCACCGCCGAGTGCGTCCGCGGCGCCGTGCGGGTGGCGGGGGCGGGCTGACCGCGCGCCCGCAAAAGATCGTTCGGTTGTCGGCGCCGACGGGTACGCTCGAACGTACGATGACAGAGGATCTCTCCCCCGCCGAACGGTACGCGGCAGCCCGCAGGCGCGCCGCGGAGCAGGCCACCGCACTCGGCACGTTCCGCGAGATGTACGACTTCGGCCTCGATCCGTTCCAGATAGAGGCCTGCAAGGCGCTGGAGGCGGGCAAGGGCGTGCTGGTGGCCGCCCCCACGGGCTCCGGCAAGACGATCGTCGGCGAGTTCGCCGTCCACCTGGCCCTGAACCAGGGCAAGAAGTGCTTCTACACCACGCCCATCAAGGCGCTCTCCAACCAGAAGTACTCCGACCTGTGCCGCCGCTACGGCGCCGACAAGGTCGGTCTGCTCACCGGTGACAACAGCGTCAACTCCGACGCCCCCGTGGTCGTGATGACGACCGAGGTGCTGCGGAACATGCTCTACGCGGGCTCGCAGACCCTGCTGGGGCTCGGCTACGTGGTGATGGACGAGGTCCACTACCTCTCCGACCGGTTCCGGGGCGCGGTCTGGGAGGAAGTGATCATCCACCTCCCCGAGTCCGTCACCCTGGTCTCGCTCTCCGCCACGGTCTCCAACGCCGAGGAGTTCGGCGACTGGCTGGACACCGTGCGCGGCGACACCCAGGTGATCGTCTCCGAGCACCGCCCCGTGCCGCTGTTCCAGCACGTGCTCGCCGGGCGCCGGATGTACGACCTGTTCGAGGAGGCCGAGGGCCAGAAGAAGGCCGTCAACCCGGACCTGACGCGGATGGCCCGCCTGGAGGCCAGCCGTCCGTCGTTCCAGGAGCGCCGCCGCGGCAAGATGATCCGCGAGGCCGACCGGGAGCGGGAGCGCCGCCAGCGCTCCCGGATCTGGACGCCCGGCCGCGCCGAGGTCATCGAGCGGCTCGACGCCGAGGGCCTGCTCCCGGCGATCACCTTCATCTTCAGCCGGGCCGGCTGCGAGGCCGCCGTCCAGCAGTGCCTCCACGCCGGGCTGCGGCTCAACGACGAGGACGCCCGCGAGAAGGTCCGCGCCCTGGTGGAGGAGCGCACCGCCTCCATCCCGACGGAGGACCTCCACGTCCTCGGCTACTACGAGTGGCTGGAAGGCCTCGAGCGCGGCATCGCCGCACACCACGCGGGCATGCTGCCGACCTTCAAGGAGGTCGTCGAGGAACTCTTCGTGCGCGGCCTGGTCAAGGCGGTCTTCGCCACCGAGACGCTGGCGCTGGGCATCAACATGCCCGCCCGCTCCGTGGTGCTGGAGAAGCTGGTCAAGTGGAACGGCGAGACCCACGCCGACATCACCCCCGGCGAGTACACCCAGCTCACCGGCCGGGCCGGCCGGCGCGGCATCGACATCGAGGGCCACGCCGTGGTGCTGTGGCAGCGCGGGATGAACCCGGAGCACCTCGCCGGTCTCGCGGGCACCCGCACCTATCCGCTGCGGTCCAGCTTCAAGCCCTCGTACAACATGGCCGTGAACCTGGTCGAGCAGTTCGGGCGGCACCGTTCGCGGGAGCTGCTGGAGACCTCGTTCGCCCAGTTCCAGGCCGACAAGTCGGTGGTCGGCATCTCGCGCCAGGTCCAGAAGAACGAGGAGGGGCTGGAGGGCTACAAGGAGGCCATGACCTGCCACCTCGGCGACTTCGAGGAGTACGCGCGGCTGCGCCGTGAGCTCAAGGACCGGGAGAACGAGCTCGCGAGGCAGGGCGCCAACGTGCGCCGTGCCGAGGCCGCCGCCTCCTTGGAGAAGCTGAAGCCCGGCGACATCATCCACGTGCCGACCGGCAAGTACGCGGGGCTCGCGCTGGTCCTCGATCCCGGTCTGCCCGCAGGCCGCACCAACGGCCACCGCGGCTTCGAGCGGCACGACGGGCCGCGCCCGCTGGTGCTCACCGCCGAACGCCAGGTCAAGCGACTGGCCGACATGGACTTCCCGGTGCCGGTGGAGGCGCTGGACCGGATGCGGATCCCCCGGTCGTTCAACGCGCGCTCCCCGCAGTCCCGTCGCGACCTGGCCTCCGCGCTGCGGACCAAGGCCGGTCACATCGCGCCCGAGCGGCACCGCAGGCGCCGCGCCGAGGCAGCCGACGACCGCGAGATCAAGCGGCTGCGCACCGCGCTGCGGGCGCACCCCTGCCACGGCTGCGACCAGCGCGAGGACCACGCCCGGTGGGCCGAGCGCTACCACCGGCTGCTGCGCGACACCTCGCAGCTGGAGCGGCGCATCGAGGGGCGGACCAACACCATCGCCCGGACCTTCGACCGGATCGTCGCCCTGCTGACCGAGCTGGACTACCTGCGCGGCAACGAGGTCACCGAGCACGGCAAGCGGCTGGCCCGCCTCTACGGCGAGCTGGACCTGCTGGCCAGCGAGTGCCTGCGGGCCGGTGTCTGGGAGGACCTGAAACCGGCCGAGCTCGCGGCCTGCGTCTCGGCGCTGGTCTACGAGTCCCGGTCCGGGGACGACGCGATGGCGCCCAAGGTGCCCTCCGGCAAGGCCAAGGCGGCGCTGGACGAGACGGTCCGCATCTGGGGGCGGCTGGACGCGCTGGAGGAGGAGTTCCGCATCCGGCAGACCGAGGGCGTGGGCCAGCGGCAGCCGGACCTCGGCTTCGCCTGGGCGGCCTACATGTGGGCCTCCGACAAGGGGCTGGACGAGGTGCTCCGGGAGGCCGAGATGCCGGCCGGCGACTTCGTCCGCTGGTGCAAGCAGGTCATCGACGTGCTCGGCCAGATCGCCGCTGCGGCCCCCTCCGAGGGGTCCACGGTGCCCAGGGCTGCCCGCAAGGCCGTCGACGGCCTGCTGCGGGGCGTGGTGGCCTACTCCTCGGTGGGGTAGACGGGCGCCGGGGCGGACGATCTTCCGCGGCGGGCGCCGGGTCGGCGGGCGCCGGGTCAGGGCGGGCGCGGGTCAGGAGGGGAAGCCCTCCAGCTCGCGCCCGCTGCGGAAGGTGTGGCGCACGCCGGTCACCGGGTCGGTGAAGCCCAGGGCGCGGGCCAGCAGCTGGAGCGGCCGGGAGAAGTCCCCGGGCGCGGCCGGCGGCAGCACCTCGGGGTACAGCGGGTCGCCGAGGATGGGCACGCCCAGCGAGCAGAGGTGGACGCGCAACTGGTGCGTCCGGCCGGTGTGCGGGAGCAGCCGGTACCGGGCCAGGCCGCCGCGCCGCTCCAGCAGCTCCACCCGGCTGACCGCGTTGGCCTCGCCCTCCACCTCGCGGGCGGTCAGCGATCCCCGCTCCTTCACCATCCTGCTGCGCACCACCCGCGGCAGCTCCAGCGCGGGGTCGAACGGAGCGATCGCCTCGTACTCCTTGGTGACCCGCCGGTCCCGGAAGAGCGACTGGTAGGCGCCCCGCTCCTCGGGCCGCACGGTGAACAGGACCAGGCCGGCGGTCTGCCGGTCCAGCCGGTGCGCGGCCGTCAGGGCGGGGATGCCGAGGTCACGCCGCAGCCGGGCCAGCGCCGTCTCGGCGACATGGCCGCCGCGCGGGGTGGTGGCCAGGAAGTGCGGCTTGTCGGCGACCACGATGTGCTCGTCCCGGTACACGACCTCGACGGGGAACGGCACCGGTTCCTCGTCGGGCAGGTCGCGGTGGAACCACACGCACAGCCCCGCCCGGTAGGGCGTCGCGGGATCCACCGGGCGGCCGTCCGCGCCGACGATCTCCCCGGCGGCGAACATCGCGTCGAGCAGTGCGGGACCGGCCGCCAGCCGGGCCCTCAGATGCTCGCCGACCGTCGCCCCCGGGCCTCCCGCGGGAAGCCGGAGCCGCACCGCGTCGACACCGTCGCGCTGCGGCAGGGGGGAGGGCGGGGCGGAGGCTCGGCGGGGCATCGGCGTTCGGGTTTCGTGGTGCGGCGGCGGAGGCGGAGCGGGCGGCGGTGGGGGGTCGGTGTCCGGCGGCGGGACGTCCGGCCGGGCGGGGCGTCGGGCCGGGCGGGGCGTCGGGCCGGGCGGGGCGTCGGGCCGGGCGTCAGGCGGCCGCGGGGGAGAGCACCGGGGCGTCCGCGGGGGCGCCCTCCTGCTCCGCCTCGACGGCGGCGTTCCACTCCGGCTTCGCGGCCTGCCAGCGGTCCTCGGTGTGGCCCAGACGCCAGTAGCCGGAGACCGAGAGGTCCTCGCGGGGGACCTGGCGCTCGACGCGCAGCAGCCGGCGCAGGTCGCGCACGAAGCCCGCCTCGCCGTGCACGAAGGCGTGCACGCGGCCCTCGGGCCACACCAGCGACTCGACGGCCGGGACCAGCAGCGAGCCCACCGGCGCGTCACCGCGGTGCAGCCAGACGATCTTGGCGTCGCAGTCGACCGGCTGCTCGTCCTCGGGACCGGCGACCTCCACGAACGCGTGGACCTCGGCGCCCTCCGGCAGTGCCTCCAGGGCGGCGGCGATGGCCGGCAGCGCGCTCTCGTCACCGGCCAGCAGGTGCCAGTCGGCCGCCGGGTCCGGGGCATAGGCGCCGCCGGGGCCCAGCATGACGAGGGTGTCGCCGGGCCGCGCGCGCAGGGCCCAGGGGCCGGCCAGGCCCTCGTCGCCGTGGACCACGAAGTCCACGGTCAGCTCGCGCGCCGCGGGGTCCCAGGCGCGCACCGTGTAGGTACGGGTGACCGGCCACTGCTCGCGGGGGAACTCCTCGCGGATCCGGGCCATGCTGAAGGGCTCGGGGTACTCGACGCCGTCGGCGGGGAAGACCAGCTTGACGTAGTGGTCCGTGCACGTCCCGGCCTCGAACGCCGCCAGGCCGTCGCCGCCGAAGACCACCCGCTGCATGTGCGGAGTGAGCCGCTCGGTGCGGATCACCCGCCCGACGTGCGGCTGAGGAGTCTTGCGGACCGGGCGCGCTGCCATGACGGGCCTCCCTGCTAGTTAGCTTAGGCTCCCCTAAGCTAACACCGAATCACGGTCGATGACCTTGTGCGGCGGTAAAGTTTCGCCGCGTTTCCCGGCTCGTCCCCGGCGGGGAGGCCGTCGCCGTCACCCCTCCAGCGTGGTGAGGAGGCGCTGCAGCGAGCCGCCCAGGTTCCACCGCGCGGCGAGGGCCCGGACCGTCTCGGGGTCGCGCGGCGCCCTGGGCAGCGCCACCTCCACCTCGGGCAGCGGCACGTCCGAGGCCACCCGCACCACCTTCGGGGCCACCGCCAGGTACGGACGCGACTCGTCCAGGCGGCGGCGCTGCGCCGGAGTGAGCCCGGAGGCGGGGTCGTCCACCGCGGCCACGATCCCGGCCAGGTCGCCGAACCTCTCCAGCAGTTTGGCCGCGGTCTTCTCGCCGATGCCCGGGACGCCCGGCAGGCCGTCGCTGGGGTCGCCGCGCAGCAGCGCCAGGTCGGCGTAGCCGCCACCGTCCACGCCGTACTTCTCCCGCAGGGCCGCCGCGTCCATGATCTGCGGGTTGCCGACGCCCTTCACCGGATAGAGCACGCGGATCCCCCGGGCGTCGTCCACCAGCTGGAACAGGTCGCGGTCACCGGTGACGATGTCCACCGGGCCGGTCGCGCGCGCGGTGAAGGTGCCGATGACGTCGTCGGCCTCGTACCCGGCCACGCCGACCCGGGCGATGCCCAGGGCGTCCAGCACGGCCTCGATCACCGGGACCTGCGGCGAGAGGGTGTCCGGGACCACCTCGGTGTCGGGGCCCTGGGCGGTCTCCTCGGCCACCCGGTGGGCCTTGTAGGAGGGGATCAGCTCCACCCGCCAGGCCGGCCGCCAGTCCGCGTCCATGCAGGCCACCAGCGCGTCGGGGCGGTGGTCCTTCACCAGGCGGTCGATGAAGTCCAGCAGGCCGCGCACGGCGTTCACCGGCATGCCGTCCGGCGCCTTCACCGATTCGGGGACGCCGAAGTAGGCGCGGAAGTAGAGGGAGGCGGTGTCGAGAAGCATCAGTCGTCCGGTCACGCCTCGCCATCTTGCCGTACCGGTGGTTGGGCCATGTCTCGGGCGGGACACGAATGTAAGCGTGCCGTGAAGGCGGCTTGAACAAGCGTTTGCCTTGGACGGGGTCGGGCAGGCACGGCTCTTGACCCGACCCGTTGCACATGCCAATGGACCTCCGATGTCGGGTGGTAGGACGAAGGGCTGAACGTGTCATCCAGGTTGCGGGCCGAGCACGTCTACAAGGTGTTCGGCAGAAGACCCGAGCAAGCGGTGGAGCGACTGCGCAAAGGCGCCGATCGTGAAGAGCTGAGGACCGACGGCGTCACCGCCGCCGTGATCGACGCCTCGTTCGCGGTGGAACCCGGCGAGATCTTCGTGGTCATGGGACTCTCCGGATCCGGCAAGTCCACGCTGCTGCGCATGCTCAACGGGCTCCTGGAGCCCACCACCGGAACCGTGAGCTTCGACGGGCAGGATCTGGCCGCGCTGAGCGCCGCCGAGCTGCGCACCCTGCGCTCACGCCGGATCAGCATGGTCTTCCAGCACTTCGCGCTCTTCCCCCACCGCACCGTGGTGCAGAACGCCGCCTACGGCCTGGAGGTCCAGGGCGTGCCGCGCGCCGAGCGGGAGCGGCGCGCCACCGAGGCGCTCGCGCTGTGCGGGCTGGAGGGCTGGGAGACGTCCTGGCCCGACGAGCTCTCCGGCGGCATGCGCCAGCGCGTCGGCCTGGCCCGCGCGCTGGCCACCGACGCCGACCTGCTGCTGATGGACGAGTCGTTCAGCGCCCTGGACCCGCTGATCCGCCGTGAGATGCAGGACCAGCTCCTGGACCTGCAGAAGACCCTCCACAAGACCATCGTCTTCATCACCCACGACCTCAACGAGGCGATGCGCCTCGGCGACCGGATCGCCGTGATGCGGGACGGCGAGATCGTGCAGATCGGCACCGCCGAGGACATCCTGGTCCGCCCGGAGGGCGAGTACGTCGCCTCCTTCATCCGGGACGTGGACCGCTCCAAGGTGCTCACCGCGGCCTCCGTGATGGACACCGCCCCGCGCAGCGACGCGGCCGACTGCAGCTGCCCCACCGCCACGCCCGACACCCCGGTCGAGGAACTCTGCGCGCTCGGCGCCCGGTCCGGCCACCCGGTCGCCGTGCTCGACGAGGACGGCGGGCTGGTCGGCTCGGTCTCCCTGGAGCGGCTGGCCGGCGTGATCGGCGACATCCCCCAGGACGCGGAGGCGGTCGCCTGCGACGCCGGCAGCGGTGACCCGAAGGGGGTGGCCGCCTGATGCCGCGCATCAGCTTCGGCCAGTGGGTCGACGCGGGGGTCGACTGGCTCCGCGAGAACGTCGCCTGGTTCTTCGACTTCTGCAAGGCCGTCTTCCTCGGCGCCTTCGACGGCATCAACGCGGTCCTCCAGGCTCCCGAGCCGCTGATCCTGGCCGGCATCCTCGCCGTCGTCGCCTGGCGCCTGCGCGGCCTCGCGGCCGGTGTCCTCTCCTTCCTGGGCTTCGCCTTCATCGACGCCCTGGGCCTGTGGTCCGACTCCATGATCACGCTGGCGCTGCTCCTGGTGGCGACCGTGATCGCCCTGGTGATCGGCGTGCCGCTCGGCATCTGGGCCGCCCGCTCGGACCGGGTGAGCGCCGTGGTCCGGCCGGTGCTGGACTTCATGCAGACCACCCCGGCGATGATCTACCTGATCCCGGCGATGCTCTTCTTCGGCACCGGCGCCCCGGCGGGCGTCGTCGCCACCCTGATCTTCGCCCTGGCGCCCGGCGTCCGGATGACCGAGCTGGGCATCCGCCAGGTCGACCCGGAGCTCGTCGAGGCGGCCGAGGCCTTCGGCACCACGCGCCGCAACATCCTGCTCCGCGTCCAGCTCCCGCTGGCCCTGCCCACCGTGATGGCGGGCGTCAACCAGGTGATCATGCTGGGCCTCTCCATGGCGGCCATCGCCGGCATGGTCGGCACCGGCGGCCTCGGCGGCGCCGTGAACTCCGCCATCGGGCAGCTCGACGTGGGCCTCGGCGCGGAGGCCGGCATCTCCATCGTGATCCTGGCCGTCTACCTGGACCGGATGACCGGCGCGCTGGGCCGCGAGGTCTCCCCGCTGGGCCGTCGCGCCGCCGCCGCGGTCCGCGCGACCGGCTACGCGCGGTTCCTCGGCCACCGTCCGCGCCCGGTCGTCGCCGGGGTCGGCGTGGTCGTGCTCGCGATGGTCGCCGGTCTGCTGGGCGTCTTCGGCGGCACCGCCGCCGGACCCGCGACCGCGGACGACCCCGGCAACGTCGGCAAGGGCGAGAAGATCACCATCGGCTACGTCACCTGGGAGGAGGCCGTCGCCTCCACCTTCGTCTGGAAGAACATCCTGGAGCAGCGCGGCTTCGAGGTGGAGACCCAGCAGTACGAGGTGGCCCCGCTCTACACCGCGCTGGCCAACGGCGACATCGACTTCCAGACCGACGCCTGGCTGCCCACCACCTCCGGCCCCTTCCTGGAGAAGCACGGCGGCAAGGTCGAGCGCCTGGGCGCCTGGTACGGCCCGACCTCGCTGGAGCTCGCCGTCCCCGCCTACATGGACGGCATCGACTCCATGGAGGACCTCAAGGGCCGCGCCGACGAGTTCGACGGCAGGATCACCGGCATCGAGCCCAGCGCCGGCGAGATGGCCCTGCTGAAGGACAAGGTGCTGGACGCCTACGGCCTGGAGGGCGAGTACCAGGTCCAGGCCAGCTCCACGCCCGCGATGCTCACCGAGCTCAAGCGCGCCTACGAGGCGAAGGAACCGATCGTGGTGACGCTCTGGTCGCCGCACTGGGCGTACAACGACTACGACCTCAAGAAGATCAAGGACCCCAAGGGCGTCTGGGGCAAGGGCGACAAGATCTACACCCTGGCCCGTGACGGCTTCTCCGGCGAGAACCCGGTCGTCGCCGACTGGCTGCGCGACTTCCGGATGGACGAGAAGCAGCTCACCGGCCTCGAGGCGGAGATCAACGCGGCGGGCAAGGGCAACCACGACAAGGCCGTGAAGGACTGGCTGAAGAAGCACCCCGAACTCGTCGACGAGTGGGCGCCGCTGCCGGGCGGATCCGGGGGCGGCAAGGAGACCGAGCACCCGCTGGAGGTCGCCTGGTTCCCGTGGGAGGAGGACATCGCGATCACCTACCTGTGGAAGCACGTCCTCGAGGAACGCGGCTACACGATGAACCTCAAGCAGATGGACGTCGGCCCGGTCTACACCGGCCTGGCGGGCGGGGACATCGACCTCAACTTCGACGCCTGGCTGCCGCACGCCCAGGGCAACTTCTGGGAGAAGAGCAAGGACGACCTCGTCGACCTCGGCAGCTGGTACGAACCCACCTCGCTGGAGATCGCGGTGCCGTCCTACGTCGAGGGCATCGACTCCATGGAGGACCTGAAGGGCCGCGCCGACGAGTTCGACGGCAGGATCGTCGGCATCGAGCCCGGCACCGGCCAGATGAGCCTGCTGAAGAAGGACGTGCTGCCGGCCTACGGGCTCGAGGAGGAGTACGAGGTCGTCGACAGCTCCACACCGGCCATGCTCACCGAACTCAAGCGCGCCTACGCGGAGAAGAAGCCCGTCGCGGTCACCCTGTGGTCCCCGCACTGGTCCTACGACGAGTACGAGCTCACCAAGGTCAAGGATCCGAAGGGGGCCTGGGGCGAGGGAAACAAGATCCACACCATCGCCGCGAAGGACTTCCCGGAGCAGTACCCGCGGCTCGCCGGCTGGATCAAGGGCTTCCGTATGACCGAGAAGGAACTGGCCTCCCTGGAGGCCGAGATCGTCCGCAGGGGACAGGGCAAGGAGCCCGAGGCCGTCGCCGCCTGGCTCGAGGAGCACCCCGACGTGCCGAAGCGGATGACCTCCGGCACCTGACGGCTCCCGGCCGGAAGCCTCCTCGTGCACAGGGAGGATTCGAACGGCCACGTAGTGCTACGCTCCCACCCCGGTTGCCCTCGCGGCCGGGGTGGGAGTCCGTTCGTACCGGACCGTCGCGCCGCGGACGCGGGACGTGACGGTCCGTCGAGTTCCGTTTGGCCGGAGGGCCGGGGGTCAAGGAAGTCCGGAGAAGGACTTCCCGCACCATGGAGTTACGCGCGGGCCGTCCCGGCGCGCGCCGACACAGCGAGGGAGGGAGCCGGAGCGATGGGCGACCACAAGGAACAGCCCCTGCGGGTGGGGGCGGCCGTCCGGCGGCGCCGCCGCGCGCTGGAGCTCACCCTCGCCGCGGTGGCCGAGCGGAGCGGCCTGTCCGTGCCGTTCCTCAGTCAGATCGAGAACGAGCGGGCGCGGCCCAGCCAACGGTCCCTGGAGAAGGTCGCCGACGCGCTGCGCACCACGGCGGTGGAGCTGCTGGCCGCGGCCGACCCGGCCTGCAGCGTGGACGTGGTGCGGGGCGAGGGCTTCGGCGACGACTCCCGCGGCGGCGCGTCCGGCACCGGGCCGCACACCGGCGACGCGACCCTGGGACCGGCCGGGGCGGAGGTGCGGACCCGGACCCTGGTGCGCGGACACCACCAGATGCACGCCACCGAGTTCAGCGGGGAGTACGACGCGGGGCGGGAGTTCCAGCACCGCAACGACGAGCTGATGTACGTCGCCGACGGGGCGGTGGAGGTCGAGGCCGAGGGCCGCGCCTACCGGCTCGGGCGCGGTGACACCCTGTACCTCACCGGCGGGGTCCGGCACCGGTGGCGGGCCACCGAGCCGGGGACGCGGGTGGTGGTGGTCGCGGTGGCCGAGCACATCGAGGCCACGCAGGACCGGGCGCGCTGACGCCTCCCCGCGGTCGCTACACCGTGACCGGCGGCGGGACCTGGCCCGTGGGCGTGGGCGTGGGCGTGGGCGCGGACGCGGGCGGGGGCACGGGCTCGCGCGGCGGCGCGGGGCCTACGGGTGGCGCGGGAGGGGCGAGGAGACGGCCCCGGAGCAGGCCCCGGACCGTGTGGAAGGCCGCGGCGGCCCAGGCCGTGACCAGGGCCGCGAAGAGGAGCACCGCGAGGGCGTCGAACACGGCCAGCCCGGTCCGAAGCCCGAGCGCCGTCGCGCCGGTGACGCAGGTGCCCACCGGGAAGGTGAACGCCCACCAGGTCATCGCGAACCCCATCCCGGCGCGCACCGCCCGCACCAGCAGCGCGGTGGCCAGGGCCAGCCAGAGCAGGGCGAAGCCGGTCACCGGCACGCCGTAGAGCACCGCAACCGCCTCCAGCGCCCCGGCGAACGGACCCGGCACGGTGCCCGGCGCGGCCACCGCGAAGTTCCCCACGGCGGTCGTGGACTGGCCCAGCGGGCCGAGGACCAGGAACAGCGTCGGGGTGAGGGCGAGCGGCAGCGGCCCCGCGGTGAGCAGACGGGCGACCACGGCCGGCAGGACCACCAGCACCGCCAGCAGACTGAGACCGAACAGCGCCAGGCACAGGACCAGCAGGGTCTGCCGGGCGGCGCCCCCGGGCAGGTGCGGGACCAACTGCGGGCCGAGCGCGGCCGAGACCATCGGCGCGACCAGGGGCAGCAGCCAGGCGGGCGCCGCGTCCGCCGCGGACGGGCGGTGGCGCACGATCATCAGGTACGGCACCGCGACGGCCGCGACCAGCCCGGCCACCGTGCCGGCCGTGAACAGCGTGAGGCCCACGGCGACGGCGGCGGGCAGCCCGATCCAGTCCCGCCCGACCGCGAGCGCGCCGCCGCCGACCGCCAGCAGCGCCATCGCCGCGCAGCCGTAGAACGGGGCGACGGCCGGGTCCAGCAGGTGACGGAGGGCCTGGTCGCGGTGGTGGCGCCAGTGGAGCGCGCGGGCGGCCAGCAGGACCGCCAGCATCAGCGCGGAGAGCGCCCACACGGCGGTCCACAGCGTCCGCGGCACCCACGGGCCGAGCGGCAGACCGGCTCCCGCCGTGCCGACCACGGCGGTCCCCATGACGGACGCGTACCAGTTGGGGCCGAGATGACGTACCGCGCGGATCATGTCCCCATCGTCCGCGGGGGCGGTCCGGACCGGGAGAGGCATCCTCCCTATGGGGGCATAAGCTGAGGTTATGAGCAGCTCCGACGATCATCACGCCGTCGCGTCCCCGGCCTCCGGGGCCGGCCACGCGGCGGCATCGGACGTCCCCGGATCGCTGGCCCACCGGGTGCCGGACCTCGGGGCGCTGGAGCTGCTGCTGGCGGTGGCGCGGCTGGGGAGCCTGGGCCGGGCCGCCCGGGAGCTGGGAATCTCGCAGCCGGCGGCCAGCAGCCGGGTGCGGTCCATGGAACGCCACCTGGGGCTGGCCCTGGTCGACCGCTCGCCGCGCGGGTCGCGGCTCACCGACACCGGGCAACTGGTCGCGGACTGGGCCCGCAAGGTCGTGGAGGCCGCGGCGGCGTTCGACGCCGGCACACGGGCCCTGCAGGACCGGCGCGACTCGCGGCTGCGGGTGGCGGCGAGCATGACGATCGCCGAGTACCTGCTGCCGGGCTGGTTGATCGCGCTCAGCGAGCGGCGGCCCGGCACGGCGGTGTCGCTGCACGCCGGGAACTCGGCGGAGGTGGCGCGCCGCGTCCGCTCCGGCGAGGCGGACCTCGGGTTCGTCGAAGGGCTCTCCGTGCCGGAAGGGCTGGACTCGGCGGTGGTCGCCCACGACCTGCTGCTGGTGGTCGTCGCCCCCGGCCACCCCTGGGCGCGGCGCCGGCGACCGGTGCCGGGGGAGGAGCTGGCCGGCACCCCGCTGATCCTGCGGGAGGAGGGGTCCGGGACGCGGCAGGTCCTCGAGGACGCCCTGGGCGGGGTGGCCCGCCCGCTGATCGAACTGTCCTCCACCACGGCGGTGAAGTCGGCGGCGGTCGGCGGCGCGGGACCGGCCGTGGTCAGTGAACTGGCGGTCGCCGAGGAGGTCGCGGCCCGGCGTCTGGTCCCGGTGACCCTCGACCCGGAGGTCCGCCTCCGCCGGGACCTCCGCGCCGTCTGGCCCGTCGGCCACCGCCCGGTGGGACCGGCCAGGGAACTGCTCTCCCTGACCCGCGTCTGAGGCCCCCGCTCACGCCCGGACGCGCGCCGCCGAGCCGACCAGGGCACTCAGCAGGCGGAGGTCGGTGCACATCTCGGGGTGCCACTGGACGCCCATGACCCAGTCGGCGCCGGGGCGTTCGACGGCCTCGACCGTCCCGTCGGAGACGGCCCGCGCCGAGACGACCAGGCCCGCCCCCAGCCGCTCCACCGCCTGGTGGTGGTAGGTCGGCACCGACGTCACCTCCGGCACCAGCTCGGCGTACCGCGTCCCGGCCACCGGCATCACCTCGTGCCGCCCGAACACCCCCGGCGCCTCCGCGTGGCCGTCCACGTGCTGCGTCAGCGTGCCCCCCAGGGCGACGTTGAGCAGCTGCATCCCCCGGCACACCCCCAGCAGCGGCACCCGCGCCCGGAGCGCCGCGTGGATCAGCGCCAGCTCCCACGCGTCCCGCTCGGGCGCCGGCGGCCCGGTGCGCGGGTCCCGCCGCGCGCCGTAGTGGGAGGGGTCGACGTCCGGCCCGCCCGCGACGAGCAGCCCGTCCAGGCGTGCCACCGCCTCCGCCGCCCGCCCGGGCACGTCCGGCGGCAGCAGCAGCGCGATCCCGCCCGCCCGCTGCACCAGCCGGTGGTAGCCGGACGGCAGCAGCGCCGCGTCCAGCTCCCAGGAGCCCCACCGCACCCCCGCCTCCAGGTAGGTGCTGAGCCCGATCAGCGGACGCTCGGACATGCGGCTGCCTCTCTCCCTGGTTCCGCCGGCGCGGCCCCGGTGGTGCCGCGCCGGCCGGGTCCCGCCCTTCCGGCCGGTCCTGCCGCACACCCTGATCGCTCCGGCCCGCCTTTTCAACCGGAACACCACCGGTCACGGTCGGCGGCGGCGGCCCCAGGAGTCCCGCCGCGCCCCCTTCCCTCGCCCGCTCCGCACGCCCTACGTTATGGATTCCGGCAGGCCGCAGGGCCTGTGCGCGAGCCCGAAGGAGGACCACCCCGTGGCCGACCGCACACCCCCGCTCGGTGTGGACGAACTCAAGGCCCTGGTGACGGCCGGGGAGATCGACACCGTCGTCCTCGCCTTCACCGACATGCAGGGGCGGTTGCAGGGCAAGCGGTTCGCCGCCCGGTTCTTCCTCGACGAGGTGCTCGACCACGGCACCGAGGGCTGCAACTACCTGCTCGCCGTGGACACCGAGATGAACACCGTCGACGGGTACGCCATGTCCTCCTGGGACCACGGCTACGGCGACTTCGCCATGTACCCCGACGTCAGCACCCTGCGCCGGATCCCCTGGCACCCCGGCACCGCCCTGCTCACCGCCGACCTCGCCTGGGCCGACGGCAGCCCGGTGGCCGCCGCGCCCCGCCAGATCCTGCGCCGCCAGCTCGACCGGCTGGCCGCCCACGGACTCACCGCCAGGGCCGGCACCGAGCTGGAGTTCATCGTCTTCAAGGACACCTACGAGCAGGCCTGGGACGCCGGCTACCGCGGCCTCACCCCCGCCAACCAGTACAACGTCGACTACTCGGTCCTCGGCACCGGCCGGATGGAACCCCTGCTGCGCCGCATCCGCAACGAGATGGCCGCCGCCGGGATGACCGTGGAGTCCGCCAAGGGGGAGTGCAACCCCGGCCAGCACGAGATCGCGTTCCGCTACGACGAGGCGCTGACCACCTGCGACCAGCACGCCCTCTACAAGACCGGCGCCAAGGAGATCGCCTCCCAGGAAGGCGTCTCCCTCACCTTCATGGCCAAGTACAACGAGCGCGAGGGCAACTCCTGCCACGTGCACCTGTCGCTCTGGGACGGCGACGGGCGCAGCGTGATGTCCGGCGACGGCGAGCACGGCATGTCCGACACCATGCGGCACTTCCTGGCCGGACAGCTCGCCGCGCTGCGGGAGTTCACGCTGCTGTACGCGCCCAACATCAACTCCTACAAGCGGTTCCAGCCCGGCTCCTTCGCGCCCACCGCCGTCGCCTGGGGCCAGGACAACCGCACCTGCGCGCTGCGCGTCGTCGGCCACGGGCAGTCGCTGCGGTTCGAGAACCGGCTGCCCGGCGGCGACGTCAACCCCTACCTGGCGCTGGCCGGGATGGTCGCGGCCGGACTGCACGGCATCGAGCGCAAGCTGGAACTCCCCGACGCCTGCCCGGGCAACGCCTACGCCGCCGGGTACCCGCGGGTGCCCGGCACCCTGCGGGACGCGGCCGACCTCTGGGAGCACAGCGACCTGGCCCGCGCCGCCTTCGGCGACGAGGTGGTCGACCACTACCTGAACATGGCCCGTGTCGAGGTCGCCGCCTTCGACGCCGCCGTCACCGACTGGGAGCTGCGCCGCTCCTTCGAACGACTGTGAGACCGCGCATGACCGACTCCTCCCCCCTCGACGTGCTCGACCCCGCCACCGGGGAGACCATCGCCTCCGTCCCCGGCGCCACCGCCGCGGACGTCGACGACGCCGTGCGCCGGGCCGCCCGCGCCCAGACCGGTTGGGCGGCGCTCGCCCCGGGCGAACGGGCCCGGCAGCTCCGCCGCTTCGCGGCCGTCGTCGACGAACACCTGGAGGAACTCGCCCAGTTGGAGGTCCGGGAGGCCGGACACATTGTCGGCAACGCCCGCTGGGAGGCCGGCAACGTCCGCGACCTGCTGGACTACGCGGCCGGCGGCGTGGAACGGCTCACCGGCCGCCAGATCCCGGTCGCCGGAGGCATCGACGTCACCTTCCTCGAACCGCTCGGCGTGATCGGCGTGATCGTGCCGTGGAACTTCCCGATGCCCATCGCCGCCTGGGGCTTCGCCCCCGCCCTGGCCGCGGGCAACGCGGTGGTCCTCAAGCCCGCCGAGACCACCCCGCTCACCGCCCTGCGCCTGGCCGAACTGGCCCTGGAGGCGGGACTGCCCGAGGACCTGCTCCAGGTGCTTCCCGGACGCGGCGACGTCGCGGGCGAGGCGCTGGTGCGGCACCCCGGCGTCGCCAAGATCGTCTTCACCGGCTCGTCCCGGGTCGGCCGACGGGTGATGGCGCTCTGCTCCGACCAGGTCAAGCGGATCACCCTGGAACTCGGCGGCAAGAGCCCCAACATCGTCTTCGCCGACGCCGACCTGGAGGCCGCCGCGGCCGCCGCCCCCATGGCCTTCCTCGACAACGCCGGCCAGGACTGCTGCGCCCGCACCCGGATCCTGGTGCAGCGGCCGGTGTACGACCGGTTCCTGGAACTGCTGGAACCCGCCGTCGAGTCGGTGCGGGTGGGGGACCCGGCCGACGAGCGGACCCAGATGGGCCCGCTGATCTCCCGCGCCCAGCTCGAGCGGGTCGGCGCCTACGTGGAGGGCGCCCGCGGCGACGGCGGCACGCCCGCGATCCGCGGCAGGGCGCCCGAGGGGCCGGGCTTCTGGTTCCCGCCGACGGTGCTCACCGGTCTCTCCCCGGAGGCCCCCGCGGCGTGCGAGGAGATCTTCGGGCCGGTCGCCGTGGTGCTGCCCTTCGAGGACGAGGCGGACGCCGTCCGGCTCGCCAACGGCACCGAGTACGGCCTCTCCGGCTCGCTGTGGACCCGTGACGTGGGCCGCGCGCTGCGGGTCTCCCGCGCCGTGCGGGCCGGCAACCTGTCGGTCAACTCCCACTCCAGCGTCCGCTACTGGACCCCCTTCGGCGGCTTCGGCGCGTCCGGCATCGGCCGCGAACTCGGCCCGGACGCCCTGGCCGCCTTCACCGAGACCAAGAACGTCTTCATCAGCACGGAGGGCACCGACCGATGAGCGACACCAGCCCGACCGGCACCGGCCGGACCGGCACCGACAGGGAAGTCGTCTGCCGCCGTCTCGTCGGCCGCACCGCCGTCGTCACCGGCGCCGGCAGCGGCATCGGCCTGGCCACCGTCCGGCGGCTCGCCGCCGAGGGCGCGCACGTCGTCTGCGGCGACGTCGACGAGACCACCGGCAAGGCCGCCGCCGAGGAGGTCGGCGGCACCTTCGTCCAGGTCGACGTCACCGACCCGGAGCAGGTCGAGGCCCTGTTCAGCACCGCGTACGAGACATACGGCTCGGTCGACATCGCCTTCAACAACGCCGGCATCTCCCCGCCCGACGACGACTCCATCCTGGACACCGGCCTGGAGGCGTGGAAGCGGGTCCAGGAGGTCAACCTCACCTCGGTGTACCTGTGCTGCAAGGCCGCCATCCCCTACATGCGGCGACAGGGCCGGGGCTCCATCATCAACACCGCGTCCTTCGTCGCCCGGATGGGCGCGGCCACCTCGCAGATCTCCTACACCGCCTCCAAGGGCGGCGTGCTCGCCATGTCCCGCGAACTCGGCGTGCAGTTCGCCCGGGAGGGCATCCGGGTCAACGCCCTGTGCCCCGGGCCCGTCAACACGCCCCTGCTGCGGGAGCTGTTCGCCAAGGACCCGGAGCGCGCCGCGCGCCGGCTGGTGCACATCCCGGTCGGCCGGTTCGCCGACGCCGAGGAGATCGCCGCCGCGGTGGCCTTCCTCGCCAGCGACGACTCCTCGTTCGTCAACGCCACCGACTTCCTGGTGGACGGCGGCATCTCGGGCGCGTACGTCACGCCCCTGTAGCGGACGCCGGTGTACGGTCCCGGACATATGGGACACCTGACGCACCGTCGCCTGCTCCTCCGTGCCGCCCGGACCCTCGCCGCGGCCACCACCCTGGTGGCCGCGGCGGTTCCGTCCTCGGCCGCGCCGGCCGCCCCGCCCGCGCCGGCCGCCCCGCCCGCCTCGGCCGCGCCGACCGCCCCGTCCGCCGGGGACGCGCCGGCCGCCGGGGTCGGCCGTGAGAGCCGCTGCCCCCGGCTCACGGGGGAGTGGAGCGGTGACAACCGGGAGCGGCTGCAGCGGCTGATCGACACCCGCGGCCCGTGCGCCACCGGCCGGCGCGGCACGCCGCCGGTCGCGGTCTTCGACTGGGACAACACCGTCGTCAAGAACGACGTCACCGACGCCACCCTGTCGTGGGCCCTGCGCCACGACCGGCTGCGGCGGCCCGCCGACTGGTCCGACACCAGCCCCTGGCTCACCCCCGCCGCCGAGACCGCCCTGCGCACCGCCTGCGGGCGCAAGCCGGCGGGCGGGGCCATGCCGACCTCCGCGATGCCGGCCTGCGCCGACGAGATCTCGCTGATCCGCGAGACCGCCCGCACCGCCGCCGGCGAACCCGCCTTCGCCGGGAACTGGAACCACCGCCGCACCGTGCCCCAGTACGCCTGGGTGCCCCGGCTGTTCGCCGGCCTCACCCCGCAGGAGGTCCGCGAGATCGCCTCCGCCGCGCGCAAGGAGGCGCTGGCCGCGCCGGTCGGGTCCACCGTCCGGCTGGGCACCCGGTCCGTGCCGGGCTGGGTCCGCCCCTACGAGCAGCAGCGGGAGCTGATCCGGGCGCTGCAGCGGGCCGGGTTCGCGGTGTACGTGGTCTCCGCCGGGTTCGAGCCCGTCACCGAGGTCTGGGCGAAGCCTGTCGGGGTGGACGCCGCCCACACCGTCGCCATCCGCGCCGTCACCGACGCCCGCGGCCGGATCACCCTGGACGCCGAAGGCTGCGGGGCGGTCGGCACGAACAGGGGCGAGGTCATCCCCTACGTCGACGGCAAGCGCTGCTGGGTCAACGAGGAGATCTACGGGGTCCGCGGCGCCGCCGCCTGGCAGCGGCAGCAGCCCGCGCGACGTCCCCTGCTGGGCGCCGGGGACGCGGACACCGACGTCACCTTCGTCGGCGACGCCTCCGGACTGCGGGTGGTGCTGGACCGGCGGAAGCCGGAGATCCTCTGCCGGGCCCGCGACAACGCCGACGGCCGGTGGCTGGTCCAGCCGATGTTCATCCGGCCGCTCCCCGCCGAGCGCGGCCACCACCCCTGTTCGACGACCGCCTTCACCCGCCCCGACGGCACCGGCGCGCCGGTCCGGCGGGACGACGGCACGGTGATCCCCGACCAGCCGCTGTAGGACCGCCCGGCGGGCGGCCCGGCGTGGTGCGGGGTGAGCCGGCGGCTCACAGGAAGGTCATGCCCTCGCCCCGGTAGGTCGGCACCGTGCGGACGACCCGGTCGCCCTCGACCAGGTGGAGGGCGGCGAAGCGTTCGCACAGCTCGCCCGCCTTGGCGTGGCGGAACCACACCCGGTCGCCCACGAGCAGGTCGTCCGCCGCCGACCCCATCAGCGGCGTCTGCACCTCCCCTGCGCCCTCCATCGGGTCGTACCGCAGCCCCTCCGGCAGGTACGGCTGGGGGAGCCGGTCCCGGCCGGGGGCGCCGGAGGCCGGGTAGCCGCCGCCCAGGACCGTCACCACGCCCACGCCGGGACGCCGGACCACCGGCTGGGCGAACAGGGCGGCGGGCCGGGCCCGGAAGGACGTGTAGTCGTCGAACAGCCGCGGCGCGAACAGGCCCGAGCCGGCGGCGATCTCGGTGACCGCCTCCTCCGCCGCCGTGTGCTGCACGCTGCCGGTGCCGCCGCCGTTGACGAACTCCAGGTGCGGCGCGGCCTCCCGCACCGCGCGGACCGCAGCCGCCCGGCGCGCCGCCAGTTCACGCCGCGCCGCCGACTGCATCAGCCGCACCGCGCGGGACTTCAGCGGCTTGCCCGCCACCGCGTCCCCCACCCCGGCGACGTGACCCTCGTACGCCATCAGGCCCACCAGCCGGAAGCCGGGGCGCCCCGCCACCGCCCGCGCCATCTCCGCCACCTGCTCGGGGGCGTGCAGCGGGGAGCGCCGGGCGCCCACCCGGACCCGTCCGCCCAGCAGCCGCAGCGAGGTGTCCAGCTCGAGGCAGACCCGGACCGTCTCCCCGCCCGCGCCCCGCGCCTCCTCGATCAGCCGCAGCTGCGCCGGGTCGTCCACCATCACCGTCACCGCGGCGGCCAGCTTGGGGTCGGAGCACAGCTCCGCGAAGGCGGAGCGGTCCGCGGACGGATAGGCGCACAGCACGTCCTCGAAGCCCGCCCGGGCCAGCCACAGCGACTCGGGCAGCGTGAAGGACATGATCCCGGCGAACCCCGGGCGGGCCAGGACGCGTTCCAGCAGGGCGCGGCAGCGCACCGACTTGCTGGCCACCCGGACCGGTTTGCCGCCCGCCCGGCGGACCAGGTCGTCGGCGTTGGCGTCGAAGGCCTCCACATCGACCACGGCCAGAGGGGCGTCGAGGTGCGCGGTGGCCCGGTCGTACCGGGTGCGATCGGTGGCTCGGGCTGTCATGGACGCAGACTGCCAGGCATGCGCACGCCAGGGTAGGGGGACGATCCGGGCAGATGCCGCGACGCCGAGAACCGGTTCCCCGGCCGGGCGCGTCTGGCCGTAGAGTGACGCGCACACCAGGCACGGAGGCGGGGGTGGAGATGAGCACGGAAGCGCGCCGTCCGTTCCCCCCGGCCCGGCCGCCGCACGATCCCCCACCCTCTCCCATGACCGTTCCCCCGCACCGCCGCGAGAGCGCGGACCCGGCCCGCGACCGGACGCCGCCGCCACCCGCCGCGTCCGCGCGCTTCCCCGACGCGCCGCCCGCCGTGGGCTCCCGGCCGACGGCCCAGGAGACCACCGTCCGGCTGCGTCCGGTCCCGCCCGGCCCCGCCGCCCCGTCGCCGCCCGCTTCCGCCCCGGTGCCGGGCGTTCCCGCCCCGGTGCCCCCGGCTTCCGCCGCTCCGCCGGCCGCCCTGTCCGCCGAGCGCCCGCCCGCGCGGCCGCCGTGGGCTCCGCCCGTCGCCGGGACCTCCGCGACGGTGACGCCGCCGCCCGTTCCCGGCGCCCCGTTCCGTCCGCGGGGACGGGGGCGGATGGGAGCGGCCCTGGCCTGCGGACTGCTCGGGACAGGACTGCTGGCCGCCGGCACCACCGCCGCGATCACCAGCGGCGGGGAGGGCGGGGGGGACGCCTACGCGGAGGCCCGCGCCCTGTGGCGCACCACCCCGGTCGACGAGCTCTTCCCGCCCACCGTCAAGGGCCGGGACCTGGGCCCCGGCGGCGCGGACCGCACCTGGAACCGCGTCGCGGTCGCCCCCGACAGCGGGTGCTCCGACGCCTTCGACCCCGCGCTGCACAAGACCCTCGCAACCGTCGGCTGCGAACGCCTGCTCCGCGCCACCTACACCGACGCCACCGGCAGCCACCTGGTCACCGTCGGCCTGCTCTTCACCGAGGGGGACGCCGACGAGATGCGGGCCCTGCGCACCCGGGTCCGGGAGGACGGGCTGGACGTCAGCGCCGACCGGCTGCCCCGCCCGTACGCGGCCGAGGGCACCCCCGCCGAGGGGTTCGGCGACGGCCAGCGCGCGGCCTGGGCGCTGGACGTGCTGACCGAGACCCCCGTGATCGTCTACGCCGTCTCCGGCTGGGCGGACGGACGGGCGGTGGAGAAGCCGGTGCCCGCGCCGGAGGCCCTCCAGGGCTCCACCAACGCCGCCCCCGCCCAGGCCGGGCTCGGTCACGACGCCGGGCGGCTGGCCGGCCTGTTCGCCCAGGACCTGCGCAGGACCGTCGCCCCCTACCGGGAGACCCCCTCGTGACCGACACCGCCGCCGCCGACGCCGCTGCTGCCGCCGTCGACGCCGCCGACGTGAACGACACGCCGGGGCCGGTGCCGCCCGCCGCCGGGCAGGCGCGGGCCTCCGGCCGCGGCCCGGTGCGCCGGGGCCGCCGCCGCGGCGCCGCGCTGGCCGCCGTGCTGGGCGCGACCCTGGTGCTGCTGCCCCTCCCCGCGGCGCACGCCGACCTGATCCGGGACGGGCAGTGGGCCCTGCGGGAGCTGCGCGCGGAGCAGGCCTGGCGGACCACGCGCGGCGAGGGCGTCACCGTCGCCGTGCTCGACACCGGCGTGGACCCCGACCACCCCGACCTCGCGGGCAACGTCCTGCCGGGCAAGGACCTGGTCGGCTTCGGCGCCGGACCGGGCGACGACGCCTGGGCCGGGCACGGCACCGCCATGGCGGGCATCATCGCCGGTCACGGCCACGGCTGGAACGACGGCGACGGCGTCATGGGGCTGGCGCCCGAGGCGCGGATCCTCCCGGTGCGGGTGATCCTCGAGGAGGACGACCCGCAGCTCGCCAAGGCCCGCCGCACCCGCGCCGACGCGCTCGCCGAGGGCATCCGCTGGGCCGTCGACCACGGCGCGGACGTCATCAACCTCTCGCTGGGCGACGACTCCCGGTCCGCGCACCCCGAGCGGGAACAGGACGAGGCGGTCCAGTACGCCCTGGCCAAGGGGGTCGTGGTGGTGGCCTCGGCCGGCAACGGCGGCGAGTCCGGCAACCGGGTGTCCTACCCGGCGGCGTACCCGGGGGTCATCGCGGTGACGGCGGTCGACCAGGACGGGAAGCGGGCCGACTTCTCCACCCGCCGGTGGTACGCCACGGTCAGCGCGCCGGGGGTGGACGTCGTCACGGCCGACCCGGACGGGCAGTACTACGAGGGCTGGGGCACCAGCGCGGCGGCGGCGTGGGTGTCCGGGGCGGCGGCGCTGCTGAAGTCCGCGCACCCGGACCTGTCGCCGGCCCAGGTGAAGCGGCTGCTCGAGGACACGGCGCGCAACGCGCCCGACGGCGGGCGGGACGACTCCCGGGGGCACGGGCTGCTGGACCCGGTCGCGGCGCTGCGGGCGGCGGAGAAGGCGGAACCGGAGGAGCGGCGGCCGGCGCACCCCTACCGCGAGCGGTACTTCGGGGACGGGCCCGAGGACGCGGCCGGGGGCCCCGGCGCGCCCGGGTGGGCGTACCCCGCGGCGGGGGCCGGCGTGGTCCTCCTCCTCGGCGCGACGGCCCTCGCCCGCGGCCGCCGCGGCGCCTGACCCCGCGTTCACCGGGCGGCGGCGGGTGGCCGCCCCGCCTGCCGGGCGCGGTGGAGCCGGCCGCCCGCCGCGCCGGGGCGACCGGTGCGCGGCGGTGGGGCCCCTACGGCCCGCCCCGCAGGGCCTTGGGTCCCGCCCGGCCGTGCGGAGCGCGGGGATAGGGTCGGGGCGTGAAGAAGAACATCCCTGATCCCGGGTTCGCGGACGACGACGGGTCCGCGGATCCGCGGCTCGCCGCGGCGCTGCGTGCGTGGTCCGAGGACCGCACCGCCCACGGCCCCGTGCTGGAGGCCCTGAAGGACGCCCGCCTCCTCGTCCCCGTCGTCGCCGTCCTCGGCGAGGTGGAGGAGGACGAGAACGGTCTGCGCCGGGAGAAGACCAGCGACATGGCCGTGCCGACGCTGAAGGCCGGCCACCGCACCGCGCTGCCCGCCTTCACCTCCACGGAGGCGCTCGCCCTGTGGGACCCGGAGGCCCGGCCCGTCGCCGTCCCGCTGCACCAGGCGCTGCAGGCCGCCGCGCACGAGAAGGCGGACACCGTGGTCCTGGACCTCGCCGGTCCGGTGCCGTACGAGCTCAACCGCCCCGCGCTGCTGGCGCTGGCCGAGGGCCGGACCTCCGTGGACCCGCCGGCCGACCCCGCCGTCGCCGCCGCGGTGCGCGCGGCCGTGGCGGCCGAGCCCGCCGTCGGCCGGGCGTACCTGGTGCCGGGGGAGCGGGACGGGATGCTGGCACTGGTCCTCGACGACCCGGAGGCCGCGGCCGCGGTGGTCCGCTCCGTCGCCGGCCGGCTCGCCGCCGACGAAACACTGAGGGCCCGCCTGCTGCGCGGTCTCGACCTGGCGGTGGTGCCGGCCGGGACCCCGCTGCCGGGCGAGCCCCTCTACGTGCGCTAGACCCCTGAGGACTACGTGACGTGCGCCAGACCCCTGAGGACGGGGCCGTCAGCCCCAGACGGGGCCCGTGTACTTCTCGCCCGGGCCCTGTCCCGGCTCGTCCGGGACGGCCGAGGCCTCGCGGAAGGCGAGCTGCAGCGACTTCAGGCCGTCCTTCAGCGGGGCGGCGTGGAAGGAGCTGATCTCGGTGGCGCTCGCGTCCAGCAGGCCGGCCAGCGCGTGGATCAGCTTGCGGGCCTCGTCGAGGTCCTTGTACCTGTCGCCCTCCTCGGTGAGGCCGAGGTTGACCGCGGCGGCGCTCATCAGGTTGACGGCGACCGTCACGATGACCTCGACGGCCGGGACCTCCGCGATGTCGCGGGTCATGGCGTCGAAGTCGGGCGTCGCGGCGGTGTCGGCGTGTTCGGCGTGCTCGTGCGCGCCCGAGGGGGAGGTCTCACTCATGGGTGACACGATAGGCGCAGGCCCCGCGCGTCCCGCGCCCGGGAGCCGGGGGCCGGACCCCGGCGGGCACCGGTTAGCGCCCCACCCCCGGAGCTGCTAACCTAGGGTGACGACCGGCCGGACACGTGCGTCGCGAAACCCTTCGGGACCGCGGAACCGGCCCACAAGTGGAGTCCTTCGAACTCCCACCTGGCTGCCCTCCGGGCGGCGGGTCACCGGTCAGCGAAGGCCGTCCGTTCCAGGACGTCGTTCGCCGAATGCGCGCCCCGCGACACTCGCGGCGGTGCTCCGGTAGCAGTTCGAGGAGCCCCGCCTGTGAGACCGTGCGGGGCATTTTTCTTGTCCCGGCGCGGTTAGGTCCGACGAAGACACAGACGTCCGCGGCTGTCATGCCAGGCTGCCGCGTGGTGCTACCGAGGAGGATCCATCAGCGCCGAGCCCCGCATCAACGACCGGATTCGCGTTCCCGAGGTGCGACTTGTCGGTCCCAGCGGCGAGCAGGTCGGGATTGTCCCGCTTGCCAAGGCCCTGGAGCTTGCGCAGGAGTACGACCTGGACCTGGTCGAGGTCGCGGCGAACGCCCGTCCGCCCGTGTGCAAGCTCATGGACTACGGGAAGTTCAAGTACGAGTCGGCCATGAAGGCCCGTGAGGCGCGCAAGAACCAGGCGCACACGGTCATCAAGGAGATGAAGCTCCGGCCGAAGATCGACCCGCACGACTACGACACCAAGAAGGGTCACGTCGTCCGGTTCCTCAAGCAGGGCGACAAGGTCAAGATCACGATCATGTTCCGCGGTCGTGAGCAGTCCCGTCCCGAGCTGGGCTACCGACTGCTGCAGCGTCTCGCGGAGGATGTCGCCGACCTCGGGTTCGTCGAGTCGAACCCGAAGCAGGACGGCCGCAACATGATCATGGTCCTCGGTCCGCACAAGAAGAAGACCGAGGCGATGGCCGAGGCCCGCGAGGCCCAGGCGGCCCGCAAGGCGGAAGCGAAGGCCAACCCCGGCAAGTCGCAGAACGCCGCCGAGGCCCCCGCCGACGGCCAGGCCGAGGCTTCGTCCGACGCCTGATCATCCAGGGCGCCCGATCCTTCGATCAGGCCTCAGGGTGTGTCCACCGAAAAACAGCGACGCTCCACAGGTGCCCGGCCTGGCCGCCGAGAGGCAGCCGAACCGGGCACCGGAGCGCCACCGACGAGGAGAGAACGGCGCTATGCCGAAGAACAAGTCGCACAGCGGTGCCAGCAAGCGCTTCAAGGTCACCGGCTCCGGCAAGGTGCTCCGTGAGCGCGCCGGCAAGCGCCACCTGCTCGAGCACAAGTCGTCCCGTCTGACGCGTCGCCTCACCGGCAACGCCGAGATGGCCCCGGGCGACGCCAAGAAGATCAAGAAGCTTCTCGGCAAGTGACGTCCCGGCGGCCCGGCCGCCGTCACGTCAGTCAGACCGGGACCCAGTCGTTTCCGGGCCGTGTGAGCATCGACCACGGCCCCGCTACAAGGAGTTAAAAAGTGGCACGCGTCAAGCGGGCAGTCAACGCCCACAAGAAGCGCCGGGCGATCCTCGAGCAGGCCTCCGGCTACCGCGGTCAGCGTTCGCGCCTGTACCGCAAGGCCAAGGAGCAGGTCACCCACTCGCTGGTCTACAACTACAACGACCGCAAGAAGCGCAAGGGCGACTTCCGTCAGCTGTGGATCCAGCGCATCAACGCCGCTGCCCGCGCCAACGGCATGACCTACAACCGCTTCATCCAGGGTCTGAAGGCCGCCAACGTCGAGGTGGACCGCAAGATCCTCGCGGAGCTGGCCGTCAACGACGCCACCGCGTTCGCGGCGCTGATCGAGGTCGCGCAGAAGGCGCTCCCCGCGGACGTGAACGCGCCGAAGGCCGCGTGACGTCTGCCGGTGACCACCGGCTGTGACACCCCGGACCCGCAGGCCTGACGGCCTGCGGGTCCGGACGTGTGTGGGCCCCGGCCCCACGACCCCCGCGTTCCGCGCCCCGGACGCCCGCCGACGGGACGCCCCGCCCGCGGACGCCTGCCGGAGGGACACCTCGCGCCGGACGTTCCGTGCGTCGACGCTCCGCGCCGGATGTCTCGTGCGTGGACGCCTGCGGACGTGACGTTCCGCCGGCGGGTGTCTCGGTGCGTGGACGCCCGCCGTCGTGACGTTCCGCGCCGGGGGTCACGTGCGTGGACGCCCGGCGACGGGACGCTCCTCGCGCGGGACGCCCGCGTGCGGGCCACCGCGCCTCCCGGACGCCGCCGTCCGTGCGGGTGGGGCGTTCCGTGTCCGTCCCGTTCCGTGCCGGCGCCCGCGGGTCCCTCCCCGCGGGGCCCCCTTACCACCGACGCCCGAGTTCCGCCGTCCCGCCACCGAAGGTGAGTACATGCCCTCCGCAGCCCCCGAGCTGATCTCCCCGCGTTCCCCTCGCGTCGGCGCCGCCCGGCGGCTGGCGAAGCGGAACTTCCGGAGCAAGGAGCGGCTGTTCCTCGCCGAGGGCCCCCAGGCGGTCCGCGAGGCCGCGGCCCACCGAGGCCCCGGCGGCCCCGGCGGCACGTCCACCCTCACCGAGCTGTTCGCCACGCCCGAGGCCGCCGACCGGTACCCCGACATCGTCGACGACGCCCGCGCGGCCGGCGCCCGGGTGCACCTGGCGGACGAGCAGGTGATCGCCGACATCTCCACCACGGTCACCCCGCAGGGCCTCGTCGGCGTCTGCCGCTTCGTGGACACGCCGTTCGAGGAGATCCTCCGCGCCCGGCCCAAGCTGGTCGCCGTGCTCGCCAACGTCCGCGACCCCGGCAACGCCGGCACCGTCCTGCGCTGCGCCGACGCGGCCGGCGCCGAGGCCGTGGTGCTCACCGACGCGTCCGTGGACCTCTACAACCCCAAGGCCGTCCGCGCCTCCGTCGGCTCCCACTTCCACCTGCCGGTCGCGGTCGGCGTGCCCGTCGAGCGGGCCGTCGCCGGGCTCAAGGAGGCAGGGGTCACCGTGCTCGCCGCCGACGGCGCCGGAACCCACGACCTGGACCACGAGCTGGACACCGGCTCCATGGGCGGCCCGACCGCCTGGGTCTTCGGCAACGAGGCCTGGGGCCTGCCGGAGGAGACCCGCGCACTCGCCGACGCCGTGGTGCGCGTGCCGATCCACGGCAGGGCCGAAAGCCTCAACCTCGCGACCGCCGCCGCCGTGTGCCTCTACGCCTCCGCCCGTGCACAGCGCGCCGCCGGAGGGTGCCGCTCCGTCACCGGCAGCTAGTAGGGTGACTGCCTCGGGGGCCCTCCCAACAGGCAGAGGCGGGTACGGGGATGAGCGTCGGCACCAGTACGTCGAAGGGCACGCCGTCCGGCACGGCGCCGGGCGCGCCACCCCGGCGCGGCAACGCGCCCGGCCCTCCCGGAACCGTCCCCGACGTCCTGCCGCCGGACGGCACCGTGTGCCCCGACGACCTGCCCGACGGCCTGGTCGTCGCCGACGAACGCGGCCGGGTGGTCTGCTTCAACGCCGCCGCCGAACGGATCACCGCCACCCCCGCGCAGGAGGCCGTCGGGCTCTCCCTGGAGCGCGCCCTGCCGCTGGAGGACCTGGACGGCCGCCGCTGGTGGCGGCTGACCGACCCCTACGGCGGCCTCGCCACCCGCACCCGCCAGCCGGAACGCAACCTGCTGCTGCCCGGCGGCCGTGAGGTCCTGGTCTCCGCCCGCTACGTGCGCGAACGCCCCGGCGGCCCGGTGCGCCGGGTGGTGGTGTGCCTGCGCGACACCGAGGCCCGCCGCCGCACCGAGCGCAGCCACGCCGAGCTGATCGCCACCGTCGCCCACGAACTGCGCTCGCCGCTGACCTCGGTGAAGGGGTTCACGGCCACCCTGCTCGCCAAGTGGGAACGCTTCACCGACGACCAGAAGCGGCTGATGCTGGAGACCGTGGACGCGGACGCCGACCGGGTCACCCGCCTGATCGCCGAGCTCCTCGACATCTCCCGCATCGACTCCGGCCGCCTGGAACTGCGCCGCCAGCCCGTCGACATCGCCGCCGCCGTGGACCGCCACATCCAGGCGTACGTCGCGGCCGGCCAGAGCCCCGACCGGTTCCGGCTCCACGTCGAGCGGCCGCTGCCCGACCTGTGGGCCGACCCCGACAAGGTCGACCAGGTGCTCGGCAACCTGCTGGAAAACGCCGTGCGCCACGGCGGCGGGACTGTCACCATCGAGATCACGGCCCAGGCCTCGCCCCGCGAGGGGGTGGAGGCCGCCACGTCGGTCACCGTGAGCGACGAGGGCCCCGGCATCCCGGAGGAGTCCATGAACCGCGTCTTCACCCGCTTCTGGCGGGGCAGCAAGCGCGGCGGCACCGGCCTGGGGCTCTACATCGTCAAGGGCATCGTCGAAGCCCACTCCGGCGTCATCACGGTCGGGCGGGCCGCCTCGGGCGGCGCCCAGTTCCGATTTACCCTGCCCGTGGGCACCCCGGCGCACCTCCTCTGAAGGACCTCCTCCGGAGATCCGGGCGCCGGACCGCGGCCCACGGGCACGTCCGCACATACCGGCCCCGTTAGACTCGGCCCTTGGCACCTTGGTGTCCCCGCCTTCTGGGACACGGCCGCCGGGACACGCCGCCCCCACCGGGACGGCGGCCGGGACAGCCGTCCAAGCGGGGCCACTCCAGCCAGCCAATCGGAAGAGCACGGGAAGAGATGTCGGCACCGAATAAGTCGTACGACCCGGTCGAGGTCGAGGCGTTGAAACCGGAAAACATCGAGCGCATGCGGGACGAGGCGCTCGCCGCCTTCGCCGCCGCCGACTCGCTCGAGGCCCTCCAGGAGGCGAAGACCGCCCACGCCGGCGGCACCTCGCCGCTGGCTCTCGCCAACCGCGAGATCGGCGCCCTGCCGCCGCAGGCCAAGGCCGAGGCGGGCAAGCGCGTGGGCCAGGCCCGCGGCGCCGTCAACAAGGCGCTCGCCACCCGCCAGGCGGAACTGGAGGCCGAGCGCGACGCCCGTGTGCTGGTCGAGGAGTCGGTGGACGTCACCCTCCCCTACGACCGCGTCCCGGCCGGCGCCCGCCACCCGCTCACCACCATGATGGAGCGCGTCGCGGACGTCTTCGTGGCCATGGGCTACGAGATCGCCGAGGGCCCCGAGGCCGAGGCGGAGTGGTTCAACTTCGACGCCCTGAACTTCGGCCCGGACCACCCGGCCCGGCAGATGCAGGACACCTTCTTCGTCAACGGCCCCGAGGGCGCCGAAGGCGCCGAGGGCGAGTCCGGCGTCGTGCTGCGCACCCACACCTCCCCGGTGCAGGCGCGCGCCCTGCTCGACCGCGAGCCGCCGGTCTACGTGGTCTGCCCCGGCCGCGTCTACCGGACCGACGAGCTGGACGCCACCCACACCCCGGTCTTCCACCAGATCGAGCTCCTCGCCGTCGACGAGGGCCTGACCATGGCCGACCTCAAGGGCACCCTGGACCACATGGTGCGGGCGCTGTTCGGCGCGGACATGAAGACCCGGCTGCGGCCGAACTTCTTCCCGTTCACCGAGCCCTCCGCCGAGATGGACATGCTCTGCTACGTCTGCAAGGGCGAGTCCGTCGGCAACCCCGACCGCCCCTGCCGCACCTGCTCCAGCGAGGGCTGGATCGAGCTCGGCGGCTGCGGCATGGTCAACCCGCGGGTCCTCACCGCCTGCGGCGTCGACCCGGAAAAGTACAGCGGCTTCGCCTTCGGGTTCGGCATCGAGCGGATGCTGATGTTCCGCCACAACGTCGAAGACATGCGAGACATGGTCGAGGGTGACGTCCGGTTCACCCGGCCGTTCGGGATGGAGATCTGATGCGGGTCCCGCTTTCTTGGCTGCGGGAGTACGTCGACCTGCCGGCGACTCAGACCGGGCGCGACGTCCAGGCCAAGCTCATTTCGGCCGGTCTGGAGGTCGAGACCGTCGAGCAGCTCGGCGCCGACCTCAAGGGCCCCCTGGTCGTCGGCCAGGTGCTGACCATCGAGGAGCTGGAGGGCTTCAAGAAGCCGATCCGCTTCTGCACCGTCGACGTCGGCCAGGCCAACGGCACCGGTGAGCCGCAGGAGATCGTCTGCGGCGCCCGGAACTTCTCCGTCGGCGACAAGGTCGTCGTGGTCCTCCCCGGCGCCACGCTGCCCGGCGGCTTCCACATCGCCGCCCGCAAGACGTACGGCAGGACCTCGCACGGCATGATCTGCTCCAGCGACGAGCTGGGCATGGGCGACGACGGCACCAAGGGCATCATCGTCCTGCCGCCGGAGCACGAGGTCGGCACCGACGCCATCGAGCTGCTCGAGCTGGTCGACGAGGTCCTCGACATCGCCGTCACCCCCGACCGCGGCTACTGCCTGTCGATGCGCGGCGTGGCCCGCGAGGCCGCCACCGCCTACGGCCTGCCGCTGCGCGACCCGGCGCTGCTGGACGTGCCCGCGCCCAACGCGTTCGGCTACCCCGTCCAGATCACCGACCCGCGCGGCTGCGACCGGTTCACGGCCCGCACCGTCACCGGCATCGCGCCGGGCACCCGGTCCCCGATCTGGCTGCAGCGTCGCCTCCAGAAGGCCGGCATGCGCCCGATCTCGCTGGCCGTCGACATCACCAACTACGTGATGCTGGAGCTCGGCCAGCCGCTGCACGCCTACGACCGCACCCTGGTCCAGGGCGCGATCGGCGTGCGCCGCGCCGAGAAGGGCGAGAAGCTCACCACCCTCGACGGCGTGACCCGCACCCTCGACGCCGAGGACCTGGTCATCGTCGACGACCGCGGGCCCATCGGCCTCGCGGGCGTCATGGGCGGCGCCAACACCGAGATCGGCGACGGCCGGGAGAACCACACCACCGAGGTGGTCATCGAGGCCGCGCACTTCGACCCGATCGCCATCGCCCGCACCGCGCGGCGGCACAAGCTGTCCAGCGAGGCCTCCCGCCGCTTCGAGCGCGGCGTCGACCCGCTGGCCGCCTCCGCCGCCGCCCAGCGCACCGTCGACCTGCTGGTCCTCCTGGCAGGCGGCACCGCCGACGCGGGCGTCACCGAGGTCGTCGCGCCCAGCGCGCCGCGTACCGTCACGATCCCCGCCGACCACCCGGACAAGGTGGCCGGCATGGCGTACGGCCGGGAGACCGTGGTCCGCCGCCTCCAGGAGATCGGCTGCGACGTCTACGGGCAGGACGAGCTGGTCGTCACCGTGCCGTCCTGGCGGCCCGACCTGACCGACCCCAACGACCTCGCCGAGGAGGTCATCCGGCTCGAGGGCTACGAGAACCTGCCCTCCACGCTGCCGCGGCCCCCGGCCGGACGCGGACTCACCCCGCGCCAGCGGCTGCACCGCCGCGTCGGGCGCGCGCTGGCCGCCGCCGGATACGTCGAGGCGCCGAACTACCCGTTCCTCGGCACCCAGGTCCTCGACCAGCTCGGCGTCCCCGCGGACGACCCGCGGCGCACCCTGGTCACCCTCGTCAACCCGCTCTCCGACGAGGAGCCGGCGCTGCGCACCACGCTGCTGCCGGGCCTGCTCGGCGCGCTGCGGCGCAACGACGGCCGCGGCTCGCACG
The DNA here is from genome assembly GCF_040643475.1 of Streptomyces sp. NPDC047130. Taxonomy (NCBI): domain Bacteria; kingdom Bacillati; phylum Actinomycetota; class Actinomycetes; order Kitasatosporales; family Streptomycetaceae; genus Streptomyces; species Streptomyces sp. NPDC047130. The sequence goes on along the minus strand of NZ_JBEYUK010000009.1, from coordinate 188,723 downwards.
ACCTGGCGCTGTTCGAGACGGGCCTGGTCTTCCACCCGAAGGCCGAGCGTTCCGTCCCCGGCACGCCGCCGGTGCACCGCCGTCCCACCGCCGAGGAGCTCGCGGACCTGCAGGCGGCGCTCCCCGAGCAGCCGAAGCACGCCGCGGTCGTCCTCGCGGGCGCCCGGGAGCAGGCCGGCTGGTGGGGCGCGGGCCGCCCGTCCGACTGGGCCGACGCCGTCGAGGCGGCCCGGATCCTCGCCCGTGAGGCCGGGACCGAGCTGATCGTCCGCAAGGGCCAGTACGAGCCCTGGCACCCGGGCCGCTGCGCCGAGCTGGCCGTGGTGATCGACGGCGAGGAGCGTGTGATCGGCCACGCCGGCGAGCTGCACCCCGGCGTGCTGAAGACGCTGGGCCTGCCGCCGCGGACCTCCGCCATGGAGATCGACCTGGACGCGCTGGAGCGCGCCTCGGCCGGTCCGGTGGCCGCGCCGCGGATCTCCTCGATGCCGGTCGCCACGCAGGACGTGGCGCTCGTCGTCGACCAGGCGGTCCCGGCCGCCGAGGTCGAGGCGGCGCTGCGCGAGGGCGCGGGCGAACTGCTGGAGGCCATCCGGCTGTTCGACGTCTACCGCAACGAGGAGCAGCTCGGCGACGGCCGCAAGTCGCTCGCCTACGCGCTGCGGTTCCGCGCCGCCGACCGCACGCTCACCGCGGACGAGGCCTCGGCCGCGCGCGACGCCGCGGTGGCCACGGCGGCCGAGCGCTTCGGCGCGGTGCTGCGCGGGGCGTAGCCTCCGCCGCTCCGGCACCCGGCCGACCGCGGGCCCGTCCTCCAGCTCGGAGGGCGGGCCCGCGGCGGTTCCCGGGGAAGGGAGACGGCGGGCCGGCGTCGGTGGCGTGAGGGGGGAAGACGGCGGCCCGCCGAGGAACCAGGGAACCGGCCGCCTCCGGCGTGGCGGAAGCGCGCGTACCGGGCCGGATGTGGCGTTCCGTTCGCACCCCGTGTGAATCGGGACCCACTACCCTGGCGGAACCGAGGCACCGGAGGCACCCACATGACCCCGAGACAGCCCAACACCCTGCTGGACGCGCTCCTCGACGAGGCGGGCGTCTCCCACGCCGGCCTGGCCACCCGGGTGAACGCCGCCGGCCGGGCACGCGGGCTCGAACTCCGCTACGAACACACGGCGGTGGCCCGCTGGCTGAAGGGCCAGCGGCCCCGCGGCCAGGTCCCCGACCTGATCTGCGAGGTGCTCTCCGCCCGCCTGCGCCGCCCCGTCACCCTGGACGACATCGGCCTCGGCGTGCCCGGCGCGCCCACCTCCCCGCACGCCGGCTCGCTGTCCGGTTTCGTGGACCGCGCCACCGCGCTGTGGCGCTCCGACGAACTCCAGCGGCCGCACGTCCTCGGCGCCCCCACCGTCACCGGAACGCCCGCGGTGATGCCGGTGTGGGAGTGGGAGAACCCGCCCGAGGACACCGACGTCTCCCGCGGCGGCCACCTGCGCGTCTCCCACGACGACATCGAGATGCTGCGCGCCGCCCGCACCCACTACGAGCACATGTACCGCAAGGCCGGGGGAGTGGCGACCCGCGCCCGCGTGGTCGGCTTCCTCAACAGCGAGGCCGCGCCGCTGCTGCGGGGCAGCTACCCGGACGCCACCGGACGCCAGCTCCACCGGGTGACCGGCGCGTTGGTGGCGGTCGCGGGGATCTGCGCCTACGACTCGGACGCCCAGGGGCTCGCCCAGCGGTACTTCCACCAGGCGCTGCGGCTGGCGAAGGCCAGCGGGGACCGCGGGCTCGGCGCGTACGTGATCGCGCTGCTGGTCAACCAGGCGCTGTTCATGCGGGAGTTCCGGCAGGCGGTGGCCTTCGCGGAGGCCGCGTTACGCACGGCCGGGAAGCACATCACCCCGGCCCTCGCCTCCGACCTCTACGCCATGCAGGCCAAGGCGTACGCACACCTCGGCGACGGCCCCGGAGCCCTCTCCCGCATCCGGCGGGCCGAGGAGGCCGCCGAACGCATCCACCGCGGCCACGAGCCGGACGAGACCGGCTATGTCCAACCCGGTCTGGTCAACGTGCAGGTGGCGGAGGCGCTGCTCAGCCTCGGCGACCTGACGGCCGCGAGGGAGCACGCCGAGGCCGCCGTCGGCACCCCGGCGCACGACCGGGGCCGGGTGCACCGGCTGGCCATGCTCAGCCAGATCGAGCTGCGGCGCGGCGACGCGGACAAGGCGGTGGTCACCGCGGTCGAAATGGCGCGGCTCGCCCGGGGGATGGAGTCCCAGCGGCTGCGGGACCGGCTCCGCACGGTGCGCGAACACCTGCTGCGCAGCGACTGCGCGGGCACCGTCGAGGCGGCCGAACTCATCGACCTGGCGCTGCGGGTGCCGTTCCCCTAGGTCCTGTCCGGGCCCCGCGGGCGGCCCGCGCACGCCGTGATGCGCCCCTGTCGCCCCTGCTGTCGGGCGCCGTCCTGCTGCGATATTGCCACTCACTCGTCGGAAAACGTCGAAAGGTGGCAGAAAGATGCAGTGGGCGAAACTGAGCGAACAGCCGGTGTACGGGAACCGCTGGTTCGACGTGAAGCTGGCGGACGTCCGGCTGCCGGACGGAAGGCACCTGGACCACTACCTGATCCGGATGCGGCCGGTCGCCGTGGCCACGATCGTCAACGAGGCGGACGAGGCGCTGCTGTTGTGGCGGCACCGGTTCATCACCGACAGCTGGGGGTGGGAACTGGCCGCCGGGGTGGTGGAGGAGGGCGAGGACCTCGCCGCCGCGGCGGCGCGGGAGCTGGAGGAGGAGACGGGGTGGCGGCCCGGGCCGCTGCGCCACCTGATGAGCGTCGAGCCCAGCAACGGACTCACGGACGCGCGGCACCACGTCTACTGGGCCGACAGCGGTGAGTTCGCGGGGGAACCGGTGGACGCCTTCGAGTCCGAGCGGCGGGAGTGGGTCCCGCTGAAGGTCGTCCCCGACCTGGTCGCGCGGGGGGAGGTCCCCGGCGCGAACATGGCGGCGGCGCTGCTCCTCCTCCACCACCTCCGCCTCGGCCACGACGCCGCCGCCTGACGCCGTCCCGCGGCGCCGCTCCCGCCCCGCTCCCGCCCCGCTCCAGTGCCGGCGGGCCGGGGCGGGGGCGGCGGTCCGGCCGACCCGGAGCCGGCCCCACGGCGCCACCGCTCCTCCACGGCCACGGCCACGGTCACGGCCACGGCCACGGTCACGGCCACCGGGGGTCAGTGGGGGAAGGCCTGCCAGGCGGTCAGGGCCAGGGCCGCGACGGAGGTGAGGGTGGCCACGGAGCGCAGGGGCCACCGGTTGCGTTCCAGCGCGGTCACCCTCGCGGCGAGCGCCTCCAGTTCCCTCGCCGTCTCCTCGGCCCGGTGGCCGAGCAGCGCCAGCCCGCCGTCGACGCGTGCCTGCGCGACGTCGCAGCGGCGGCGCAGCTCGGCCACCTCCTTGTGCACCACCGGCGGTTCGGGGGTGGTGTTCACGGTCTAGCTCCTCTCTCGAGTCGTACCGGCAAGCAAACAGCGCCGGCCGACCGAGCGGGAGAGTGTGCACGTGGCATATGCGCACCCCCGGCTCACACGGTGTGTGAAACCCGGTCACCCACCGTGGCCGGGGCGGACCACCACCACCGGGCACGCCGCGTGCTGCACGCAGTGCTGGGACACCGACCCCAGCAGCAGCCCCGAGAACCCGCCGAGCCCGCGGGCGCCGACCACCAGGATCTCCGCGCCACGGGAGGCGTCGATCAGCACGCCCGCCGCCGTGCCGTAGCGCACCTCGGAGCGGACCGCGACCGGCGGCCGCGGGCCCACCGTCGCGGCGACGGCCTCCTCGAGCTCGTCCAGCGCGCGGGCCTGGAGCGCCGCCTCGTCGCTGACCGGCGGAGGGAGCCAGCCGAGGCTGCCGTGGAAGTGCGGGAAGTCCCAGGCGCTCAGCGCCTCGACCGCGCCGCCGGTGTACCCCGCCTGGCGCACCGCCCACCGCAGCGCCTCCTTGGACGCGTCCGAACCGTCGACGCCGACCACGATGCGGCCGGGTCCGTCCTGCTGGTCGGTCATGGCTCCTCCTCGGCCGGGCGGCGGGCGCCGCCGCAGTGTCTGTCATATCGTCGCAAACAGTACATACCGGACGGCGACGTGGAAGGGGTAGGCCGACCCGGCCTGGACATCATGGAACTTGCGTTTCTTCAGCCTCTGTACGAGAGCGAAGGCCCTGTGGTCTCCGTCCACCTGGACACCACGCGTTCCTCGCACGACGCCGACAAGCAGATCGAACTGCGCTGGCGCTCCGCGCGCCGCACGCTGGCCGAGCAGGGGGCGGACGAGGAGACCCTCGCCGCCCTCGACGAGGTGGTCGGCGGCGTCGCCGAGGTGCCCGGCCCGCAGGGCGAGGCACTGTTCGCCGCCGGCGGCCGGGTCCTGGGCGCCTTCACGCTCGCCGAGCCCCCCGCCGCGGACAGCGCCCGGGTGCTGCCGGTCCCCGACCCGCTGGGGCTCGCCGTCGACCGGGACCACCAGCTCCCGCACGTGGTGGTCGCCGTGGACCGTGAGGGCGGAGACGTGTACGCCTACCCGGCCGCGGCCCACGAGGCGTCCTACCGGCGGACCTTCAACGGCAGCACGCTCCACATCACCCGCGTGAAGGCGGGTCGGGAGGCGCAGAAGTCCTACCACCGCCGCTCGGTCCAGGTCTGGTCCGAGAACACCGAGCAGGCGGCCGACGGCGTGCGGGAGGCGGCGGCCGACGTGGACGCCGCGGTCGTCCTGGTGGCGGGCGACCCCAAGGCGATCGGTCTGCTGCGCGAGCACCTGGCCGACCGGCCGCCCACCGGGAAGGTCGTCTACGTCGAGGGCGGCCGCTCCGACTCCTCGGCCCGGGAGTCCCTGCGGGAGAGCGCCGACGAGGCGATCCGGGAGGCCATGACGGCCAGCCACCGCGAGGTGCTGGAACGGCTGGAGGCGGAGACGGCCGGCGGCCGCGCCCTGCAGGGCATCCCCGCCGTGCAGCAGGCCCTGTCCGAGGGACGGGTGGAGACGCTGCTGCTCTCCGCCGACCGTGCGGCCGACCCCGACCTCTACGCCTCCCGCACCGACCCCCAGATCCTGGGCACCGACCCGGCCGAACTCGGCGACGCCTCGTCCCTGTTCACCGCCCCGGCGGGAACCCTGCTGCTGCGCGCGGCCGTGCTGAGCGGGGCGAACTTCACCGAGCTGCTGCCCCCGGCCACCGCCACCGACGGGGTCGCCGCGCTGCTGCGGTACTGACGGCGCGTCCGGGCCCGGGGCGGCGCCCACGGGCCCGCACGGTCACCCGGTCGCGGTCACCCGGTCGCGGTCACCCGAGGTCGCGGTCACACGAAGAGGACGCTGGAGGCCGCGGGCACGTCCACGGCCCCGGCCCGCCGCGGCACGCCGTCCTCGTCGAGGTCGAACCAGGTGACGTCGCCCGAGCGCTCGTTGGCCGCGTAGAGCCGCCTGCCCGACGGATCCAGCACCAGGTCCCGCGGCCAGCTCCCGCCGCACGGCACCGAGGTGAGGACCTCCAACCGCTCGCCGTCCTCGTCCACGGAGAGCACCACGACGGTGTCCGTGCCCCGTACCGCCGCCCACAGCCGCCGGCCGTCGCGCGAGATCACCGGTGCCGACGGCTGGACGTGGACGTCGGAGCCGTCGGGGAAGAGCGGGAACTCCGCCACCGGCCGCAGCTCGCCCGAGGCACCGTCCCAGCGGCACACCGTGACGACGGGCCGCAGCTCGCCGAGGACGTAGGCGTGCGTGCCCCGCGGGTGGAGCACCAGGTGGCGCGGGCCCGTGCCCGGCGGCAGCGGCACCGAGGCGTGCAGGCGCGGTCCGCCGGTCGCCGGGTCCAGTTCGCAGACCCGCACCGCGTCGGTGCCGAGGTCGACGCTCAGCACCCAGCGCCCCGACGGGTCCGGCACCACCTGGTGCGCGTGCGGGCCCTCCTGCCGCTCCGGGTCCGGCCCTGACCCCTCGTTGCCCAGCACGCCGCCCGGCGCGCCCGGCACGCCGTCGGCGCCCAGCGGCAGCGCGGTGACGCTGCCCGAGCCGTAGTTGGCCGTCACGACATGGCCCGCCACCACGGCGAGGTGGGTCGGATCGGCGCCCCGCACCGGCACCGGCACGCCGAGCGGCACGGGTGCGGGCCCGGCGACGTCGAACGCGGCCACCGCCCCCTCGGTCCGCTCGGAGACGCAGTAGAGGACCGGCCCGCCGTCGGCCCGCCGCCCGAGGGCGAGGTAGGACGGGTCGGGCACCGTGTCGACGACGGCCGTCGGGGTCAGCGCTCCCGTGCCGGGATCCACCGTCGCCTGGACGATCCCCCGTCCGCCGCTCGACGTGAAGGAACCGATGAAGGCCCGTGGGGCCGCAGTGCTCGTCATGCCGGTCAGCCTAGGAGCCGCACGGCCGGGCCGCCCGCGGGTCCACCCGCCGGGATGCCACGAACGCACCAACCACCGCGGGGACCGTTTGCGGCCCGCCCGAGCCTCGGGAAGGGTGACAACGACAGGCCGTGGCGCCGGCCCGTGACGACCGCGGGCGCCGTGGCGGCGCCGGCCCGTGACGACCGCGGGCCGCGACGACCACAGGCCGCGGCAGCGGCGGACCGCGACGGCCACGGGCCGCGAGGACGCCGGGCCGTGCGGCAGGCGGGCAGGCAGGCGTGCGGGCAGGCGGGCAGGCAGGCGTGCGGGCGTGCGGGCAGGCAGGCGTGCGGGCAGGCAGGCTGGCGTGCGGGGCGGACAGGGCGCGGAGGGAGGAGACGGCATGCAGGATCCCGACCCGGCGTACCGCCCGGTGCGCCGGCCCGACGGCTACCTCCCGCTGGAGGACCTCGGCCTGATCGGTGACGGCACCACCGCGGCACTCGTCGGCCTCGACGGCTCCGTCCCCTGGATGTGCCTGCCGCGCTTCGACTCCGCCCCCGTCTTCTGCGCCCTGCTCGACCACGCGCGCGGCGGCCACTTCACCGTGGCGCCCGAAGACCTGACGGAGGCACGGCAACGGTACGAGCCGGACACCGGCGTGCTGCACACCGAGATGCGCAGCCGCACCGGACTGGTCCGGGTCACCGACGCGCTGGTCCTGCGCTCCGGCGCCGACATCGGCGAGGACGTGTCCTCCGGCCGCAGCGAACTCGTCCGCTCGGTGCGGGTCCTCGACGGCGAGGTGCGCCTGCGGGTGGACGTCGAACCCCGCGGCGGCGCGCGCACCGACCAGCTGTTCAGCGGACTCGAGCTGCGCCCCGCCGGCCGGCCCGACCTGCGGCTCCACCTGCGCTCCAGCCACCGGCTGGACGGGCGGCACACCGTCCACGAGCTGCGCCGGGGCGACCGCCTCGACCTCGTGCTCTCCTGGGGCCGCTTCCACCGGCACCACCGCTTCGACGCGGAGACGGTGCTGGGCGAGACGGCCGACGCCTGGCGGCGGTGGATGCGCTCCTTCGCCTACGAGGGCCCGCAGGACGCGCTGGTGCGGCGCGCCGCCATCACCCTCAAGCTCTGCGACGACTGGGTCAACGGCTCGCTCGCCGCCGCTCCCACCTCCTCGCTGCCCGCCCCCTTCGGCGGCGTCCGCAACTGGGACTACCGCTACACGTGGATCCGCGACGCCGCGTTCACCGTGTTCGCCATGCGCCGCATCGGCTTCCAGGGCGAGGCCGACGCCTTCCTCGGCTGGGTCCTCGACGCGTTCGAGCAGAGCCGTGTGCCGCGCATCATGTACACCCTCGACGGCGGCCCGGTGCCGGAGGAGACGGAGGACGCCGGACTCGAGGGCTACCGCGGCTCCGCCCCCGTCCGCTGGGGCAACGGCGCGGCCGACCAGAGCCAGCACGACGTGTACGGCGAGATCCTGGACTGCGCCGACCAGTGGCTGCGCCGCGGCGGCGAACTCCAGCCCGCCGTGTGGGCCGGACTCGCCCGGCTCGCCGACGCCGCCGAGAACGCCTGGCGCCGCCCCGACCAGGGCATCTGGGAGATCCGCAGCGAGGGCCGACCCTTCACCTACTCCGCCGGGATGTGCCAGGTGGCCCTCGACCGGGCCGCGGGCATCGCCGAACGCTTCGGGCTGCCCGGCGACGCCGGCCGCTGGCGGGCCGCCTCCGAACGGCTGCGCACCCTCGTCCTGGACGGGTCGTGGGACGAGCACGCGCAGACGCTGAGCGCGCACCTCCACGGCGGCGGCGTCGTCGACGCCAGCCTGCTCAACCTTCCGCTGCGCAAGGTCGTCCCGGCCGACCACCCCAGGATGGTCGCCACCACCCGCGCCGTCGCCGAACGCCTCTCCGCGGGCAACGGCCTCCTCCACCGCTACCTGCACGAGGACCACCCCGACGGACTGCCCGGCGACGAAGGGGCCTTCGTGCTGTGCAGCTTCTGGATGGTGGACAACCTGGCGGCCCAGGGGCGGCTGGAGGAGGCCGAGGACCTGTACGCGTCCCTGTGCGCGCGAGCCAGCCCACTGGGGCTGCTCTCCGAGCAGATCGACCCGACCACGGGAGCATTCATGGGCAACTTCCCGCAGGCCTTCAGCCACATCGGGGTCATCGCGAGCGGCGTCAACCTCGCACGGGCGCGGGCCCGCACCACGGAAGGCGGCAGGCGATGACCGTCCGACGACTCGCCGTCCTCGGCGGCACCGGCGACCTGACCGGCCGCTACCTCCTCCCCGGCCTGGCCGCCCTGTACGCAGGCGGCCACCTCGACGACCGGTTCACGATGACCGCCGCCGGCCGTGACGAGCACGACGGCGAGCAGTACCGGCAGTGGGCGGCCGCCCAGCTCGAACGCCACGGGGCCGGCCTGCCCGCCGACGCCGTGCGCGCGGTCACCGCGGCCTGCGACTACCGCAGGGCCGACGTCACCGACCCCGCCGAGGTGGCGGCCGTCGTCGCCGGGGACGAGCCGGTCGCCGTCTACCTCGCCCTGCCGCCCGCGCTGTTCGCCCCCGCCGTCACCGCCCTGCACGACGCCGGACTGCCGCCCGGCAGCCGCATCGTGACGGAGAAGCCGTTCGGCGAGAGCCTCGCCGACGCGCGGGAACTCAACCGGCTGCTGGCGGACGTGCTCCCCGAACGGGCCGTGTTCCGCGTCGACCACTTCCTCGCCATGACCACCGTGCAGAACCTGCTCGGCAGCAGGCTCGCCAACCGGGTCCTGGAACCCATCTGGAACGGCACCCACATCGCCGAGGTCGACATCGTCTGGGACGAGACCCTCGCCCTGGAGGGCCGGGCCGGCTACTACGACCACGTCGGCGCGCTCAAGGACATGATCCAGAACCACCTCCTGCAGATCCTCTGCCTCGTCGCCATGGAACCGCCGCTCACCCTGGGCGAGCGCGACCTGCGCGACCGGAAGGTGGACGTGCTGCGCTCGGTGCGCCGCCTGACCGACGCCGACGTCGTGCACCGCACCCGCCGGGCCCGCTACTCCGCCGGCCGCGTCGGCGACCACGACGTGCCCTCGTACACCGACGAGGAGGGCGTCGACCCGTCGCGGCGCACCGAGACCTTCGCCGAGGTCGAACTCGAACTGGACAGCTGGCGCTGGGCCGGCACGCGGTTCCGGCTGCGCACCGGCAAGGGGCTCGGCCGCGACCGCATGGAGGTCGCGGTGCGGTTCCGGCCGGTCCCGCACCTGCCGTTCGGCCACGACGACCACGTGCGGCCCAACGTGCTGCGGTTCGGCCTCGACCCGGAAAGCCTCAGCATGGACATGAACGTCCTCGGCTCGCAGGTGGAGAGCCTCACCCAGGTCTCCCTGAGCGCCCGGATGGACCCGCCCGAACTCCCCGCCTACGGCCGCCTGCTCCTCGACGTGCTGCGCGGCGACCCCGCGCTGTCCATCCGCGCCGACGAGGCCGAGGAGGCCTGGCGGGTCGTGGAGCCGGTGATCTCCGCCTGGGAGCGGGGCCTGGTCCCCCTGGAGGAGTACCCGGCCGGCTCCGACGGCCCGGCCCGGCGGCACACCCCCGAGCGGCGGGAGGACCTCCTCCACCAGGACGCGGTCCTGCCGCCGTGACCCCGCCGCCCGTGGAACACGAGACAGGCGCCGGCCGCGGTGGAGGACGGCCCTGCGTGGTCGTCCTCGGCGTCTCCGGCGCCGGGAAGTCCACGGTCGCCCGGCTCCTCGCCGACCGCCTCGGCGTGCCGTTCGCCGAGGCCGACGACTTCCACCCGCCCGGCAACGTCCGCAAGATGGCCTCCGGCGTCCCCCTGGACGACGAGGACCGCCGGGCCTGGCTGGAGACCGTCGGACGCCGGCTCGCCGACCACGCGGCCACCGGCAGCGGGGGAGTGGTGGCCTGCTCCGCGCTGCGGCGCCGCTACCGCGACGTGCTGCGCTCCGCCTGCCCCTCCGCCCTCTTCGTCCACCTCACCGCCCACCGGGACGTCCTCGCCGCCCGCCTGCACGACCGCACCGGGCACTTCATGCCCGAGTCGCTCCTCGACTCGCAGCTCGCCACGCTGGAACCCCTCCAGCCCGACGAACGGGGTGTCACCCTCGACGCCGCGCCGCCGCCGGAGACCGTCGCCGACCGCGCGGCCGAGGCCGTCGGGGCGGCCGCCGGTCCGTGACCGCCGCCGGCCGGGCGGCGTCACCCGGACGGGCCGGTGCGGTCGCCGCCCGCACGCCACGGGACCACGCTGGCACCGTGGCGGAAAACGCCGCTGGTTCCGCACCCGGACGAAAGGTGACAGCCATGGCGGGCATCCCCGGTGAGGTGCGACCCGACAGGACAGGCCCCGACGGCGGACGGCCCTCCACCCCCGGGGAGTTCGCCGGCATCGGCATGGTGCTCAGCGGTGTGCTGAGCATCCTCCAGGGCATCGCCGGGGTCGCCCGGGACCGCCTCTTCGGCACGCCGACGCACTACGAGTACCGCTTCGACCTCACGTCCTGGGGCTGGATCCACCTCGTCGTCGGCGTCGCCCTGCTGGTCGTCGGCGTCGCCCTGCTGCGCCGCGTCCCGTGGAGCCGGTCCGCCGGGCTCGCGCTCGCCTCGATCAGCCTGGTCAGCCAGTTCATGTTCGTCCCGTACTACCCGGTGTGGTGCATCGCCGTGATGGTCCTGGACCTCATGGTCCTGTGGACCCTCGCCCGGCTGGCCGACTGACGCGGCCCGGCGCCCGCCCGGCGGGCAGGCCCGGACCGCGAGGTCGTGACCGCACGGTTCCCCCGAGGCCGTGCGGCTCTCAGGCGTCCACGGACTCCCGCGCCCCGGCGCCCCGCACCGACGCGGCGGCCCGGGCGGCCCGGTCCGGCATGGTGAACGCGAAGGCGGCGGCGACGGCGGCGACCCCGGCGAGCACCAGGTAGGCGTCCTGGAAGGCGGAGACCGGAGGCCGGGCCTCCGCGCCCATGCCCACGGCCGACGCCGAGGCCAGCACCGCGATCGCCACCGCCGGGGCCGCCGCGCCGGCGGCCTGCCGGACCACGGTGTTCAGCGTGGAGGCGTGCGAGACGTCGGCCCTGCCGATGCCGGTGAACGAGGCCACCGTGGTGGGCATGAAGACCCCGCCCATCGCCGCGCCCAGCAGGAACATCAGGCCGCGGAAGGTCCAGAGCGAGGAGTCCGCGTCCAGCCGGGAGAACGCCACCAGCACCAGCGCCACACCGAGCAGGCCGTAGCCCGCGAGGCGGCGCGGGCCTATCCGGGCGTACAGCGGGGTGACCAGCTGCATGGTGAGCAGCACGCCCAGCGCCTCGGCGAAGGTGCTGGAACCGGACTCCCAGGCACTCAGCCCCAGGCCCTGCTGGAGGAAGAGCGGGCCGAGGAACATCGCCCCCATGAAGGCGAGGAAGCCGAGGAACGCGGTGACGTTGGTGTCGCGGAACAGGCGGTCGGTGAACAGCCGGAACTTCAGGGCCGGTTCCGGCACCCGCAGCTCGACGGCCACCGCGGCGGTCAGCAGCAGCGCGCCGCCGACCAGGCCGAGCAGCACCGGGACGCTCCCCCAGCCGGCCTCCGCGCCCTCGCTGACACCGAACATCAGCCCCGCGGTGCCGAAGGCCGTCAGCACCAGACCGGGCACGTCCAGCCGGCCGGGCACGTGGTCGCGGTGCTCCTCGAGGAAGACGAGGCCGAACACGAGCACGGCCACGCCGATCGGCACGTTGGCGTAGAACACCCAGCGCCAGGTCATGTTGTCGACCAGCCAGCCCGCCCCCATGGGGGCCAGGGCGGGCGCCACCTGCTGCGGGATGATCATGTAACGGGAGACCTTGACCTGCTCGGCCAGGCTGAAGGTGCGGTAGAGCAGCGCGCCGGTGACGGGCAGCAGGATGCCGGCGGCCAGACCCTGCAGGGCCCGCCACAGGACGAGTTCGCCCAGCGAACCGGCCAGGCCGCAGAGGCCGGAGGCGGCCGTGAAGACGGCGAACGAGACGAGGACGGTGCGGCGCCCGCCGAAGCGGTCGCCGAGCCAGGCCGACACGGGCACGGCCAGGCCGACGCAGACCGGGTACACCACCACGACGGCGTCGAGGCCGGCGGTGGCCAGGCCGAAGTCACGTCCGATGGAGGGCAGGGCGACGGTGGTGCCGGCTCCGTCCACGATGGACATGAACGCGGTGATCACACAGACGACGGGAACGACGATGCGTTGGTCGAGGCGAACGGGCATGTGCTGAGCATACTCAGTATGTGTAGGCTCAGCACATCCGCAGGAAGACGCGGGGAAGAGTTCGCGCCGGGTCCGAGCCGCCGCCCCGACCGCCGCACCGGGTGCGGTAGGAACGGGGGGTAGGGACACAGGCGCGGCGGGAGCCGCACGGAGCAGGGGAGCGACAGGTGAGGGACGTACCGGGGAGCAGTGACCCACTGGTCGACGAGTTGTTCGCGACCACCCACCGCCTGCGGCTCTTCGTCGACGGCAGACTGGCCGAAAAGGGCACCACCGTGGCCCGGTTGAGGGCCCTGAGGTTCCTCGCCCACGCCGACGAGCCGACGCGCATGCGCGACCTCAGCGACATGCTCGGCGTCGCCGCCCGCACCGCGACCAGCCTGGTCGACGCGCTGGAGCGGGACGGCCTGGTCGTCCGTCTCCCGCACCCCAGCGACCGCCGCGCCCACCTGCTCGCCCTCACGGACGCCGGCCGGGCCTGCCACGAGGAGGCGGAGAACATGGACCAGGAGGCCCTCAGCACCGCCACCGGCGCCCTCACGGACGAGGACCGCGCCCTGCTGCGGACCCTGCTGGCCCGCATTCGCGACACCGTCGCGGTCGCGGACGGGAGCGTCCCGGAGGGGAGCGTCGCCGAGGGTGCCGGGCGGTGGAGTCCGCGTGACGGAGGTGGCCGATGACCGCTCTGCCCGATCCCGTGTGGCCCGTGGCCGTGCTGGCCTTCATCCAGTTCGGCGACGGCCTCCTGTGCCTCGGGCCCGTGCCCTTCGTGCGGCGGTGCTTCGAGGAGGTGCGCTTCCCGCGGAAGTGGTGGTGGCTCACCCCGCCCCTGAAGTTCGCCGCGGCCCTGGGGCTGGTCGCCGGCATCCGGCTGCCGGTGCTGGGCGCGGTGACCGTGTGGGCGCTGGTGCTCTACTTCCTGGTGGCGATCGCCTTCCACGTCCGCGCCCGGGACTTCGGCCGGAACCTCCTCCTCAACGCGACGGGGATGCTCCTGATCTGCCTGCTGGTCGCCGTGTACAGCTTCGGCCCGTAGCGCCGCCCCCCCCCCCCGGCGGCCCGCTCAGTGCTCGACGGGCTCGTCGGTCAGTTCCTGGCCGCGCAGCAGGCGCCAGGCCATGACGGAGGCGAGCAGCAGCAGGACGGAGCCGACACCGGCGGCCAGGGCCACCCCGTCGACGAAGGACTCGCGCGCCGCCCGCAGCAGCTCGGCGGCCGCGTCACCGGGCATCTGCCCGGCGGCCACGACGGCTCCGGCGAGCGACTCGTGGGCCGCGTCCGGTGTGCCGGCCGGGCCGGTGAAGCCCTGGTAGACGTTGGTCACCACGGATCCCAGCAGGGCGATGCCCAGGGCGGTGCCCAGTTCGTACGCCGTCTCCGAGACCGCGGAGGCGGCGCCCGCCTGCTCCTTGGGAACGGCGGTGAGGATGACGTCCGAGGTGACCGTGAAGGCCAGTCCCGCGCCGAAGCCGACGGCCAGCAGCGCCGCGCCCAGCAGCGGATAGCCGGTGGTCCGGTCGAGCGCGGTCAGCGCGCCCAGGGTCAGGCCGATCAGGCCGACCCCGCCCGCGACGACCGCGCGCACCGAGTAGCGGCGTGCCGCGGTGCCGGCCAGCAGTCCCGCCGCCACCGAGCCCACGGCGGCCGGGAGTTCGGCCAGGCCGGCCTCCATCGGCGGCCTGCCCTGGACCAGTTGCAGGTACTGCGAGAGGAAGAAGAGCAGCCCCGACAGCCCCAGGATGGTCAGCAGGTTCGCCATCACCGCACCGCTGAAGCCGCGGTGGCGGAAGAGCCGGACGTCCACCAGCGGCACCGGAAGGCGGCGCTGGCGCCGGACGAACGCGTGGAGGGCGACCGCGCCCAGCAGACCCGCCGCGGCGGTGGGCCAGGTGAACCCGTGGGAGGCGGCCTCCTTCATGGCGTAGACGACACCGCCCATGCCGACCAGCGACAGCAGGACGCTGGGCACGTCCCACGGCCCCGGCGAGGGGTCGCGCGACTCGGGGAGCAGCTTGGCGCCGACGAGGACCAGCAGGGCCATCACCGGAAGGTTGATCAGGAAGACCGAACCCCACCAGAAGTGCTCCAGCAGGGCGCCGCCCACGATCGGGCCGAGCGCCATGCCCGCCGAGGCCGCGGCGCTCCAGATGCCGATGGCGAGGGAGCGTTCACGGGCGTCGTGGAAGACGTTGCGGATCAGGGCGAGGGTGGAGGGCATCAGCGTGGCGCCGGCGACACCGAGCAGCGCCCGGGCGGCGATCATCATCTCGGGCGTCTGCGCGTAGGCGTTGAGCACCGAGACCAGCCCGAAGGCGGTCGCGCCGATCAGCAGCAGGCGTTTGCGGCCGATGCGGTCGCCCAGACCGCCCATGGATATCAGCAGGCCGGCGATGACGAACGAGTAGGCGTCGCCGATCCACAGCAACTGGGTGCCGGACGGCTGGAGGTCCTCGCTCAGGAAGGGCGTCGCGAGGCCCAGCACGGTGGCGTCGACCGCCACCAGCAGCACCGCCAGGACCAGGACGCCGAGGGCCAGCCAGCGTCCGGGCCGCCCCAGCTCGCCGCTGTCCTTCCGTTCGGCCGTCCGCAGGTGACCGGTCATCACGCGTCCTCCTTTCGGACCGCACCGCCGAGCAGCAGCTCGACCACCATGCGGCCGGCGTCGTTGCGGGCCACCCGGCCGTCGGCGACGGCCCAGCTGCCGGCCGCCAGCAGCCCGTAGAGGGCCTCGGTGAGCCAGGCCGCGCTCAGGTCGATGCGGAACTCGCCGCTCTCCTGCCCCCGGCGGAACAGGCCGGTGAGGCGCTCCTCGACGCGGAGCCAGCCCGCGTTCAGCTCCTCGCCCTCGAAGAGCTGGTTCTCGGTGTAGAGGAAGGCGAGCAGGCCCGCGCAGGACTGCATCTCGCGGACCAGGCGGCGCACGGCGTCAACGGCCGGCCCCTCCTCGGGGCGTGCCGCCTCCAGGGCCGCCTCGCACTCGGCGATGCCCAGCTCCTCCAGGGCGCGGACCAGCGCGTCCCGCCCGGCGAAGTGCCGGTGCAGCGTCGCCCTGCTGATCCCGGCGGCCCGGGCCACCTCCTCCATCGTCGCCGTGGAGCGCCGGGTGAGGAGCTCGGCGGCGGCGCGCAGCACTGGGTCACGATCGAAGCTCATGACTCAACGGTACCTCATGTGAGACACGTATGTCTCACGGGCGGCTTTCACGTCTCAATGGGGAGCGGGGGGAGTGGGGGAGTGGGGCGAGGGGAGGGGGCTGGTTTGGGTAGACCGACCTACCTATAATCTGCTGACGTGATGATCGGAAGTGGCAGCGGGGGCGATGGCGTGGGGCTCGGCGACGCGGGGAACGGCGGCGACGTGCGTGAGGCGGAGGGCGGGCGGCGGCGGCCCGCCCGGGAGCGGCTGCTGGAGGCGGCCGCCCGGCGCTTCTACGCCGACGGCGTGGCGGCGACCGGAATCGACACGATCACGGCCGAGGCCGGCGTGGCCAAGATGAGCCTGTACAACAACTTCGCCTCCAAGGCGGACCTGGTCAGGGCCTATCTGGACGCACGCCACGAGGAGTGGCTCGGTCTCTACCGGGCCCGGCTGGAGCGGGCCGCGGGCCCCCGTGAAGGAGTGCTCGCGGTCTTCGACGCGTACGCCGACCACGCGGCGTTCGCCTACGAGCGCGGCTTCCGCGGCTGCGGGCTGCTCAACGCCGCGGCCGAACTCCCGGCCGGCGACCAGGGGCGGACGGTGGTCCGCGCCCACAAGGAGGAGGTGGAGCGCCTGATCGCCGGACACCTGGAACGGCTGGCGCCGGACCGGCCCGACGAGGCGCGCGCCACGGCGGAGCACCTGGCCTTCCTCCTGGAGGGCGCGATGGCGCGGGCCGGCCTGGAGGGCGACGCCGAGCGCGTCCTGCGCGCCCGCGCCCTCGCCGAGGCCCTGCTGGACCGGCTGTGAAGGGCGCCGGCCGCGGCGGGCCCGCGGGCATCGGCGCCCTGGGCGTGCTCACCGCCTCCGTGCTGTGGGGGACCACCGGCACCGCCGCCACCTTCGCCCCGGGGGTGGGCTCACTGGCGATCGGCGCCGTGGCGATGGGGCTCGGCGGGCTGCTCCAGGCCCTGGTCGCGGCCCGGCGGATCGCCCGGCACGCGCCGGCGCTGCGTGAACACCGGGCCCTGGTGCTGCTCGGGGCCCTGTCCGTCGCCGTGTACCCCCTCGCCTTCTACACCTCCATGCGCCTGGCCGGCGTGGCCGTCGGCACCGTCGTCTCGCTGGGCATCGCGCCGTTGGCGTCCGCCCTGATCGAGCGCGTGCTGGACGGCCGCCGGCTGACTCCCCGCTGGACGGCCGCGGCCTGCCTCGGCCTGGCCGGAACCGTCCTGCTGTGCCTCGCCGAAGGCGGCCACCGGGGCGCGGCAGGGACCTCCACGGCGGACACCCTGCTCGGCATCGGCCTCGGGGTGGTCGCCGCCCTCACCTACGCCCTGTACTCCTGGGTCGCGCACCGCCTGATCACCCGCCGCATCCCCTCCCGCGCGGCGATGGGCGCGATCTTCGGCCTCGGCGGACTGTTCCTCCTGCCCGTCCTGTTCGCCACGGGCGCCCCGCTCCTCGACTCCTGGGGCAACGCCGCGGTCGGCGTCTACATGGCGCTCGTGCCCATGTTCCTCGGCTACCTGCTCTTCGGCAGCGGCCTCGCCCGGGTGCCCGCCAGCACCGCCACCACCCTCTCGCTGCTGGAACCGGCGGTCGCGGCCGTCCTCGCCGTCCTGATCGTCGGGGAGCGCCTTCCGGCCGCCGGGTGGACGGGCGTCGCCCTCGTGGTCGCCTGCCTGGTCGTCCTGACCGCGCCCACCGGTGGCGGCCGTCGCCCGCTGGCCGCCGGCCGGGCCGCCACCACCGCTGGGCTCGAGGAAGCCGCCGCGGCGCACCGGGCCGACTGAGCGTCGTGCACCGGCCTGGAACCGGTGCGTCAGTCGGGTCCGGCCGGAGGAGCCTGAAGACGGCCCGGGCCGTGGCGCGCCGTGCCTGAGGCGTGCCACGGCCGACGGGTGCATCGCGGCCGGGGCGGCCGGTCCGCCCGCCGGCCGCGACGATGCCCGCCGCCGGTGGCATCTGCCCGGGTCGGGACGAGGTCTACTCCGGTCGGTCCGTGGTGCCTGTGGCGTCCGGCGTGTCCGGGGCGATCTCCGTGATCAGCCCCTCCACCAGCGTCCGGATCTCGTCCCGGATCGGGCGCACGGCCTCCACGCCCTGGCCCGCCGGGTCGTCCAGATCCCAGTCCAGGTAGCGCTTGCCGGGGAAGACCGGGCAGGAGTCGCCGCAGCCCATCGTGACGCAGACGTCCGACGCGCGGACCGCGTCGAGGGTGAGCACCTTCGGCGTCGCCCGCGAGATGTCGATGCCGACCTCCGCCATCGCCTCCACGGCGGCAGGGTTGACGCGGGCGCCCGGCGCGGAGCCCGCGGACCGGACCTCGACCCGGTCCCCTGCCAGGTGAGCCAGCCACCCCGCGGCCATCTGCGAACGGCCGGCGTTGTGCACGCAGACGAACAGGACGGACGGCTTGTCGGCCATGGTGATCGTTCCCTCTCGCCGCACGACGGGACCCGGCCGCCGCTGACTTCGGCCGCCGCTGGTATCGGCGGACGGCCGTGTGACAATATCAGCGCATGCTGACTTCAGTCGATCCTGATGTGATCCGGGCGCTGGGCGATCCCCTCCGACTGAGGATCGTGACCCTGCTGGCGCGCGAGACGCTCTGCACCACGCACCTCGTCGAGGAGACCGGAGCCCGGCAGACCAACCTGTCCAACCACCTGAGGGTGCTCCGCGAGGCCGGACTGGTGGAGACCGAGCCCTGCGGCCGCTTCACCTACTACCGGCTGAAGCCGGAGGTCCTGACCGCGCTGTCCGGGCAGTTCGCCGCCCTGGCCGACTCGGCCCGTGGCGCCGCACGGAACAAGAGGGCCTGCCCATGACCTCCACCGGGCCCACCACGGCCACCGCGCCGGACCCGGCCGCGGACGACTCGATCGCCGGCCGGCTCACCGCCCTCGACCGCTACCTCGCGGTGTGGATCCTCCTCGCCATGGCCGTCGGCCTCGCACTGGGCCGCCTGGTCCCCGGCCTGGGCGGCGCCCTCGCGACGACCGAGATCGGCGGCGTCTCGCTGCCGATCGCGCTCGGCCTGCTGGTGATGATGTACCCGGTTCTCGCCAAGGTCCGCTACGACCGGCTCGACCGCGTCACCGCCGACCGCAGGCTGATGGCCGCCTCCCTGGTCGTCAACTGGATCGTCGGCCCGGCGGTGATGTTCGCGCTGGCGTGGATCTTCCTGCCCGACCTCCCCGAGTACCGCACCGGCCTGATCATCGTCGGCCTGGCCCGGTGCATCGCCATGGTGATCATCTGGAACGACCTCGCCTGCGGCGACCGCGAGGCCGCCGCCGTGCTGGTCGCGCTGAACTCCGTCTTCCAGGTGCTCGCCTTCGGCCTGCTGGGCTGGTTCTACCTCGAACTGCTGCCGCGCTGGATGCATCTCGGCGACGGCCGGGGCCTGGACGTGTCGGCCGGAGGGATCGCGCTGAACGTCGTCGTCTTCCTCGGCATCCCGCTGCTGGCCGGCTTCCTCACCCGCCGCCTCGGCGAACGCCGGATGGGCCGCGAGGGCTACGAGCGGACCTTCCTGCCGCGGATCGGCCCGTGGGCCCTGTACGGGCTGCTGTTCACGATCGTCGTCCTCTTCGCCCTGCAAGGGAAGACCATCACTTCCCAGCCCTGGGACGTCGCCCGGATCGCGCTGCCGCTACTGGTCTACTTCGCGGTGATGTTCTTCGGCACCTTCCTCCTCGGCAAGGGTCTGGGCCTGGCCTACGACCGCACCGCCACCCTGGCGTTCACCGCGGCGGGCAACAACTTCGAGCTGGCCATCGCGGTCGCCATCGCCACCTTCGGCGTCACCTCCGGGCAGGCGCTGTCCGGCGTCGTCGGCCCCCTCATCGAGGTACCCGTTCTCATCGGCCTGGTGTACGTGGCCCTCGCCTGGCGCCGCCGGTTCGCCCCGGACGCGGTGACGACGGCCCCATGACGCGGCGGACGGACGTGGCCTCGTGACGCGGCGGACGGCCGACGGCAGCCGCGCCGAGGCGGACGCGGTCGTCCGGTGCACCGGCTTCCGCCCCGCCCCGGCCCACCTCGCCCCCCTGCGCCTGCGCGGCCACCGCGGCCACCTGGCCACCACCGGCACCAGGGCCGCCGACGAGCGTCTCCACCTGCTAGGCCACGGCGACCGGACCGGCCCCGCCTCCGCCACCCTCATCGGCGTCGGCCGCCCCGCCCGCGACGCGGCCCGCGCCGTCGCGCGGCTGCCGGGCGACGACTGAGGCACCCGGTCCTCCACCGGGGGCCGCGTGGACCGCTCCCTGGCGACAGGTGCCGTGAAGTTGCGTCGATGCGGGAGGCCGGCCCGCCCGGAGCACGCTGCGGATATGCTCTGTGGCCGGACCGGGCGAGGGGGCGCAAGATGGACGGCGCGATCGAACTGGCGCAGTTGATAACGCAGTTGAGGAGCGAGCTGAGTCGGGCCATGGCCGACGGGGAGGGCGCCGACCTGCGCTTCGAAGCCGAGCAGGTGGAACTCGAGCTCACCGTCGGCGTGGAACGCAGCCGCGAGCCGGGCGCACAGTTGAAGTTCTGGGTCCTCGAGGTCGGAGCGGCCGCCCGACAGGCGACGGCGGTCACCCAGCGCATCAACCTCACGCTTCGCCCCGTCCGTGGCGACCGCCCGGATCAGCCCGCGCTGATATCGGGCGACGAACTCCTGGACGAGTACTGACCTCCATCGTCGAACCCGCCGCCAGGCACGCGGAAGAGAGCCGGAGCCGTCGATGACCACAGCAGAGCCCTCCACCGCGGGCATCGACCCGCGGCGCATCGCGGAGATCATCGTGGTGACCCGTGGTGGCAGACGCCGGGGTTCGGGTTACCGCGTCACCCGCACCTCCGTCCTCACCGCCGCACACGTCGTCTCCGACGCCACCCAGGTGACCGTGCGCTGCGAGGCGGACCGGCCCGGAGAATGGTCGGCCGTGGCCGCCACGGCCTGGACGGACCCCGCACTGGACCTCGCCGTACTCACCGTCGAGGCACCGGCCACGGCTGCCGACGTGGAGCCCGCCGCCTTCGCCCGCATCCCGGAGGAACGGCACGCCGTCGTCCCCGTCCACGCAGCCGGCTTCCCCCTGTGGAAGCAGCGCAGGAGGCCGGAGGGAGGCACCTTCCGGGAGCTCCACCAGGCCGACGGCACCGTCGCCGCCCTCTCCAACCTCCGGACCGGAACGCTCGAGATCACCGTCGCTCCGGCAGGCGCCGATCCCGACCCGAAGGCCTCCCCCTGGGCGGGCATGTCGGGGGCCGCCCTCTGGGCCGGCGACCGGATCGTCGGCGTGGTGGCCGAACACCACCGCTGGGAAGGCTCCGGCCGACTCACCGCGGTCCGCATCGACACGGCCCTCCGCCAGGCCGACGACGCCTCGGCCGCCGCCTTGGCCGACCTGCTCGGTGTGCCCCGGACGACCGGCCTGCCCCCGGTCGGCACCGGGACCGGAACGCGCGGGCCCGCAGGCCACGACCGGGACACACGCGCGTCCCGCCCTGTGAAGAGAGTCATCGGACTCCCCGTGACCCACGGGATCGAACTCTTCAAGAACCGGACCGAAGAGCTCGCCCGGGTCGGCTGGCACCTCGCGGACCCGACCGTCCGCCTGGTCTCGGTCGTCGGACGGCGCGGCATGGGCAAGAGCGCGCTCGCGGCCAAGCTGATGGAACAGCTGGACCACGGCCTGTGGCCCGGACGTACCCGGATCCCCGTCGTCTCCGGACTGGTCAACCTCAGTACGCGAACCTCAGGGATCTCGCTGGAGCGCCTCTACTTCGACTGCGCCCGCCTGCTCCCCGCCCACCTCCGCACCCACCTGGAGAGGGTCTGGGCGGACAACCTTCCGGTCGCCGACCGGATCCAGGAACTGTTCGACGCCCTCGATGGCCGGCTGTTCGTCGTCCTGATGGACAACTTCGAGGACCTCCTGACCGACGAGGGCGAGGTCACCGACGAAGAGATCGCGGTCTTCCTGGACTGCCTGTTCCGCACCGAGGCGGGGCCCCGCCTGCTCGTCACCACACAGATCCCCCTGCGACTCAGGCCGGAGCTGCGCAGGTTCGCCGCACAGGTCGAGCTGACCGACGGGCTCGGGGCGGACGAGGCGGTCGAACTGCTGCGGGAGCTGGACCGCGACGGCGCCCTCGGCCTGGCCGAACTCTCCGACGAGGAACTGCTGAGTGCCTCGGTCCACGTCCACGGAGTGCCCCGCGCCCTCGAACTCATGGTGGGAGCCCTGGCCGAGGACAACGCCGAACTCCCCACCCTCCACGAGATCCTGGAGGACTTCGTCCAACGCGAGAACGTGGTCGAATCCCTCGCCCACGACCGCTACCGCCGCCTCGACGCCGGCAGCCGCACCGTGATCCAGGTGCTCGCCGCCCTGCGGACACCGGCATCCCGCGCGACCCTCGAGGAGATCGTCTCCCGCGTCGACCCCGAGGTGGACCTCGGTCTGGCGCTCAGCAAGCTGCTCCAGGTGCGCCTCGTATCGGCCGACCGAACCACGCGGACCTTCTCCCTGCACCCGATGGACGCCGATCTGGCCTACGCCGACCTGTCCCGGCACAGTCCCGCGGGGCGCCGCGCCATCGAGCGCAGGATCGCCGACCGGTACGCCAACACCGCCAGACCCAGGCCCGCATGGCGCACCCTGGACGACCTCGAGCCACTGCGGCGGCAGTTCCTGCACCTGGTCCGCGCCGGGGACCACGACGACGCCGCCATGGTCCTCGGCGAGATCAGCGAGTGGATGGTGTGGAAGGGATCCGTCCTCACCGCCCTCTCCTTCCACGTGTTGATCGACGACCTGGTACGTGACGACCGCGCCCGCCTCGCCCACCTGGTCCCCTACGGGCACGCGCGCCTCAGCGGCGGGCCTCTGGAACAGGCCCTGGACCTCTTCCGGCAAGGAGCCGAGCTCGCCGGACGTCTGGGCGACCCCGTCGCCCTGCAGAGCGCCGTCTTCGGACTGGGTGACACCTACCGGCAGATGGGCAGGCCGGAGGACTCCGTCGAGCCGCTGACCAGGGCAGGCGAACTGGCAAGGGAGAACGGCGACACGGAGAACGAGATCCACTCCCTGCTCTCCCTCAGCCTGACCCTCAGCTACTCGAGCAGAGGTGAGGAGGCGCTGGCCGCCGCCGAGAAGCTGCGGGCCCTCGCCGCGCAGACGGGCGACCCGCTCACCGAGGCACGAGCCTGGAACGCCCGCACCATCTCCCTGCTGACGCTGGGCCGCTGGGAGGAGACGGTGGTCTCGGGGGCACGTGCCGCCCAGGCGTACCGCACGGCGGAAAGCCAGGAGGCGGTCGCCTACGCGCTCAACGCCCAAGGCATCGCCCTCCTCGCCCTCGGCCGCACCGACGAAGCGTCGAACGTCCTGGAAGACGCCCTGCGGGAAGCCTCCCTGATGCAGAACCCCCGCGCCGAGGGTGTCTGCCTCTGCAACCTCGCCTGGGCCTACTGGAGGTCCGGCCGGTGGGACGAGGCCGCCGCATGCGCCGAGCGGGCCTCCGCCGCCCTCCAGATCGCCGGCGCGACGGAATGCTCCGCCGCCGGGGACCTCGCGTCGGCGGCCCGCGCCATGGCCAGGTCCGAGCCCGCGGCCGCCGCCGCGGCTCTGACCGGAGCGGCCGGCGCCCTCACCGGCAACGCCGAGGTGATCTCCGCGTCGTGGCTCCTGCAGCAGGCCGAGGAGCTTGGAGCCGCCGGCACCTGACGGACGGACCTCGGCCGGGCGCCCGCCGCCGGGGTCCGGGCCAGGCGGGTGCCGGGTCAGGCAAGCGGGGTGCCGGTCTCCTCGGTCAGGGTGTGCAGGAGGCGGTCCTGGAAGGCGGTGTCGTGGACCGCCGGGTGGGGGCGCCGTCGTTCGCGGTGGTACCAGTAGCCGCCGGTGGTCAGGGCCTCGCGGTCGTCGGAGGCGGCGAGCCACTCCTGGGTGCGGTGGCCGAGCTCCAGGTCGTCCGGGGCGCCCGGGCCGCCCATCTTCGTCGGGACCCAGCCCGGATCCACCGCGTTGCTCGGCACGCCGGGCCGCAGCCGCGCCACCGCGGCGGCGAGGGCCGTGACGAACAGCTTGCTGTCGGCGTACGACCCCGGGACCGCGCCGCGCCAGTCCACCCCGGCCAGGGAGGGCCGGCCGCCGAAGTGGGAGCCGCTGCTGAGGTACACCAGACGGCGCGCGCCGCCCACCAGCGCGGTCAGCAGGTAGGGGGCCACGACGTTGACCGGCATGACCGCCGGCCCGCGCCACACGCCGGCGTTGTGGATCACCGCGTCCAGCGGCTCACCCCCGTTCAGCTCGTCGGCGATGCGGCGCACCGCGTCACGGTCGGTGAGGTCGCCCACGACCAGGCGGGCTCCCCGGGCGGTCAGCGGGGCGAGGTCCCGTGCGCGGCCCTCATCGCGGGCGTGCACCACCACCTGGTGTCCCGCGGCGAGCAGGGAGTCCGCCGCGGCCCGCCCGAGGCCGTCCGCGGAACCGGTCACGAGGATGCGACGCATGAGGTACCTGTCCCTTCGGTGCTGCCTTCGGTGCTGCCTTCGGTGCTGCCTTTGGTGCTGCCTTCGGTGCCTTCGGTGACGGCGCGGCGCTTGCGCGGACGGGAGGGCCCGTGTCGTCCAGCGAACAACACCGACCGGCCGTCGGCGAGTCGCAGCGGAGCCGGGGCAGCCCTCCCCGGGGCGTCACGCACCGGGCGCACCGGGCGGCCCCGGCCGCCGCTCCGCGGTCCGCCGTGGGGCCGTCGGTACGGCGAGCACCATGGTGAGGCCGCCTCCCGGGGTGTCCTCGGCGTCGAGCGTGCCGCCGACGGCCTCGACGAAGCCGCGGGCCACGGCGAGACCCAGGCCGACGCCGACGCCCCTCGGCGCGTCGCCGTACCGCTGGAAGGGCTCGAAGATGCGGGCCTTGGCGTCGTCCGGCACCCCGGGCCCCCGGTCGACGACCCGGACCTCCACGCGGTCGGCGAGGGCGCTCGCGGACACCAGCACCTTCGCCTCCGGCGGGCTGTACTTCACGGCGTTCTCGACGACGTTGGCGACGGCCCGCTCCAGCAGGCCGCGGTCGACGTGGATCATGGGCAGGGTCTCGGGGATGTCGAGCTGCACGCTGTCCCCGGGCACCCCGCCGAGTGCCTTCGGGACCACCTCGTCGAGGTCGGTCTCCCGGATGAGGGGGGTCACCGTGCCGGTCTGGAGCCGGGACATGTCGAGCAGGTTCCCGACCAGGTGGTCGAGGCGGTCGGCGCCGTCCTCGATGGCCTCCAGGAGGTCCGCCCGGTCCTCCTCGGACCATTCGACGTCGTCGGCGCGGAGCGAGCTCACGGAGGCCTTGATCCCGGCGAGCGGGGTGCGCAGGTCGTGGCTGACCGCGGCGAGCAGCGCGGTCCTGATGCGGTTGCCCTCGGAGAGCTCCTGGGCCCGGTCGGCCTCGTGCTGCAGGCGCGAGCGCTCCAGGACGACGGCCGCCTGCGCGGCGAACGCGGCGAGCACCCGGCGGTCGGAGGCGGGCAGCACCCGTCCGGAGAGGGTGAGGGCCGTGTGGGCGCCGGCCGGGACGTCGACGTCCGCCTCCTCGGGCGTCGCTGCGGGCCGCTCGCCCACGCTGCCGACACAGGTCCACGGGGCGGTCTCACCGGCCCGCTCGAGCAGCGCCGCCGACTCCATGCCGAACGTCTCGCGCACCCGTTCCAGCAGCGCGTCGAGCGTCGTCTCCCCCCGCAGGACGCTTCCGGCCAGGAAGGACAGGATCTCCGACTCCGCGCGCAGCCGGGCCGCCTGGTGGGTGCGCCGGGCCGCCAGGTCCACCACGGAGGCCACGGACACGGCGACCCCGACGAAGACGAGGAGGGCGACGATGTTCTCAGGGTCGGCGATGGTCAGGGTGTGGACCGGCGGCGAGAAGAACCAGTTGAGGAGCAGGGAGCCCGCCACCGCCGACGCCAGCGCCGGCACCAGGCCGCCCACCAGGGCCGCCGCGACCGTCAGCGCCAGGAACAGCAGCATGTCGTTGGCCAGGCCCACCGACGGCACGGCGGCGATGAGCAGCCAGGTCAGCAGGACGGGGCCGAGGACGCCGACCACCCAGCCGCCCGCCACCCGGGCCCGCCCCAGCCGTCCGCCGCGCGCCACCGGCAGCCCGCGGCCCCTGCCCGCCTCGGCGTGGGTGACGAAGTGGACGTCGAGGTCGGGCCCGGACTCGCGGGCCACGGTGGCGCCCACGCCCGGCCCGAAGACGTACTGCCAGGTCGGGCGCCGGGAGACGCCGACCACGATCTGGGTGGCGTTGACCCCGCGGGCGAAGTCGAGCAGGGCGGCCGGGACGTCGTCGCCGACGACCTGGTGGAACGTTCCGCCGAGGTCCTCCACCAGCGCGCGCTGGACGGCCAGCTCCTTCGGCGAGGCGGTGCTCAGGCCGTCGCTGCGGGAGATGTACACGGCCAGGACCTCCCCGCCCGCCCCCTTCTCGGCGAGCCGGGCGGCCCGGCGGATCAGGGTCCGGCCCTCCGGCCCGCCGGTCACGCCGACGACGATCCGCTCCCGCGATCCCCAGATGGCCTGGACGCGGTGCGCGCTGCGGTACTCGGTGAGGTACTCGTCGACCCGGTCGGCCACCCACAGCAGCGCCAGTTCCCGCAGGGCCGTCAGGTTCCCGGGCCGGAAGTAGTTGGACAGCGCCGCGTCCACCTTGTCCGGCTGGTAGATGTTGCCGTGCGCCATACGGCGGCGCAGCGCCGGCGGGGACATGTCGACCAGCTCGATCTGGTCGGCCCGCCGCACGACCTCGTCGGGCACGGTCTCGCGCTGCCGCACCCCGGTGATCGACTCCACGACGTCGCCCAGGGACTCCAGGTGCTGGATGTTGACGGTGGAGACGACGTCGACGCCGGCGTCGAGCAGTTCCTCGACGTCCTGCCAGCGCTTGGCGTTGCGGGAGCCGGGGACGTTGGTGTGGGCCAGCTCGTCGACCAGGGCGACGGCGGGCGCCCGCCGCAGGACGGCGTCGACGTCCATCTCGGTGAAGACGGCGCCCCGGTACTCGATCTCCCTGCGCGGCACCATCTCCAGGCCGTGCAGCATCACCTCCGTGCGGGGCCGGTCGTGGTGCTCCACGAAGCCGACCACGCAGTCGGTGCCGCGCTCGGTCCTGCGGTGCGCCTCCGACAGCATCGCGTAGGTCTTGCCCACGCCGGGTGCCGCGCCGAGATAGATCCTGAGCTTGCCGCGTGCCATGTCATTCCTCGGGGCGACGGCCCGGACGGGCCGGGGGTCGGACGGCGGGGGTGGTGTGCGGGGGCCTCTCCAGTGTGCGGCGCGGCCGGCCCCCGGACGCCGCGGGCCGCGGCGGTCAACGGCTCGCCACGAGGTCCTTGAGCGCGATGTTGAGCTCCAGGACGTTCACCCGGGGCTCCCCGAGGAAGCCGAGGGCACGGCCTTCCGTGTGGTCCTCGACCAGCTCCTCCACCCGGGTGACCGGCAGGCCGTTGCGCTCGGCGACCCGGTGGGCCTGCAACCGCGCGTACGCCGGGGAGATGTGCGGGTCCAGGCCCGAGCCGGAGGACGTCACCGCGTCCGCGGGAACGTCGGACGGGTCGACGTCGTGACCGGGCACCGAGTTGTCCTCGACGACGGCGGCCCGGGCGGCCAGCACCTGGGCGCAGAGCGAGCCCTCCGCCGACCCGGCGGTGCACCGTCCGTCGACGGCCCCGCTGTCGGCCGCAAGGTTGGTGGCACCCGACAGGACGAGCCGGTACTGGGTGTTGCGACTGTTGACGCCGAGCCCGTTGGCGGGGCGGCCCTGGAACCACCGCAGGTCCGGCTCGGGGGTCTCCTGACCCTCCTTCAGCGGCAGGGTGTACGCCTGCCCGATCAGGGAGGAGCCGACCACCTCGCCCTCGGAGGTGATCTCCGAGCCGTTCGCCCTGCCGGGGAAGAGCCCCTGGGCGACGCCGGTGACGACGAGCGGGTAGACGACGCCGGTCACCAGCGTCAGCAGGAGCAGGGCCCGCAGCCCCGCTCCGAGCGACCGGGCGGTGTTGACGAGGGAGTTGTTCATGGCAGCACGCTTTCCAGAGTCACAGCCCGGGGAGGAGCGAGACGAGCAGGTCGATGATCTTGATGCCGACGAAGGGGACGACCAGGCCGCCGAGGCCGTAGATCCCCAGGTTGCGGCGGAGCATCCGGTCCGCGCCCATCGGCCGGAACCGCACGCCCCGCAGGGACAGGGGCACCAGCGCGACGATGATCAGCGCGTTGAAGACGACGGCGGACAGGATCGCGGAGTTGGGCGAGGACAGCCGCATGATGTTGAGCGTGTCCAGCCCGGGGTACACCGAGGCGAACAGCGCCGGGATGATCGCGAAGTACTTGGCGACGTCGTTGGCGATGGAGAAGGTGGTCAACGCGCCCCGGGTGATCAGCAGTTGCTTGCCGATCTCGACGATCTCGATGAGCTTGGTCGGATCGGAGTCGAGGTCGACCATGTTGCCGGCCTCCTTGGCGGCCGACGTGCCGGTGTTCATGGCCACGCCGACGTCGGCCTGGGCCAGCGCCGGGGCGTCGTTGGTGCCGTCGCCGGTCATCGCGACCAGCTTGCCGCCCGCCTGCTCCCGCTGGATGAGGGCCATCTTGTCCTCGGGGGTGGCCTCGGCGAGGAAGTCGTCGACGCCCGCCTCCTCGGCGACGGCCCGGGCGGTCGTCGGGTTGTCACCGGTGATCATGACGGTCCGGATGCCCATCCGGCGCAGTTCCTCGAACCGCTCCCGCATGCCCGTCTTGACGACGTCCTTCAGGTGGATCACCCCCAGGACCCGGGCCCCGCGCCCGTCGTCCACGGCGACCAGGAGCGGGGTGCCGCCGGCCTCGGAGATCCGGTCGGCGACGGCTTCGGCCTCCCCGGCCACCGTGCCGCCCCGTTCCCGGACCCAGGCGACGACCGAGCCGGCCGCGCCCTTGCGCACCCTGCGGCCGC
Source organism: Streptomyces sp. NPDC047130 (assembly GCF_040643475.1). Lineage (NCBI taxonomy): Bacteria > Bacillati > Actinomycetota > Actinomycetes > Kitasatosporales > Streptomycetaceae > Streptomyces > Streptomyces sp. NPDC047130. The sequence continues at coordinate 159,945 of NZ_JBEYUK010000009.1, read as the reverse complement.
CGACGTCGACACCCGACATGCGGGTCCGGGCGGTGAACGTGATCCACTCGGCGCCGACCAGTTCCTCCTGGTGGCGCTCCCGCAGCCCGTACCGCTCTCTCGCCAGGACGACGACGGAACGCCCCTCCGGGGTCTCGTCGGCGAGGGAGGACAGCTGGGCCGCGTCGGCGAGTTCGGCGGCACCGGTCCCGCCCACGGGCACGAACTCGGCGGCCCGGCGGTCGCCGAGGGTGATGGTGCCGGTCTTGTCGAGCAGCAGCGTGGAGACGTCGCCCGCGGCCTCGACGGCCCGCCCCGACATGGCCAGCACGTTGCGCTGGACCAGGCGGTCCATGCCCGCGATGCCGATGGCCGAGAGCAGGGCGCCGATCGTGGTCGGGATCAGGCAGACCAGCAGGGCGACCAGGACCACCAGATCCAGCTCGGTGCCCGCGTACCGCGCGAACGGCGGCAGCGTGGCACAGGCGAGGAGGAAGACGACCGTCAGTGACGCCAGCAGGATGTTGAGCGCGATCTCGTTCGGCGTCTTCTGCCGCGCGGCGCCCTCGACCAGGCCGATCATCCGGTCGACGAAGGTCCTGCCCGGTTCGGTGGTGATCCGGACGACGATCCGGTCGGACAGCACCGTGGTGCCGCCGGTGACGGCGCTGCGGTCGCCGCCGGACTCGCGGATGACGGGGGCCGACTCGCCGGTGACGGCCGACTCGTCGACCGAGGCGACGCCCTCGACGACGTCGCCGTCACCGGGGACGACGTCGCCCGCCTCGCAGACCACCAGGTCACCGACGCGCAGGCCGGTGCCCGGGACCTCCTCCTCGGTCCTGCGGTCCGCGCGGAGACGCCGGGCCACGGTGCCGGTCCTCGCCCTGCGCAGGGTGTCCGCCTGTGCCTTGCCACGGCCCTCCGCGACCGCCTCGGCCAGATTGGCGAAGACCACGGTCAGCCACAGCCAGCCGCTGATCACCCAGCCGAACAGGTCGGACGGATCCGTGGCGGAGAACACCGTGGTCAGGGCGGCGCCGACCCACACCACGAACATCACGGGCGACGAGACCATCACCCGCGGGTCCAGCTTGCGGAAGGCGCTCGGCAGGGACCGGAGCAGCTGCCGGGGGTCGAAGAGGCCGGCGCCGACGCGTCCCTGGTCGGGACCGTGCCCGGTGGGGACGCCGCCGTGCGGCGCCCGGGTGGGAGTGACGGTGGCCATGGGGTCCTCCGACGGTCGAACGGATGTCCTGAGGCGGGTGGTCATCACGCGAGCCCTTCGGCCAGGGGACCGAGCGCCAGGGCCGGGAAGTAGGTCAGGGCGGTGACGATCAGGACCGCGCCGACCAGGAGGCCCGTGAACAGCGGCTTCTCGGTGCGCAGGGTGCCGGCGGTCACCGGGACCGGCTTCTGCTCGGCCAGCGAACCGGCCAGGGCCAGGACGAACACCATGGGCAGGAAGCGGCCGAGGAGCATCACGAGCCCGGTCGTGGTGTTGAACCAGTCCGTGTCCGCGTTCAGGCCGGCGAAGGCCGAGCCGTTGTTGTTCGCCGCCGAGGTGAAGGCGTACAGGACCTCGGAGAAGCCGTGCGCGCCGGAGTTGAGCATCGAGTTCGCGGGGGTCGGCAGCGCCAACGACGCGGCGGTGAACACGAGCACCAGCGTCGGGGTGACCAGGATGTAAAGGGCCGCCAGCTTGATCTCGCGCGAGCCGATCTTCCTGCCCAGGTACTCGGGCGTCCGGCCGACCATCAGGCCGGCGAGGAACACGGCGACGACCGCCATGACGAGCATCCCGTACAGGCCGGTACCGACGCCGCCGGGCGCGATCTCGCCCAGCATCATGCCGAGCAGCGTGAGGCCGCCGCCGAGGCCGGTGTAGGAGGAGTGGAAGGAATTCACCGCGCCGGTCGACGTCAGCGTCGTGGACACCGCGAAGAGCGACGAGCCGGCGATCCCCAGACGGGTCTCCTTGCCCTCGGTCGCCCCGCCCGCCGCCTGCAGCGCCGCGCCCTGGTGGGCGAACTCGGTCCACATCATCAGGGCGGCGAAGGCCACCCAGATGGCCGCCATCGCGGCGAGGATCGCGTAGCCCTGCCGCACCGAGCCGACCATCACGCCGAAGGTGCGCGTCAGCGAGACCGGGATCACCAGGATCAGGAAGATCTGGAACAGGTTGGAGAACGCGTTCGGGTTCGAGAAAGGGTGGGCGGAGTTGGCGTTGAAGTAGCCGCCGCCGTTGGTGCCCAGCTCCTTGATGGCCTCCTGGGAGGCGACCGCGCCGCCGTTCCACTGCTGGGCGCCGCCGGTGAACCGGCCGACCTCGTGGATGCCGGCGAAGTTCTGGATCACCCCGCAGGCCACCAGGACCACGGCCGCGACGGTCGCGAGCGGCACCAGGACGCGGACCGTGCCGCGCACCAGGTCGGCCCAGAAGTTGCCCAGCTCACCCGTGCGGGACCGGACGAAGCCGCGCACCAGCGCCACGGCGACGGCCATGCCGACGGCGGCGGACACGAAGTTCTGCACGGCCAGACCGGCGGTCTGCACGACGTGCCCCATCGTCTGCTCGCCGTAGTACGACTGCCAGTTGGTGTTGGTCACGAACGACACGGCCGTGTTGAACGCCTGCGCCGGGCCGACCGGGGCGAAGCCGAGCGACCCCGGAAGAACGCCCTGGAGCCGCTGCAGCAGGTACAGGAGGAGAAGCCCGGCCAGCGAGAAGGCCAGCACGCCGCGCAGGTACGCGGGCCAGCGCATCCGCGTGTCCGGGTCGGCGCCGATCCCCCGGTAGATCCACCTCTCGACGCGCAGGTGCGTGCCGGAGGTGTGGACGCGGGCCATGTACGTGCCCAGCGGCCCGTGGACGAGCGCCAGGGCGGTCATCAGGGCCAGCATCTGGAGGACGCCGGCGGTGACAGGACTCATGACGAGGCTCATGACGGGGCTCAGAACCTCTCCGGACGGATCACGGCGAGGACGAGGTAGCCCACCAGGGAGACGGCCACGACCAGGCCGACGATGTTCTCGACGGTCACAGCCTCGCCACCCCCTTGGCGACGAGTGCCACCAGCGCGATGCCCGCGATCATGGTGACGAGGAAGGCCGGATCGGCCATCACGAACTCCTGGAAGAGAGTTGCGGTGAGTAGGGACGCTCCGAGCGAAGCACCCCTCTGGCCGGATCGAGCCGCCCGTTGACAGCTCCCATACGCCGGGGGGACCGGCATTGACGGATCTCTTACAGCACCCGGTCACGAGCGGTGTGGCTGCGTCCGCCGGTCCTCCGCCGGGCGGACCGTTCGCCGCCCGGATCGGGACAGCGCGGAGAAGGCCGTCCGCGAGCTGCTGGGAGAGCACGCGTTCGGCCTGGCGATGAGCGGCGGGGTGAAGGGCGGGGTGCGGACGCTGCCGGGGATGCGGCTGTACTGCGACGCGGGCCCGGAGGACACGGCCGGGGCGCTGCGGCGGCGGCGGCGGTGGCGGGCGCGGGGGTGGGGGTGGCGGGCGTAAAGGGGCAGCCGCCGCAGGGGGAGCCGGCGTATGCGGCTGCGGGGGCCGGGCCGGTCGCGCGGCCCGGCCCGGCCCCCGCAGGCGCGGCGTCAGCCGTAGGTGTAGAAGCCCGAGCCCGTCTTGCGGCCCAGACGCCCCGCGTCGACCATCCGCTGCAGCAGCGGGGGAGCGGCGTACAGGGGCTCCTTGTACTCCTCGTACATCGAGTACGCGACCGAGGCCACCGTGTCGAGGCCGATCAGGTCGGCGAGCTTGAGGGGGCCCATGGGGTGGGCGCAGCCCATCTCCATGCCGTTGTCGATGTCCTCGCGGCTGGCGATCCCCGACTCGAACATCCGGATGGCGGAGAGGAGGTACGGGATCAGCAGCGCGTTGACCACGAAGCCGGAGCGGTCCTGGGCGCGGATGGAGTGCTTGCCGAGCGCCTTCTCGGCGAACAGCTGCGCACGGCTGAGGGTGCCCTCGGAGGTGGTCAGGGCGGGGATCAGCTCCACCAGCTGCTGCACCGGCGCCGGGTTGAAGAAGTGGATGCCCACCACCTGGTCGGGCCGCGACGTGGCGACGGCCAGCTTCACCAGCGGGATGGACGAGGTGTTGGAGGCCAGGATGGCGTCCGGACGGGTGACGACCTGGTCCAGGACCTGGAAGATCTCCGTCTTCACCAGCTCGTTCTCGACGACGGCCTCGATCACCAGGTCGCGGTCGTGGAACTCGCCGAGGTCGGTGGTGAAGTCCAGGCGCGCCTCGGTGGCCTCGCGCTCCTCCTCGGTGAGCTTGCCGCGCTCCACCGCCCGCTGGAGCGAGGTGAAGACCCGGGTGCGCCCGATCTCCAGCGCCTCACCGGTGGCCTCGGCGACCTTCACGTCCAGACCGGCGCGGGCGCAGACCTCGGCGATACCGGCTCCCATCTGGCCGGAGCCCACCACTCCCACGCGTTCGATGTCGCTCACATCGTCCCTTTCGTGATCATCATCGGGTCGGACAGGGTGCCGTCGGTCGGCGCCTGCTCCGATCGAGCACGTTACCTTCGCGGCTCCGACGATCGATCGTTCGGGTGGGGCATGCTGGGTGACCGTGTCCCAGCGGTACTGCCCGTGCCCGGGCGGCCGCGAAACGTGAGGGACGCGGCGGACGTGACGGGACGCGGCGGGGTGCGGCGTCCCGCAGCGTGAGCCGGGACCGACCGATCTGTGACGACGCCGCGTGACCCGATGGAGGTACGGCCGATGGCAGGGCTCTCCCGCAGGACGTTCGCCGCGACGGCACTGGCCGCCCTTCCGGCGCTGCTGGCCACCGGCGCGGCCGGGCCCGCAGCCGCCCGGCCGGCGCCGGTGGCGGGCGCCCCGGCGGGCGGCGGCCGCGCCCCCGCCGGCGCGATGCGCGGAATGTGGCTGGCCACCGTGGGCAACCGCGACTGGCCCTCACGGCCGGGACTGAGCGCCGCCCGCCAGCGCGACGAGCTGCTGCGGTACCTGGACGCCGCGGTGAAACGACGGCTGAACACCGTGATCCTCCAGGTCAGGCCCACCGCGGACGCGCTGTGGCCGTCCCCGCACGAGCCGTGGTCCGCCTACCTCACCGGCACCCAGGGCCGCGCCCCGGGCTGGGACCCGCTGGGCACCGCCGTGGCGGAGGCGCACGCCCGGGGCCTCGAGCTCCACGCCTGGTTCAACCCCTACCGGGTGGCCGCGCACACCGACCCGTCCCGCCTGGTGGCGGGGCACCCGGCCCGCAGGAACCCGGACTGGGTGGTGCCGTACGGCGGCAAGCTGTACTACAACCCGGGCCTGCCCGAGGTCCGCGCCTTCGTCGAGGACGCCATCCTCGACGCCGTCGAGCGCTACCCGGTGGACGCCGTCCACTTCGACGACTACTTCTACCCGTACCCGGTGGCCGGCCAGGCCTTCGCCGACGAGAAGGCGTTCGAGGCGCACGGGGACTCCTTCTCCACGCGGGCCGCCTGGCGGCGCGACAACATCGACCTGCTGGTGCGCGAGACGGCGGCGCGGATCCGCGCCACCCGGCCGGGGACCCGGTTCGGCATCAGCCCGTTCGGCGTCTGGCGCAACGCCTCCACCGACGCGCGCGGCTCCCGGACCCGCGGCGGCGTCCAGACGTACGACGACCTGTACGCGGACACCCGCACGTGGGTGCGGGAGGGGTGGATCGACTACGTGGTGCCCCAGCTCTACTGGCACATCGGGCAGAGCGCCGCGGACTACGCCGTGCTGGCCGAGTGGTGGGCGGATACCGCACGCGGCACCGGGACGGCGCTGTACCTCGGTGAGGCGCTCTACAAGGCGGGTGACCCGGCCCAGGCCGCGGCGTGGCAGGACGTGCGCGAACTCTCCCGCCACCTGGAGCTGGCGGCGGCGCTGCCCGAGGTGGGGGGCCACGTCTTCTTCTCGGCGAAGGAGGTCGCCGCCGATCCGTCCGGCGCGCTGGCGCGGGTGGTCGCGGACCACTACTGAGGCCACCGCCGCCGCCGTGGGCGGTGACGGGCGCGGCCCGGACGGCGTACACGGTGGCCGTCCGGGCCGCGCCCCACCCGCGGCGGGTCTACAGCCGGTGGCTGCCGCTGCCGGTTGCTCCGGGGCCCGTCGTCAGGTGCTTGACCTCGGTGTCCGGGCCCGGCCACAGCATCGCCTCGCTGCCGTCCTCGAACCGGACCCGGTAGGGCGGGCTGCCACCGGGGCCGAGCACCTCGGTCACCTCGGCGGTCCGGTCGCCCGCGCCGACCACCCTGCCGTGCGTCACCAGCCGGTCGCCCACGTGTGCGTACATGGCGGGCCTCCTCGTCTCGTCGTCTCGTCGTCCAAGCGATCCGTTCCGGGAGCTCCCCCTCCGTTCCGAGTCTACGAGCGGGGCGCGGGTCCGGCAGGGCCGCGAGCGGGGCCGGGGTCTGCGGTCCGGGCTCGGGCTGAGGTCCGGGCTGGGGCTAGGGCTGTGGTCCGGGCTCGGGGCTGCGGTCCGGGTCTGGGGCTGGGGTTGCGGTCCTGGCCCGGGCTTGGGGCTGGGGTTGCGGTCAGGGGCTGGGGCCGGAGGGCTGCGAGCGGGGCCCGGGGTCACGGTCCGGGCTCGGGCTTGGGCTCGCATTGCGGCCCGCGCTCGGTCGCGGGGCTGGAGTTGCGGTCCGCGCTCGGGCCCGGGTGCTGGGGTCGCATTCGGGCTCGGGCCGGGGACTGGGGTTCCGGGCCGGGCCAGCTGGGGCTGCGCGCGGTATGCGGGGAGGCGGTCCGGGCCCCTCCCGGCCGCGGAAATCGCCTTGCGGCGCCCGAGCGGGCCGTGGAACCGTCCCGGCCATGACCGCGACGCCCGCCGCCCCCGCCCCGCCACCGCTCCCCGACGGCCACGAGTTCTCCGCCGACCCCGCCCGGGTGGACGTCGCACGGGTCCACCGGTGGCTCTCCACCGACGCCTACTGGGCGCTCGGCCGCGACCTCGCCCAGCAGCAGGCCGCGATGACCGGCTCGCTGAACTTCGGGGTGTACGACGCCGCCGGCGCCCAGGTCGCCTACGCCCGCGTGGTCACCGACCGCGCCACGTTCGCCTGGCTCTGCGACGTCTACGTGGACCCCGCCGCCCGCGGCAAGGGCCTGGGCACCGCCCTGGTGGCGCGCGTCCGGGAGGAGCTGCGCCCCTTCGGGCTCCGCCGGATCCTGCTCGCCACGCACGACGCCCACGCCGTCTACGCCCGCCTCGGCTTCGCGCCGCTCGAGCGTCCGGAGCACTTCATGGCGCTCCAGCCGCTGTGAGAGGCCGCGCGTCCCCCCGACGATCGGCGGGCCGCGCCCCCTTGACCCGCCCTTCCGACAGGTCGAACATCACCGCATGCATGTTCGGGTCACCTTCGTTGCAGCCGCGAGCAGCACCCGCCCGATCGCCGAGCGATTCGACGACGACAGCCCTCTGGACCGGGAGTCCTGGGAGGGCATCCAGCGTGCCGTGCCGGGCCTGGCGCCCTTGGCCGCCGCCGACCTGCGCTACTGCTCGCCCACCCCGCGCAGCCGGGCCACGGGCGAGCTGCTCGGCTACGTCCCGCTGGTCCAGCCCGCCCTTCGCGACTGCGACATGGGCCGGTGGCGCGGCATGACGCTGGGCGAGGCGATGACCCACGAGCCGCAGGCGGTCGACGCCTGGCTCGCCGACCCGCGCTCCGCGCCGCACGGCGGGGAGTCGCTGTACTCCTTCATCGCGCGGGTCGGCGGCTGGCTCGACACCCGGCCGTCGGACGACGGGGCCACCATCGTCGCCGTCGCCGAGTCCGGGGTGATCCGGGCCGCGCTCACCTACGCCCTGAAGGCGCCGCCCTCGGTGTACTGGAACGTCGACGTCCGGCCGCTCGCCGCGGTCACCGTCCTGGGCCGGCCCGGCCGCTGGAGCCTGCGCCTGGACGTGCCCTACGCGCCGCCGGTGCGGGCGTAGTCCGTGGTGAGCACCAGGTCCTTGGCCGGACCGCGCACCCGCCACACCGTGCGCCACCGGTCGGCGTCCAGCACCGTGAACTCGCCCTCGTAGAGGTCGGCGGCGCACGGGTGCGTGGCCGTGAACCGGCCCGCGGAGAGGTCCAGCGCGTGGAACGCCCGGCCGTCGGAGAACCGCACGTCCGCCTCGCCGGGGGCGACGCCGGGCAGCAGGCGCAGGGTGCGTCCGGCGGGCCTGGAGACCCCCTGCCACAGGAAGTCGCCGTCCTCCCGCTGCAGCAGCCCCTCCTCCGGCGCGGGCAACGGCCCGAACACGGTCGTCCCGGTGAACCGCCCCTCGTCGCCGGAGGCCAGGTCGCGGACGGTGCGCTCGGTGCGCCAACTCCCGGGCAGAAAGGCCCAGAGGTCCGGCACCCGGTGGAACTCCTCCGGCACGACTCCTCACGCTCCCCTCGTCGCCGCCCGGCCCCCTGGGTGTCGTCGGCCCCGGGCGGTCCGCTGCCGCCATCATCGCCCCACCGTCCGCGTGCCCCGCCACCGGCCCGCGCGCGGCGTCTTCCGGGCGGAATGAACCACGATCCGATGTGTTGAAGAACATATGAAGAAGATCGGCTTTCTCTCCTTCGGGCACTGGTCGGACACCCCGCACTCGCAGACGCGGACCGCCTCCGACGCCCTCCTCCAGGCCGTCGACCTCGCCGTGGCCGCCGAGGAGCTGGGGGTGGACGGCGCGTACTTCCGCGTCCACCACTTCGCGCGGCAGTACGCCTCCCCGTTCCCCCTGCTCGCGGCGATCGGAGCCCGCACCGAACGGATCGAGATCGGCACCGGCGTCATCGACATGCGGTACGAGAACCCCATGTACATGGCGGAGGACGCCGGTGCCGCCGACCTCATCGCCGGCGGCCGGCTCCAGCTTGGCATCAGCCGCGGTTCACCGGAACAGGTGATCGACGGCTGGCGCTACTTCGGCTACCGCCCGTCCGAGGGCGAGAGCGACGCCGACATGGCGCGCAAGCACACCGAAGTGCTGCTCGAGGTGCTCAAGGGCGAAGGCTTCGCCCAGCCGAACCCGCGCCCCATGTTCCCCAACCCGCCGGGGCTGCTGCGCGTCGAACCGCACTCCGAGGGGCTGCGGGAGCGCCTCTGGTGGGGCTCCGGCTCCAACGCCACCGCCGTGTGGGCCGCCAAGCTGGGCATGAACCTGCAGAGCTCCACGCTCAAGGACGACGAGAGCGGCGAGCCTCTCCACGTCCAGCAGCGCAAGCAGATCGAGGCCTACCGCGAGGCCTGGCGGGAGGCCGGACACGACCGCGAGCCGCGGGTCTCGGTCAGCCGGTCCGTCTTCGCCCTGGTCGACGCCCGGGACCGCGCCTACTTCGGCCGCGAGACCGACTCCCAGGACCACTTCGGCAACATCGACGCGCACACCCGCGCCGTCTTCGGCCGCTCCTACGCCGCCGAACCCGACGTCCTCGTCGACCAGCTCGCCAAGGACGAGGCGATCGCCGCCGCCGACACCCTGCTGCTCACGGTCCCCAACCAGCTCGGCGTCGACTACAACGCCCACGTGCTGGAGGCCATCCTCACCCACGTCGCCCCGGCCCTCGGCTGGCGCTGACCCGGCCGCCTGCCCGGGGTCACCACCGCATGGCAGGAAAGGTGGGAAGCCCGTCATTGCGGCCATGACGGGCCGCTGCCAGGCTCGAGGACATGAGGGAGCGCAGCGTGCTCCTCGTCCTGTACGAGGGGGTTCAGAGCCTCGACGTCACGGGGCCCCTGGAGGTGTTCGCCGGGGCCGCCGAGGCGGCCGAGGCGGCGGGGTGGCCCGGTGGCTACCGGGTGACGACCGCCTCGCCCGGCGGTGGACCGGTGCGGGCGTCCAGCGGGCTGCGGATGCTGCCGGACGCCGACCTGGCCGACGCCGCGCCGCCGCACACGCTGCTGGTGCCCGGCGGCGCGGGCACCGCCGAGCCCGACCCGGTGGTGGTACGGCGGATCCGCGAACTGGCCGCCGGGGCCGAGCGGGTGGTGTCCGTCTGCACCGGCGCGTTCCTGCTCGCCGAGGCGGGACTCCTGGCGGGTCGGCGGGCCACCACCCACTGGGCGTACTGCGACACGCTCGCCCGGCGCTTCCCGGAGACCGAGGTCGCCGCCGAGCCGATCTACGTGCGGGACGGCCCGATCGCCACCTCCGCGGGGGTCACCGCGGGCATCGACCTCGCCCTGGCGCTGGTCGAGGAGGACCTCGGCAGGGACGTCGCGCTCCGCCTCGCCCGGTACCTGGTGGTGTTCCTCCGCCGGCCGGGCGACCAGGCGCAGTTCAGCACCCAGCTCGCCGCGCAGCTCGCGGAACGCCACCCGCTGCGCCAGGTGCAGAACTGGATCGCCGAGCACCCCGACGACGACCTGTCGGTCGAGGCGCTCGCCCGCCGGGCCGCCCTCTCGCCGCGTCACTTCGCCCGCGCCTTCACCGCCGAGGTCGGGGTGCCCCCCGGACGCTACGTGGACTCGGTCCGGCTGGAGGCGGCGCGCCGTCGCCTGGAGGACACCGAGGACGGTGTCGCGGAGGTCGCCCGCGCCTGCGGTTACGGCACGGCGGAGGCCATGCGGCGGGCCTTCGTCCGCGCGCTGTCCGTGCCCCCGGCCGAGTACCGGCGCCGCTTCCGGCCGGCCCCCGCCACCGGCACCGGCACCGCCACCGCCACCGGCACCACCACTGTCATCACCGGAACCACCGTGACCGCGGACGCCGCGGCCGAACGAGAGGACCGACGACCATGAAGATCGCCTTCCTGCTCTACGAGGGCTTCACCGCGCTGGACGTGGTGGGGCCGTACGAAGTGCTCTCCCGCGTCCCCGGGGCGGAGGTCGTGTTCACCGCGGCCCGCAGGGGCCCGGTCCGCACCGACATGGGCAGCCTCGCCCTCACCGCCGACGCGGCGTACTCCGAGGTGACCGACCCGGACGTCCTCGTCGTCTCCGGCGGCCCGGGGACCGAGGCCCTCGTCGGCGACGGACCCACGCTGGACTGGATCCGGGCCGTCGACGCGACCACCACCTGGACCACGTCCGTCTGCTCGGGCTCCCTCCTGCTGGCCGCCGCCGGTCTCCTCACCGGCCGCCGGGCCACCTCGCACTGGATCTGCCTGGAGACCCTGGGCATGTTCGGCGCGACACCCGTCGGTGACGAACGGATCGTCGTCGACGGGAAGTACACCACCGCGGCGGGCGTGTCGGCCGGCATCGACCTCGCGCTCCACCTCGCGGGCCGCGCGGCGGGTGACCGTGTCGCCGAGGCGATCCAACTCGTCACCGAGTACGCGCCCGAACCGCCCTACGGCACCGGCTCCACCGCGACGGCCCCGCCCGAACTGGTGGAAGCGCTGCGGGCGAGCAACCTCGTCGTCGGTCCCGCGATCGGGAGTTGACCGGCCGCCTCCCGCCGACGAGCATGACCGCGCACGGGGGGATCGGTGGGAGAAACATGCCGGAGCAGTGGCCCGAGGGCCGTTTCGCGGACCCGGAGGCAGCGCGGGCGCGGTACGACGCCGGACTGCGGGGCTCGCGCGGGGCCGTGCGGGAGGTGCTCCGCGCCGACGTGTCCGACGCCCACTGGGGCGTGGCCACCGTCGCCCTCGCGGCCACCGTGGTGGGCCTGCTCGTCGCCCCCGTCCTCGGCGCGGCGGTCGCCGCGGGATTCGCCGCCCTGTACCTGGGGACCCTCGCCGTCATGCACGCCCGCGGCGTCCGCGGCTCGGACGCGGTCCGCCGCTCCTACTGCTTCGCCTTCGGCTGGGGCAAGTGGGTCGACCCGACCTCGTGACCCCGGCCCGTTCGTCCCCGTGAGGGACGCACTCCCCGGGCCTCCCTGAGGACGGCGAAACCGTGGAGCGCCCCCGCACACGCCGTCCGCACCACCCTCCGACCCGCGAGGGACTCGTCCTCCGGTCCGGAAACAGGCTTCGTGGCACGGGCGTTGTCCCGACACGCCTCAGGGACCCGCACCGCACCCACCGTCCGATGCCGCCCTCGCCCGGCTGCTCGCCCAGCAGCGGTTCGGCACGCTCGCCACCGCCACAAAGAGCGGCCACCCGCGCACCTGACCACCCTGCTCCACCACTGGGACCCCGAAGCCCGCGTGGTGCGGTTCTCCCGCCACCGCCCCTAGGATCGACGACCCGGACCCGACACGTGGGGGAGTGCGTCATGGCAGGCCAGGTCGCGGCGGTGAGCCGCAACGCGGAGTACTCGTTCAGCAAGCCCACCCGCGCGTCCATCACCCTCCTCGCCGGCCTCGGCGTCGAAGGGGACGTCCACGCCGGCACGACCATCCGCCACCAGTTCCGCATGACCTACGAACCCGAGCTGCCGAACCTCCGCCAGGTCCACCTCATGCACGAGGAACTCTTCGCGGAGCTCGCGCACAAGGGGTTCGACGTCTCCGCCGGCCAGCTCGGCGAGAACGTCACCACCCGAGACGTGGACCTCCTCGGCCTTCCCACCGGCACGCTGCTGCGCCTGGGGGAGCAGGCCGTGGTGGAGGTGACGGGGCTGCGCAACCCGTGCTCGAAGATCAACGACTTCCGCCAGGGGCTGCTGGCCGAGGTGTTCGCCCTCGACCCCGCGTCCGGCGACTTCACCTTCAAGTCCGGCGTCATGGCGGTGGTGCGCCACGGAGGGACCGTCCGCCCCGGCGACCCGATCGAGGTGGAACTCCCGGCCCCGCCGCACCGCCCGCTGGAGCGCGTGTAGCGCCCGCGCCCGGAGGGTCCGCGAAGCCTCCACGCACGTGCCGCGGTCCCGGCGGCGGGCGCCGCACGCGGTCGACTGTCAGTGCCCCGAGTCATGATGGCCACAGACCGCATCCGCATCCCGGGGGAGTTGCCTTGAGCTGGGACGTCCTGCTGATCCGCCTGCCGCACGGCACCACTTCGCTCACCGAGCTGCCGCCCGGGGGCCCACCGCCCCTCGGCCGCCGCGACGAGCTCCACGCGCGGATACGCGGCGCGTTCCCCGACGTGAACCTCACCGACCCCAGCTGGGGCGAACTCGGCGGCGACGGATGGTCCATGGAACTGAACATGGGCGACAAGGACCAGGTGGACACACTCATGCTGCACCTCCGCGGCGGCGGGGACGACGCGGTCTCCGCCGTGCTGCGCCTGGCCGGAGCCCTGGACTGCCACGCCTACGACACCTCGACCGACGACCTGATACGGCCCGACGGCCCGAACGGCTGGCGAGCCTTCCAGGCGTACCGGGACGGCATCCGCGGAGTGCCCGGCGCGTCGGCGGCGGACACGGGTCGCCTGCCCGGCTGACCGTTTGCTGCCCGCCATCTCCGCCGCCGAGCCCGCCGCGGCGTCCCCGTCCGGCGAAACGACTCGCAGGCCCCCGCCCCGAACCGTGGGGCCCCACCATGTCCCGCCCTGCCTCCTACGACCCCGCCCGGCCGGGCAGCGGGATTCCGCCGGCCATGTGGTCACGACCGCCACGCTGAGCGGAACCGGCTTGGTGCGATCGGGTGGGAGCAGCTCCACCAGGTGCTTCACCCGGTGCAGGGCCACGAGAATCCTGCCCGTGCCGGGGCCGCCGCCGACGCGGGCGCGGGACCGTTGACCAGGCGACCACCCTGCGGCGCAGAGGCTGGGGCCGGGGTACTACATTCAGGCCACCCGCGCCGGGGGAGCGACCCCGCCCGCCGGAACCACGCTCCCAGGAGGCGTCGCATGAGCACCCCCCACTCGGCAGGCAGTCTCTGGCGGATGGACGAGGACGACGGCGGCCACCTCGCCGGGCGGTGGTGGAAGTGGGCGTTGTCCGCGCCGGAGGACCGCAGCCCCGTGCGGGACACCACCGGGGAGCACGCCGGGTGGGACCAGCCGGCGGACGTCTGGTTCCTGGCCGGCACCTACGGCGGCCGGGTGGAGCGGCGGTGCGCCGTACCCGCGGGGCGGCCCGTGTTCTTCCCGGTGCTCAACGTCCAGCACACCTGGGAGTACTCGCAGGACCACCTGCGCATGCGGTTGGAGCGCGCCGACGCCTCCCTCAACGGCGTGCGGCTGTCCCTCCGGGAGTTCCGCGGCGGGTTCCGGCACGACGGTGCGCGGCACCTGACCTGGGGCGTCTGGGGAGGCCTCGAGCCGCTGGCCCCCGGGCAGTACGTGCTCGAGATCGACGGCCGCTCGGGCGACTTCGTCGTGGACACCACGTACCACCTGACCGTCACGGACCACTGAACGCCAAGCCGAGGGAGGCCGGACATGGACCTGGTGCTGGACCCGCCGCGCGGTGTCGCGCCGCTGCGGATCGGGATGACCCTCGACGAGGCGCTCGCCGCGGTCGCCGGGTGGGCGGAGCCGAAGGTGTTCCGGCGGGAGGACGCGGTGACCGTCTCCACCTCCTGCGGAGGCGTGGGCGTGGAGGTCCTGCTGGAGGACGGCCGGCGCGTCACCGCGGTCGAACTGTGGGCCCCCGGCGGGGGCCGACGGAGCGACGTCCGGGTCCTCCTCGACGGGGACGACGTGTTCACCACGCCCGCCGAGCGGATCCTGGCCCGCGCCCGCGAGCGCGGCCGGCGGATCCGCGCCGACGAGCCCGGGCACCCGCTGGTCCCCGGCGTCTCCCTCGGCTTCACCCGCGAGACCTCGCAGGACGTGCCGCGCGACCCGTCCGGGTCCCCGATCCACTTCAACGCCGTGCTGGTCGCCGCGGAGGACTACTACGACTTCCTCGACTTCCCGGAGGCCGACTGACCCGCTGCCGTCCGCCCCGACGCCGGCTCGCCCGCTGGAGGCTGCCCGCTGCCGCCCGACCCGTCGCCGGTTTGCCCGCTGGAGGCTGCCCGCTGTCGCCCGCCCCGCTGCCGCCCGCCCCGTCGCCGTCCACCCCGTCGCCGTCCGACCTCTTCACCGCCCGCCCGGTCGCCCGGTACGGTGCGCCGACCCGCACGCGGCGCTGAAGGGAGTCGTGAAGAGATGGGCCTCGTCCCGACCGTTCGTGGAGAGATCGACGCCGGCGAGCTCGGCCGCACCTACATGCACGAGCACATCTTCATCCGCACCGCCGACGTCCAGCGCAGCCGCCCCGGCGAGTGGGGCGACGACGAGACGCGCATCGCCGACGCCGTGACCCGGCTGCGGGCCCTGGCGGCGCAGGGCGTGCGGACCATTGTGGACCCCACCGTGCTCGGCATGGGGCGCGACGTCGCGCTGGTGCGGCGGGTGGCCGAGCAGGTGCCCGAGCTCAACATCGTCGTCGCCACCGGCATCTACACCTACGACAGCGTGCCGTTCTACTTCCGGCACCGGGGCCCCGGGCTCGCGCCCGGCACGCCGGACCCGATGGACGAGCTGTTCGTCGAAGAGATCACCGAGGGCATCGCCGGCAGCGGCGGCGTGCGGGCCGGGATGCTCAAGTGCGCCATCGACGCGGACGGGCTGACGCCCGGCGTGGAGCGGGTGATGCGGGCCGTGGCCCGGGCCCACCACCGCACCGGCGCGCCCGTCACCGTGCACACCCACCCCGGCAGCCGCACCGCCGGCGAGGTGAAGCGGGTGCTGTGCGACGAGGAGCAGGTGGACCCCTCGCGGATCGTGCTCGGGCACAGCGGCGACTCCACCGACTGCGACTACCTCGCCGAACTCGCCGACGAGGGCTTCGTGCTGGGGATGGACCGGTTCGGCCTCCACCTGGACGTCACCTTCGAGCAACGGGCCGCGACGCTGGTCGAGATGTGCCGCCGCGGGTACGCCGGGAGCATGGTGCTCTCGCAGGACGCGTCCTGCTACATCGACTGGATCGACCCCGCGGCCCTGCCGCTGCTGCCGCAGTGGCACTACCTGCACCTCGGTGACGAGGTCCTCCCGTACGTACGGGAGTCGGGGGTCACGGAGGAGCAGATCAGGACCATGCTGGAGGACGTCCCGCGCCGCCTGCTCGACGGCAAGGGCTGACCCGGGCCTCCGGGTCACGGGACCGGCTCAGCCCGTGAGCTCCCACAGGACGCGGTAGTACCGGATCCGCTCCGGGTCCGGCGCCACGCCGTACGCGTCGAGCAGCGTCTCCTCCCAGCCGGGGCCGTAGTTCCACACCGTGCTCCACGTCGCCACGGCCAGGTCGGCCCAGCGGTCGGCGACGCCGAGCGAGCCGAGGTCCACGTGGCCGGTGGGGGCGCCGTCGTCGCCCAGCAGCGTGTTGGGCGCGCAGGCGTCGCCGTGGCAGACGACGAGGCGGTCGCCCGGCGGCGGATCCTCCAGCAGCCGCAACGCCTCCCCGACCGTGCCGAGGCCGCGCAGTTCCTCCGGCCAGGCGGCGGGGTCGACGGCGCCGGCCGCCACCCGGGCCCGCGCCCGCGCCAGCCGCCGCTCGAGCGACCAGTCGAACGGGCAGTCCGCGACCGGCAGCGCGTCGTGCAGCGCACGCAGTCCCGCCCCCACCGCGCGGGCGGCCGTGCGCGGATCCGCCTTCCACCGCTCGTCCACGGCGGAGGTACCGGGAAGCCCCCGGGTGAGCAGCCAGGTGCCCGAGGCGTCCCCGCCCTCCGCGAGCACCGGCGGCACGGGGGTGTACCGGGACGCCCACCGCAGCCGCACCGCCTCCGCCGGCAGGTCGAGCCCGCTGCCGGCGGGCGCCCACTTGGCGAACCGCGGGCCGTCCTCCGCGTCGATCCGGAAGGTCGGCCCGCCCACCTGGTTGAGCCAGACCGGGTGCAGCGGCCGGCCGGCGGCCAGCTCCAGGACGGCAGGCGGCGTCTCCACGGGCCCCTGGGGCGGTGCGGCGATGGGAAGCATGCCCCCATGGTGGCCCAGAGGGGCCGCCGCACGATCCCATTGCATAAAAATGCGGGGCACCGTATAGTCGTGCCATCGATAGGGAGGACCCATGACGGTACGAGCGGCGGTTGCCGGAGCGAGTGGATACGCGGGCGGGGAGCTGCTGCGACTGCTGCTGGCGCACCCCGAGGTGGAGATCGGCGCACTGACCGGGAACTCCAACGCCGGACAGCGACTCGGCGCGCTGCAGCCGCACCTGCTGCCGCTGGCCGACCGGGCGCTGGAGGCGACGACGGCGGAGACCCTCGCCGGGCACGACGTGGTGTTCCTCGCCCTGCCGCACGGCCGGTCCGCCGCCGTGGCCGAGCAGCTCGGCCCCGACGTGCTGGTCGTCGACATGGGGGCCGACTTCCGCCTGAAGGACGCCGCCGACTGGGAGGCCTTCTACGGCTCCCCGCACGCCGGCACCTGGCCGTACGGCCTGCCCGAACTGCCGGGCGCCCGCGCCGCGCTGGAGGGGTCCAAGCGCGTCGCGGTGCCCGGTTGCTACCCGACCGCCGTGTCGCTGGCGCTGTTCCCGGCCTACGCCGCCGACCTCGCCGAACCGGAGGCCGTGGTGGTCGCCGCCTCCGGCACCTCCGGCGCCGGCAAGGCCGCGAAGCCGCACCTGCTGGGCAGCGAGGTCATGGGCTCCATGTCGCCCTACGGCGTCGGCGGCGGCCACCGGCACACGCCGGAGATGATCCAGAACCTCAGCGCCGCCGCGGGGGAGCGGGTGAGCGTGTCGTTCACGCCGATGCTCGCGCCCATGCCGCGCGGCATCCTCGCCACCTGCAGCGCCAAGGCCAAGCCGGGCGTCACCGCGGAGACCGTTCGGCAGGCGTACGTCAAGGCGTACGCCGACGAGCCCTTCGTCCACCTCCTCCCCGAGGGGCAGTGGCCGGCCACCGGCTCGGTCGTCGGTTCCAACGCCGTGCAGGTGCAGGTGGCGTACGACGCGGCAGCGGGCCGGGTGGTGGTCGTCACCGCCGTCGACAACCTCACCAAGGGCACCGCCGGCGGCGCCGTGCAGAGCATGAACATCGCCCTGGGTCTGGACGAGACCACCGGGCTTTCCACCGTCGGAGTCGCACCGTGAGCGACCCCCGGGCGGCCGCCGGGCCGCGGAAGAGCATGGCCGCACCGACGCACCGCGCGGTCGGAGAAGCGAACGAGGAGATGCAGTGAGCGTCACGGCAGCCAAGGGATTCACGGCGGCGGGCATCGCCGCCGGGATCAAGGAGAACGGCAACCCCGACCTCGCCCTGGTCGTCAACAACGGCCCCCGACGGGCCGCCGCCGGTGTCTTCACCTCCAACCGCGTCAAGGCCGCGCCGGTCCTCTGGTCCGAGCAGGTCCTCAAGGGCGGCGAGGTGTCCGCCGTGGTCCTCAACTCCGGCGGCGCCAACGCCTGCACCGGCCCCCGGGGCTTCCAGGACACCCACGCCACCGCGGAGAAGGCCGCCGAGGTCCTCGGCCTGAACGCCGCCCAGGTGGCGGTCGCCTCGACCGGGCTGATCGGCGTGCTGCTGCCCATGGACAAGCTGCTGCCGGGCATCGGCACGGCCGCCGCGCAGCTCTCCGAGCACGGCGGCGAGAAGGCGGCCATCGCCATCAAGACCACCGACACCGTGCACAAGACGTCGGTCGTCACCCAGGACGGCTGGACCGTCGGCGGCATGGCCAAGGGCGCGGGCATGCTCGCCCCGGGCCTCGCCACCATGCTGGTCGTGATCACCACCGACGCCGACCTGGACGCCGCCGCCCTGGACACGGCGCTGCGCGACGCCACCCGGGTCACCTTCGACCGGGTCGACTCCGACGGCTGCATGTCCACCAACGACACCGTGCTGCTCCTCGCCTCCGGCGCCTCCGGGACCACCCCGGACCAGGCGGCGTTCGCGGCGGCCGTCCGCGCGGTCTGCGACGACCTCGGACAGCAGCTCATCCGCGACGCCGAGGGCGCCAGCAAGGACATCAAGGTGGAGGTGGTCAACGCCGCCTCCGAGGCCGACGCCGTCGAGGTGGGCCGTTCGATCGCCCGGAACAACCTGCTCAAGTGCGCCATCCACGGCGAGGACCCCAACTGGGGCCGCGTCCTCTCCGCGATCGGCACCACGGGCGCCGCCTTCGAGCCGGACCGGCTGAACGTCGCCATCAACGGCGTGTGGGTCTGCAAGGGCGGCAGCGTGGGCGAGGACCGCGAGCTCGTCGACATGCGCTACCGCGAGGTGCACATCGTCGCCGACCTGGCCGCGGGCTCCGAGACCGCCACCATCTGGACCAACGACCTCACCGCCGACTACGTCCACGAGAACAGCGCGTACTCCTCATGAGCAACCGCACCCGGCGGCACACCGCCCTCCCCAAGGCCCAGATCCTCATCGAGGCGCTGCCCTGGCTCACCCGCCACCGCGGCAGGACCGTCGTCATCAAGTTCGGCGGCAACGCCATGGTCGACGAGCAGCTCAAGGCCGCGTTCGCGCAGGACGTCGTCTTCCTGCACCACGCCGGACTCCGGCCGGTCGTGGTGCACGGCGGCGGGCCGCAGATCAGCGCCGCGCTGGACCGGCACGGCATCGTCAGCGAGTTCAAGGCCGGTCTCCGCGTCACCACCGAGGAGGCCATGGACGTGGTCCGGATGGTCCTCGCCGGGCAGGTGCAGCGCGAACTGGTCGGCCTGCTCAACCAGCACGGCCCGCTCGCCGTCGGCCTCACCGGCGAGGACGCCCACACCCTGACCGCCACCAAGCACCTGGCCGAGATCGACGGCGAACTCGTCGACATCGGCCGGGTCGGCGAGATCACCGCGATCGACACCGGCGCCGTCGAGGCGCTGCTGGCGGACGGCCGGATCCCGGTCGTCTCCTCGATCGCCCGTTCCCAGGACGACGGACATGTCTACAACGTCAATGCTGATACGGCGGCTGCGGCACTCGCTGCGGCGCTCGGCGCGGAAACGCTCATGGTCCTCACCGACGTCGAGGGCCTCTACGAGGACTGGCCCCACAGCGACGAGGTGATCAGCCGCCTCACCGCGAGCGAGCTCGAGAAACTCCTGCCGGAGCTGTCGGCCGGCATGGTGCCGAAGATGGAGGGCTGCCTGCACGCCGTGCGCAACGGTGTCGGCAACGCCCGCGTCATCGACGGCCGGGTCCAGCACTCGATCCTGCTGGAGATCTTCACCGACGAGGGCGTCGGCACGATGGTCGTGCCGGACGAGCCCGCCGTCGCCGACCAGGAGGGGCAGTCGTGAGCAACGCCGAACTGAAGGAGCGCTGGAACGGCGCCCTGATGAACAACTACGGCACGCCCCGGATCCCGCTGGTCCGCGGCGAGGGCGCCAAGGTCCGGGACGCCGAGGGCAAGGAGTACCTCGACCTCGTCGGCGGCATCGCCGTCAACGCCCTGGGCCATGCCCACCCGGCCGTCGTGGAGGCGGTCTCCCGCCAGATCGCCTCGCTCGGCCACGTCTCCAACCTCTTCGTCGCCGAACCGACCGTGGCGCTCGCCGAACGGCTGCTGGAGCTGTTCGGGCGGGACGGCAAGGTCTTCTTCTGCAACTCCGGCGCCGAGGCCAACGAGGCCGCGTTCAAGCTCGGCCGGCTGACCGGCCGCCGCCACGTCGTGGCCACCGAGGGTGGCTTCCACGGCCGCACCATGGGCGCGCTCGCCCTCACCGGCCAGCCCGGCAAGCAGGAACCGTTCCTCCCGCTGCCCGGCGACGTCACCCACGTCCCCTACGGCGACGCCCAGGCCCTGGCGGCCGCGGTCACCGAGGAGACCGCCCTGGTGATCATCGAGCCGGTGCAGGGCGAGAACGGCGTGGTGGTGCCCCCGGCCGGCTACCTCAAGGCCGCCCGCGCCATCACCGCCGCCGCCGGCGCGCTGCTGGTCCTCGACGAGGTGCAGACCGGCATCGGCCGCACCGGCCACTGGTTCGCCTACCAGGCCCACGAGGGCGTGCTGCCCGACGTGGTCACCCTGGCCAAGGGCATCGGCGGCGGCCTGCCGCTCGGCGCCACCGTCGCCTTCGGACGCGCGGCCCAGCTGTTCACGCCCGGCCAGCACGGCACCACGTTCGGCGGCAACCCGGTAGCCTGCGCCGCCGGCCTGGCCGTGCTCGACACCATCGCCGACGAGGGCCTGCTCGACAACGTCAAGCGGCAGAGCGAGCGCCTCGTCACCGGCGTGGAGGCGCTGGGCAGCCCGTTGATCTCCCACGTCCGGGGCGAGGGGCTGCTGCTGGGTATCGTGCTCACCGGGCCGCTCGCAGCGCAGGCGCAGCAGGCGGCCCAGGAGGCCGGGTTCCTGGTGAACGCGCCCGCCCCCGACGTCGTCCGGCTGATGCCTCCGCTGAACCTGGCCGACGCGGAGACGGACGCCTTCCTCCAGGCGCTCCCCGGCATCCTCGACGCGGCCGATGCCACAGCCCGCTGAGGCGGACGACCGGATCCGGAGACGAAGGAACACGATGAGTCAGGCGCAGGACCACGAGCAGCAGGCGGGCCCCGCCGTGCCGCAGACCCGCACCGCCCGGCACCGCCGGATCGTCGACATCCTGAACCGGCAACCGGTGCGGTCCCAGAGCCAGCTCGCCAAGCTCCTCGCCGACGACGGGCTGAGCGTCACCCAGGCGACGCTCTCCCGGGACCTCGACGAGCTGAACGCGGTGAAGATCCGCAACACCGACGGCGAGCTGATCTACGCGGTGCCCAGCGAGGGCGGTTTCCGCACCCCGCGCGCGCCGCTGGGGGAGTCCGCCAAGGAGGAGCGGATGCGGCGGCTCTCCGGCGAGCTGCTGATCTCGGCCGAGGCGTCCGCGAACCTCGTGGTCCTGCGCACCCCGCCCGGCGCCGCGCAGTTCCTCGCCTCCGCCATCGACCAGGCGGAGCTGCACGACATCCTGGGCACCATCGCCGGCGACGACACCCTGCTGCTGATCAGCCGGGAGCCGACCGGCGGCCAGGCGCTCGCCGACCACCTGCTGGCGCTGGCCCAGAACAGCCGCCGCGCCAACCCGTGACGCCGCGTCAGTAGCGGGTGATCGCCGTCGGCCCGTCCGCGGTGCCGACGGCGATGTGCGGCGCGCGGGACGGGTCGGCCCAGCGCAGGAGGCGGCGCATCGCGTCGGCCGGCACGGACACGCAGCCGGCCGTCGCGCCGTCGCCGTGCACGTGCAGGAAGACGCCCGCGCCGCGGCCCCGCACGGGCTTGCGGTAGTTGAAGCCGATGACGAGGGCGTACGCGTACTGCTGCCGGTAGCCGACGAGGTGCTCGGCCTCGGACGGCCGGCAGTCCGCGGCCAGCGGCTCGCTCCAGCGGTTGTAGGCGCGCGAGTCGTTGTCCTGGCAGCACCACGAGTCGGGGCCCACCCGCCGGTACGGGTGGCGGACGCCCTCGGGGGCGGGCTCGATGCCGAAGGCGAACGGCAGGTCGTAGAGCCCGGTGGGCGTGGTGCCGGTGCCCTGGCGGCGGGTGGCGCCGTCCGCCAGGCCGTTCGCGCCGAACCGGGCGGGCGCCGAGCCGGCCTCCTCCCAGCGCCCGCCGGTCCCGGAGTGCTGCCACCAGGTGACGGTTCCGGTGGTGCTGCCCGTCGTCGCCGCCTCGGCGGTGATCAGCTGCGAGCCCCCGCCGGTGTCCGCCATCCGCTCGGGCAGCGGCCGCCCGGCACCCGGCGGGGCGCCCGGCACGGACCAGGCGCCCAGCAGCGGCGGACACAGGACGGCGGCGGCGACGGCTACGGCGTGGCGCATGCGCCCATCGTCACGGAGCCACCGGGGGCAACGGCAGCGGCACGCCGGGCAGGCCGTCGATGCTGGTGGCGATGGTCCGCCGGGCGAAGTAGGCGCTCAGCGACTCGTCGTCGTCCCGCGAGAACCGCTTGGCGTGCAGCTCGCGGTCGCCCTCGTACGCCATGTAGGGGACGGCGAACCCGCAGGCGTCCCGGACCGTCCTCGCCGTGACCACGACGATCGCGCGGAGCCCGTGGTCGCCCGGATCGATGTCCGGGAAGTGCGCCAGCAGCCGGGGGAACCGGGGGTCGTCCCGGAAGACGGCCTCCCCGGTGCCGTGCACGCGCAGCACGGTCGGCGGGCCCTGGAACGCGCACCACATCAGGGTGATCCGGCCGTTCTCCCTCAGGTGCGCCACCGTCTCGGCGTTGGACCCGGCGAAGTCCAGGTAGGCGACCGTGTGGTCGTCCAGCACCGCGAGAGAGCCCTTGAGGCCCTTGGGGGAGAGGTTCACCGTGCCGTCCGCGGCGAGCGGGGCGGTGGCGGTGAAGAAGACGGGTTGTGCCTCGATGAACGCGCGCAGCCGGTCGTCGATCCGGTCGTATGACTTGCCCATGGGCCCATCCTCGCCCCAACTCCATTACTCCGCGCAGGTTTTCACGGCGGGGTCTTGAAGGGCGGACTCGGGGTCCAGGACCCAGCACCCAGGACCCAGGCGGGGGACCGCGCTCAGGGCCTCCGCATTGACGATTCATGCGGAGTACTGCATAATCATGCACAGCGATGATGTGCGGCGGGCGCCGTACGGTGTCGCACCCTTTCGGCCTTCGGCAACGAGGAGCACAGCACGTGAGCAGCAACAGCGGTGACGTCCGCCTCTGGGGCGGCCGGTTCGCCGACGGGCCCGCCGAGGCACTGGCGAAGCTGTCGGCGTCGGTCCACTTCGACTGGCGACTGGCGCCCTACGACATCGCGGGCTCCCGCGCCCACGCCCGGGTGCTGCACCAGGCCGGCCTCCTCACCGCCGACGAGCTGGACCGGATGATCGCCGGCCTCGACCACCTCGAGCAGGACGTCGCCTCGGGCGCCTTCGTGGGCACCATCGCCGACGAGGACGTGCACACCGCCCTCGAGCGGGGCCTGCTCGAGCGGCTCGGCCCCGACCTCGGCGGCAAGCTCCGGGCCGGCCGGTCGCGCAACGACCAGGTCGCCACGCTCTTCCGGATGTACCTGCGGGACCACGCCCGGATCGTCGGCGGCCTGATCGCCGACCTCCAGGACGCCCTGATCGGCCTCGCCGAGGCCCACCCGGACGTCGCCATGCCCGGCCGCACCCACCTCCAGCACGCCCAGCCGGTGCTCTTCGCCCACCACGTGCTCGCCCACGTCCAGGCCCTGTCCCGGGACGCCGAGCGGCTGCGCCAGTGGGACGAGCGGACCGCCGTCTCGCCCTACGGCTCCGGCGCGCTGGCCGGTTCCTCGCTGGGCCTCGACCCGGAGGCCGTCGCCAAGGACCTCGGCTTCGAGCACGGCTCCGCCGCCAACTCCATCGACGGCACCGCCTCGCGGGACTTCGTCGCGGAGTTCGCGTTCATCACCGCGATGATCGGGATCAACGTCTCCCGGATCGCCGAGGAGATCATCATCTGGAACACGAAGGAGTTCTCCTTCGTGACCCTGCACGACGCCTTCTCCACCGGCTCGTCGATCATGCCGCAGAAGAAGAACCCGGACATCGCGGAGCTCGCGCGCGGCAAGTCCGGGCGGCTGATCGGCAACCTCACCGGCCTGATGGCCACGCTCAAGGCGCTCCCGCTCGCGTACAACCGCGACCTCCAGGAGGACAAGGAGCCGGTCTTCGACTCCATCGACCAGCTCGAGGTCCTGCTCCCCGCCTTCACCGGCATGATGGCCACGCTCACCGTGCACCGGGAGCGGATGGAGGAGCTCGCGCCGGCCGGGTTCTCGCTGGCCACCGACATCGCCGAGTGGCTGGTCAAGCAGGGCGTGCCGTTCCGGGTCGCGCACGAGGTCGCCGGCGAGTGCGTCAAGGCGGCCGAGGCGGAGGGCAAGGAGCTCGACGAGCTGACCGACGAGCAGTTCGCCAAGATCAGCGAGCACCTGACCCCCGAGGTGCGGACGGTGCTCAACGTCCCCGGGGCCCTGGCCTCCCGCGACGGCCGGGGCGGCACCGCCCCGAGCGCGGTCGCCGTCCAGCTCGCCGAGGTCAAGCAGGACGTCGCAGCCCAGCACACCTGGTCCACCGCCCGCCGCGCCTGACCGCTCCCGCTCCCGGGGCCCCGCCACCACCCCGGCCGGGCGCGCGGTGCGCCGCGGCTGCCTCCGCCGCCCTGGGGCCCGGCGTCAGGCTGTCTCCGGCTGCGGGAGGACCCGGCGTCAGGCCGCCTTCGCCTTGGTGGCGTACATGTCGACGTACTCCTGCCCCGACAGCCGCATGACCTCGGCCATCACCGAGTCGGTGACCGCCCGCAGCACGTAGCGGTCGCGGTCCATCCCCTCGTAGCGGGAGAACTCCATCGGCTCCCCGAACCGCACCGTGACCCGGCCCGGGCGCGGCATGCCCTTGCCGCCCGGCTGCAGCTTGTCCGTGCCGATCATGGCGAACGGCACCACCGGCGCCCCGGTCATCAGCGTGAGCCGCGCGATGCCGGTGCGGCCCCGGTAGAGGCGGCCGTCGGGGGAGCGGGTGCCCTCGGGGTAGATGCCGAACACCTTGCCCTCCTCCAGGACCCGGCGCCCCGTCATCAGCGCGGCCACACCGCCGTTGGCCCCGTCCCGGTCGACCGGGATCATGCCGACGCCGGTGAAGAACCAGGCCATCAGCCGGCCCTTGACCCCCTTGCCGGTGACGTACTCGTCCTTGCCGATGAAGAGCACCTGCCGGTCGGTGACCAGCGGCAACACGATGGAGTCGATGAAGGTGAGGTGGTTTCCGGCCAGGATCACCGCCCCCGTCCCGGGAATGTTCTCCGCGCCTTCGACGCGTGGGCGGAACATCAGGCGCATGATCGGTCCGAGCACTGCCTTGATGAGCGCGAAGCGGGACAACGAGCCCTCCCATGTCAAGGGGTCCGACGGAAACGGACGAGTCCGTGCAGGTGAGGACGATACTCGCGCAGCAGGTCCGGACGCACATCCGGTTGACGGAGCCGTTGCACAGTGTTGACAGCGAGTCACCCGGCCGCCGATCCGCGACACGCGTCCGACACCGGAACGGAACACGGGGCGCCGGCGAGGCGGCGGCGAGACGACACCCGCTGTTTTCCGCCCGGTCCTCCCGGGGACCTTCAATCGTCATGGACACGCACCTACGATCCGGCCGACCTGTTGTCGCGATCTCACGAGGGAGCACCGATGGCGAGAACCTCAGGCGCCGCAGAATCCGACGAGACCGCGGGCCCCGCCCCCGGCACGGGGCGACGGGCCCTGCTGGGCGCGGCCCTGCTGGGGGCCTCGGCGGTCGCGCTCGGCGCCGGCGGCACCGCCGCGGCCGCCGGAGGGACGGGGCGCGGACGCGGCCTCGCCGGGCTGCCGACGCCGGCCGTGATCGCCCACCGCGGCGCCAGCGGCTACCGCCCGGAGCACACCCTCGGCGCCTACCAGCTCGCCCTGGACATGGGCGCGGACATCATCGAGGCCGGCGACCTGGTGATCACCAAGGACGGCCACCTGGTCTGCCGCCACGAGCCCGAGATCGGCGGCACCACCGATGTCGCCGACCATCCCGAGTTCGCCTCCCGCCGCACCACCAAGTCGCTCGACGGCGTCCCCACCACCGGCTGGTTCGCCGAGGACTTCACCCTGGCCGAGCTCAGGACCCTGCGCGCCGAGGAGCGGATCCCCGCCAACCGCCCGCAGAGCACGCTCTACGACGGCGTCTGGCAGATCCCCACCTTCGAGGAGGTCCTGCGCTGGCAGGACGAGCAGACCCGCAGGCGCGGCAAGCAGGTCTTCGTCTACCCGGAGCTCAAGCACCCCACCTACTTCCGCGAGCTGGGCCTGCCGCTCGAGGAGCGGCTCGCCGGGCTGCTGCGCCGCCACGGCAAGCACCGCCGCAACTCGCCGGTGCTGCTCCAGTCCTTCGAGCCGACCAGCATCCGCAGGCTGAGCAAGCTGGTCGACAACCCGCTGGCCGTGCTGCTCTCCTCGGCCGGCAGCCGCCCCTGGGACTTCCAGCGGCAGGGCGACCCCCGCACGGTCGCCGACCTGATCACGCCGGAAGGGCTCGCCTGGATCGCCTCCTTCGCCGACGGCATCGGCCCCACCCTCGACCTGATCATCCCGCGCGACTCCGCCGGCCGGCTCACCTCGCCGACCACCCTCGTCGCCGACGCGCACCGGGCGGGCCTCGTGCTCCACCCGTACACGCTGCGCAACGAGAACCCGTTCCTGCCGGCCGACTTCCGCCGCGGCACCGAGCCGGACGGTTACGGCGACGCGTTCCGCGCCTTCCACGCCTACTTCGACACCGGCATCGACGGCGTCTTCACCGACCACCCCGACACCGGTCTGGTCGCCCGCGAGCTCTGGCGCGCGGCCCGCTGACCCGGCGCCCGGGCGCGCCCACCGGCGCGCCCGGCATCGACCGGCGCGCCCACCGGCAACCGGCACGCGCGGCGTCAACCCGCCGCCTCCGCGGCCCGTCGTCAGGGTGAATCCGGTCCGGCGGCGGCAACCACCGCCGCCGGACCGCCGTCCTGTGAGCGTATGAAGCCGCACGACATGGTGGACCGGCTGCGCCCCCTGCTGGTCGCCGAGGCGGCGGCCGAGGCCGCGGCGACCGGAGCCGAGGCCCGGGACCTCGAGCAGGCCGTCTGGCTCCGCCTCCTGGAACGCCTCCAGCGGGCGGAGCCCCCGCGGGACCCGGCCCGCTGGCTGCGCGACGCGGTCCGCGCCGAGGCCCGCGGCCTGCGCCGGGCCGCCCGCCGGGAACGCTCGCTGCGCCGCGACCCCGCCGACGACCCGCGCCTCGGCCCCGAACAGCTCGTGCTGGCCTCCGCCCGCCGCCGTACCCTCCAGGACGCCGTCCGCCGCCTCCCCGGCCGCTGCCCCCGGCTGCTCGCCGCGCTCTTCTCGCCGCACGACCTCACCTACCGGGAGATCGCCCGGGAGTTGGGTATCTCACAGGGCAGTCTCGGGCCGGAACGTTCCCGATGTCTGGGATGTCTGCGTCGGCTGCTCGGTCCGGAGGTTGCGCCCCGCCCGAGGCGGGGATAGGTGTGAAGGACCACTGGTGAGCAAGTGAGCGGGAGGCATGCACACATGGGCATGAGCGTGACCATCTCCAGGGCGGCCGAGCAGGACGCCGAGCAGATCTTCCGGCTCCGGTATCTGTGCTTCCAGAGCGAGGCGGTCCTCTACGGCGACCACCGCATCGGCCCGCTGACCGAGTCCCTCGCCGACGTCCGCGAGGAGATCGCCTCGGGCATCGTCTGCGTCGCCCGCCTGGGCGACGAGGTGATCGGCGCCGTGTACGCGCGCGTGACCGGCGACGGCGCCGGGGAGATCGACGGCCTGTGCGTCCACCCCCGGCTCCAGGGCCACGGCATCGGCGCCCGGCTGCTGCGCGCCGCCGAGGCCGCGGTCACCGGCTCGGCCCAGGTCACGGCCTTCCGGCTGAGCGCCGGCAACCGCAGCGAGCCCGGCCTGCGGCTCTACCGCCGCCTCGGCTACCGGACCACCGGCCGCGCCGAGGGGCCCGACGGCGTCCCGCGGATCGTGCTGGAGAGGGCCACCGCCGTGCCCGAGGACCCCGGCACGGGACCGGCGGTCTACGCGGCGACGGCCTGACGGTCGTCGGCCCGGCCCCGCAGCAGCCAGTAGAGCGCGGTCACCGGAAGCAGCACCGGGATGAAGAGGTAGCCCATCCCGAACTCCGACCACACCGTGGCGTCCGGGAAGGCCCCGGGGTCGGCGACCGTCCAGGTGCCGACCACCAGCACGCCGAGCAGCTCGGCGGCGCAGCACACCACCGCTGCCCGCCGGGCCCGCTCGCCGCCGCGCACCAGCGTGTAGGTGATGAAGAGGTAGACCAGGCCGGCCACCGCCGACAGCGTGTACGCCAGCGGGGCACGGTCGAACTTGGTCGACATCTCGTACACCGAGCGGGACACCGCGCCGACCACCATCACGCCGTACAGCCAGACCAGCAGAATGCCCGGCCCGGACGTCAGCTCCCGCCGAGTCGAGGTCATCTCAGCCTCCCCAGATGTCGTAGAGCCGCACCTGCAGCACCGCCAGGACGAAACCGCCCGCGGCGACCGTGACCGAGCCCCACCGGGTGCGCTCGGCCAGTGACATGAACCCGGCCGCCGGCACGCAGGCGAAGGCGCCGAGCAGGTAGGCCACGAAGATCACCGTGCCCTGCTCCGGGCGGTCGCCGCGGGCCAGCTGCACGATCCCCACCACGAGCTGCGCGGTGGCCAGCAGCGCGACCACGGCCATGCCGATGAAGTGCCAGTCCTTGGTCGGCTGGTCCCGCGAGGCGGCCCAGCCGCACCAGGCGGCGAGGAGGAGCGCCGCGACGGCGGTCGCCACGGTCAGGGGTACGAGCATGCCAGCGACCTTATTACGGGCGCCCCGCGCCGCTCCGTCCGACCCTGACCGCGGCGGAGGCGGGGGACAGGCCCGACCACGGTGCGCAACCGGGCCGCCCGAGACCCCGGGGGAGGTCCCACGGAGTGCCGCCGCATCCCCCGAACGGCGCCCCGACAGGTCCCGAGCGGCCCTCGCTAGGGTCGAACACATGACGACGACCTTTCACGCCGAGGCCCTGCTGTTCGACAACGACGGCACGCTGCTGTCCTCCCTGGAGTCCGTGACCCGCTCGTGGACCCTCTGGGCCCACGAGCACGGCGTCTCCCGCGAGCGGTTCGCGGCCGTCGAACTGCACGGCCGCCCCGCCGCCGAGATCGTCGCCGACCTGCTCCCCGTGCCGCGCGTCCCGGCCGCCGTCGCCCGCATCGAGGAGATCGAGGTGGAGGATGTCCCCCGCGGGGGCGTCACCCCGCTCCCCGGCACCCGGGACTTCCTGCACGGCCTGCCCGCCGACCGCTGGGCCGTCGTCACCTCCGCCTCGCGCCGCCTCGCCGAGGCCCGGCTGGCCCGGGTGGGCCTCACCCCGGCGACCCTGATCGCCGCCGACGACATCACCCGCGGCAAGCCCGACCCGGAGCCCTACCTGCTCGCCGCCAAGGCCCTCGGCGTCGACCCCGCCCGCTGCGTCGTCTTCGAGGACGCCCCCGCCGGCCTCCGCTCCGGCCGTGCCGCCGGGATGCGCACGGTGGCGTTGGCCACAACCCACCAGGCCCACGAGCTGGAGGCCGACCTGGTGGTCCCGGACCTCTCCGCGCTGTCCGCGCAGGTCACGCCCGACGGCATCGTGGTCTCGCTCCGCGCGGGAAACGGGGCGAACCGGCCCTGAGGGGCACCGCCGACCGGACAGGGTGTCCGCATGCCGGACACCCTGCCCCACCTGCCCATGCTCGTCTGATTTACTGACCTCATGACCACGACGAGCTGCACCACCCCTGCGACCGAGGCGACCCCGACGCCCGGTGCTCGTTGTCTGTGTCGAATGTGCGCCTGTTAGAGGGCCCCGCAAGACGTTCCGGCCTCGCGCCCCGAAGCGAGCCCCGCGGCCTCACCGTGCCGCCCGCGCACCACGGATCTCCCCGTCCTCCCTCCGCCGCACCGCCGCGACCGGAGCCGGAGCGACACGCCGTGCCGCGGTCCGACCGAATGCACCCGTGTCCGGGGCAGCACCCCGCCCCGGCACTCGACAGTGACGGAACCCCCTGTGATCACCACCTCGGGTCTGACCAAGATCTACCGCTCCGGCGGCCGTGAGGTCACCGCCATCGACGGCGTCGACCTCCACGTCCGCGAGGGCGAGGTCTTCGGCGTCATCGGCCAGTCCGGCGCCGGGAAGTCCTCCCTCATCCGCTGCGTCAACCTCCTCGAGCGCCCCACCTCCGGCACGGTCACCGTCGCGGGCCAGGACCTCACCGCCCTCGCCGGGCGGGGACCGCGCGCCTCCAAGGCGCTGCGCGAGGCCCGCAGCCGGATCGGCATGGTCTTCCAGCACTTCAACCTGCTCTCCTCGCGGACCGTGCAGGACAACATCGAGCTTCCGCTGGAGATCCTCGGGAAGTCCGGCCGGGAACGCTCCGCCAAGGCGCTCGAACTCCTCGACCTGGTCGGCCTCGCCGACAAGGCCAAGGCCTACCCGGCCCAGCTCTCCGGCGGCCAGAAGCAGCGCGTCGGCATCGCCCGCGCCCTGGCCGGCGACCCCAAGGTGCTGCTCTCCGACGAGGCCACCAGCGCCCTCGACCCGGAGACCACCCGCTCGATCCTCCAGCTGCTGCGCGACCTCAACCGGCAGCTCGGCCTCACCGTCCTGCTGATCACCCACGAAATGGACGTCGTCAAGACCGTCTGCGACTCCGCCGCGCTGATGGAACGGGGCCGCGTCGTCGAGTCCGGCACCGTGGACGAGCTGCTCGCCACCCCCGGATCCCAGCTCGCCGCCGCGCTGTTCCCGGTCGGCGGTGGCACCTCCGGCCCCGGCAGCACGGTCGTGGACATCACCTTCCACGGCGAGACCACCGGCCGCCCGGTCATCTCCCAGCTCGCCCGCACCTACAACGTCGACGTCTCCATCCTGGGCGCCGCGGTCGACACCGTCCGCGGGGCCCAGATCGGCCGGATGCGGATCGAACTGCCCGGCCACTACGACGACAACGTCGTCCCGATCGGCTTCCTGCGCGAGCAGGGCCTCCAGGTCGAGGTCGTCGGCCGCCCCGCCGCCGCGGACGACGCGCACGCGAAGACGAAGGAAGTGGCCAAGTGACCTGGTCCGAGATGCAGCCGCTGCTCACCCAGGCCAGCTGGGACACCCTCTACATGGTCGGCTGGTCCACCGTGATCGCGATCGTCGGCGGTCTGCCGCTGGGCGTCCTGCTGGTCCTCACCGACCGCGGCGGCCTCCTGCAGAACGTCGTCGCCAACAAGGTCATCGGCCAGGTCGTCAACATCGCCCGCTCACTGCCGTTCATCATCCTCATGGTGGCGCTGATGAGCTTCACCCGCCTGATCACCGGCACCACCATCGGCCGTGACGCCGCCATCGTGCCGCTGGCCATCGGGGCCATCCCGTTCTTCGCGCGCCTCGTCGAGACCTCCGTCCGTGAGGTCGACCACGGACTCGTCGAGGCCGTGCAGGCGATGGGCGGCAACACCTGGACGGTCGTCCGCAAGGTCCTCGTCCCCGAGGCCCTGCCCTCGCTGATCTCCTCCGCCACCACCACCGTGGTCGCGCTGATCGGCTACTCCGCCATGGCCGGCACGGTCGGCGCGGGCGGACTCGGCGACATCGCCGTCCGCTACGGCTACCAGCGGTTCGAGACCGGCCTGATGTGGGTCACCGTGGCGGTCCTCGCCGTGGTCATCGCCCTCATCCAGTTCGCCGGCGACGCCGGGGCCCGCGCCCTGCACCGCCGCGGCGGACGCGGCGGACCCGCCCCCCGGCTCCGCCTCCTGAAGGCCAAGGAGCCCACCCCGAAGGCCGACGCCGCCGAAACCCGCCAGGCCGCCTAGGCCCGGCCGACGCCGCCGCACACAGACCTCCCCGCACCACCCGAGGCGGGGCAGCACCACCAGGCACGCCCCCGCGTGCCGCAACGGAAAGGCACTTT
Source organism: Streptomyces sp. NPDC047130 (assembly GCF_040643475.1). Lineage (NCBI taxonomy): Bacteria > Bacillati > Actinomycetota > Actinomycetes > Kitasatosporales > Streptomycetaceae > Streptomyces > Streptomyces sp. NPDC047130. The sequence goes on along the minus strand of NZ_JBEYUK010000009.1, from coordinate 127,757 downwards.
TCGTGCGTAACACCGCCAAGCTCACCACCGCCGTCCTGACCGCCGGAGCCCTCACGCTGGGCCTGAGCGCCTGCGGCGGCTCCGACGACAAGGCCGCGTCCTCGGACGGCCCGCTGATCGTCGCCGCCACCCCCGTCCCGCACGCGGAGATCCTGACCTACGTCAAGGACAACCTCGCGGAGAAGGAGGGCCTCGACCTGGAGGTCAAGGAGTTCACCGACTACGTGACTCCCAACACCGCCACCGAGGACGGCTCGGTCGGCGCCAACTACTTCCAGACCAAGCCCTACCTGGACGACTTCAACAAGAAGAACGGCACCCACCTCGTGCCGGTCGTCTCCGTCCACGTGGAGCCCCTCGGCCTCTACTCCGACAAGTTCGAGAAGGCCGACGAGCTGAAGAACGGCGCCACCATCGCCGTCCCGAACGACACCGCCAACGAGGCGCGCGCCCTCAAGCTCCTCGCCGACAACGGACTGATCGAGCTGAAGAAGGGCTCCGAGGCCGACGCCACCCCGGCCGACATCACCAAGAACCCCAAGAACCTGAAGTTCAAGGAGATTGAGGCCGCCCAGACGCCGCGCGCCCTCGCGGACGTCGACGCCGCCGTCGTCAACGGCAACTACGCCATCGAGGCCGACCTCAAGCCCGCCGAGGACGCCGTCGTCCTGGAGTCCGCCGAGAACAGCCCGTTCGGCAACTACCTCGTCGTCAAGGAGGGCTCCGAGGACGACCCGCGCGTCAAGAAGCTCGTCAAGCTGCTCACCTCGCCCGAGGTGAAGAAGTTCGTCGAGGACAAGTACGCCGGCTCCGTCCTCGCCACCTTCTGACAGCCGGCCCGCACGGCCGGCCCGACGCACCGTCAGGACCCGCGGGGTCCACTCCGGACGCAGGAGTGGACCCCGCCCCCCTGATCGGTGCTTTCATGCTGCATGCTGAAGAGTTCAGCAGGTCCGAACGGTCCCCTAGGTTACGGAGCGGCGCATGTACGGCACCTTCCCCGACATCTCCATCAGCACGGAGCGGTTGGTCCTGCGCCCGCTCGAGGACGCGGACGTCCCCGCCTACACCGAGATGCTCAACGACGAGCAGGTCGTCGCCTGGACCTCCGTCCCGCACCCCTACGACGAGGCGCACGCCCGCCGGTGGATCGGCCAGGACGCTCCCGCCGAGCGCACCGAGGGCCGCGGCATCGTCCTGGCCGTCACCGAGTTCCTCACCCAGCGGCTGGTCGGCACCCTCCACCTCCACCACACCGACTGGCGCATCCGCTCCACCGAACTCTCCTACGTGATCGCTCCCTGGGCCCGCGGCGAGGGATACGCCACCGAGGCCGCCCGGGCCTGCACCCAGTGGCTCTTCCGGGACCAGAAGTTCGAACGCGTGGAACTGCGCACCGCCGCCGACAACGCCGCAGCCCAGCAGGTCGCGCAGAAGATCGGCTGCGTCAGCGAGGGCGTCCTGCGCGGCGCCTGGATAGCCCGGGCCAAGGACGACCGCGACCTCTGGACCGACGTCCGCACCGACCTGATCGTCTGGAGCCTGCTCCCCGAGGACTTCGAGGGCGTCGGCGAGTACGCGGACTGGGACTGACCACCGCGCCCGGCCCGCGGGGTAACCTCACAGCGCGCCCTGCGGCGGACCCCTCCGCCCGCCCGCGACACCCCGCGCCCGCGCCCCCGACACCTCTGCCCCCGCCGGCACCGCACACCCCTGGAGACTGACGACGATGGCCGACCGGGTCACGGTGATCGGCTGGGACGGCTCGCCGCTGACCGCCGCCGGACGCTCCGCGCTCGGCGCCGCCACCCTGGTGGCCGGCGCACCGCACCACCTCGCGCTCCCCGAGGTGCCGTCCGGCGCCGAACGGATCCGCCTCGGCAGTCTCCCGCTCGCCGCCCGCAGGATCGCCGCCCACCGCGGCACCGCGGTCGTCCTCGCCGACGGCGACCCGGGCTTCTTCGGCGTCGTACGCAGCCTGCGCGCCCCCGAGTTCGGACTCGAGGTCGAGGTGGTCCCGGCGGTCTCCTCCGTCGCCGCCGCCTTCGCCCGCGCCGGAATGCCCTGGGACGACGCCCAGGTGGTCGTCGCCCAGCCCCGCACCCTGCGCCGGGCCGTCAACGTCTGCCGCGCCCACACCAAGGTCGCCGTCCTCACCGCCCCGGGCGCCGGCCCCGCCGAACTCGGCCTGCTCCTCGAGGGAGCACCCCGCACCTTCGTGGTCTGCGAGGAACTCGGCACCGACCGGGAGCAGGTCAGCGTGGTCACCTCCGACCGCGCCGCCGACCACATCTGGCGCGACCCCAACGTCGTCATCGCCATCGGCGCGCCCAGCCACACCGAGTCGGCCCCCTGGATCGCCGGCCGCGCCCCCTCCGGGCCCCGCGGCTGGGTCCTCCCCGCCGACTCCTACGAGGGCCCGTTCGGCGAGGCGGAGGCCGAGTCCCTGCGGGCCGCCCAACTCTCCCGCCTGGGCCCGCGCGTGGGCGACCTGGTGTGGGACATCGGCTGCGGCTCCGGCGCGTTCGCCGTCGAGGCCGCCCGCGCCGGGGCCGCCGTCATCGGCGTCGACCGCGACCCCGACGCCTGCGCCCGCACCGAGCGCGCCGGCCGCCGCTCCGGCGTCCAGCTCCAGGTCGTCCACGGGACCGCCCCGCACGTCCTGGAGACCCTTCCGGAGCCCGACGTGGTGAGAATCACGGCCGGGGGAGCGGACGTCGTCGCCGCGGCCGCCGACCGGCGCCCCGAGCGCATCGTGGCCCATGTGCCCACCCGCGACGCGGCCGAACTGGCGGGCCGCCGCCTGGCCGAGCGCGGCTACCAGGTCGACTGCTCCCTCCTGCAGTCCGTGGCGCTCGACGCCGAGCGGTGGACCGAGAACGGACGGAGCGTCGGCTTCCTGCTCTGCGGTGAACTGCTCCGCACCCGGCCCCCCGGCGCTTCCGGACGCACCCCTTCCAGTAGCGCCCCGTGATCGAACGGTGCCGGGGCGCGGGGTAGGCTGGCCGATCGTTGTACCGCGCCTGGATTTCGGTTCTCGTCGGGCCATGTCCGGACAAGACCGCCGGCCGGGTCCACCGGGTGGGGTACGACGGCGCCGGAGGCGCACGAGAGGGTGAGTTCCCGGACGGACCTTGCCGGATCGGCCTGCGTCGGAGGGCGGGGGACGGCGACAATCGGGTCGTGGCCTCCTCGTCCGAGTGGGCGGGTCTCTCGTGCCGCTCGGCGGCCCCGCTCGTTCAACAGGACGGGCGGTCCGCGCGCCGCTCCGGACGAGCAGGCTGTAAGAGGCACCAACCGATGGGCGAGGGGTACGCATGACCGACACCGGCCGAGTCCCGGGCGAGGGACTGCCGGAGAGCGCAGGCACGGTGGAACAGCCGGGCGTCCCCACGCCGGGCTCCTACCCCTACCTCTCCGAACCGACCGCCGAGGAAGAAGACCTCCTGCTGCCGGGCGCCCAGGGCGCCTGGGGCAACGAAGTGGCGCCGGCGCCGGAGGGCGGCTACCCCGAGGGCGGTTACCCGGAGGGCGCGTACGCCGACGGCGGCTACCCGGAGCAGCAGGGCCACCCGGAGCAGCAGGGCCACCTGGAGCAGCGCCAGGGGCACGAGCAGCACCCGGGCCACGGGCAGCACTCCGGGCTCGACCAGCAGGTCTACGCCGAGCAGCAGGCCTACGCGCAGCAGCAGGTGACGGCCGAGCAGCAGGCGTACGCCCAGCCCCACGCCGCCCAGCAGGCCGTGGACCAGGCCGTGCAGCAGGAGGCCGCCGGGCAGGTGCCGCCCGCCGGACCGGAGCACACCGTGCCGGAGCAGGGCCTGCCCGCCGAGGGTGCCGCCCCGTACGCGCCGGAGGGCGCGGGACGGACCTCGCACGCCACCGGCGTCCACGACAGCGGGAGCTACGACCTCGGCGCCGCCGCCCAGGCGTCCGGTCGGGCCGCCTCCCCGCGCCGCCCGCTGCACCTCGGACCGCCGACGCCCGACGCCTCCATGAGCCCCGTCCGCTCCCTCGCCGACCGCGGACCGGCCACCGTGGTGCGGCAGTCGGGACAGCAGGCCCCGGGCGCCGAGTACCCCGACCCCCAGGGCGGCGCCGGCGCCCAGCACCACACGCCGTGGGCCGGCGTGCCCACCGGGCAGGCCGCCGCCCAGGCGTACCCGGAGCAGCAGGCCGCCCAGCCGCAGGCGGGCCAGGCCTACGCCATGGCGGGGGAGGGCTACCCGGCCGCCGACGCCTCCCTCGGCGCGGGCATCCCCCACGCCGCCCCGGCCGACCCGGCCGCCGGCCCCTACGAGGCCGCCGCCCAGCAGCAGGCCTACCAGGGCCGGCAGCCCGCCGCCCCGCAGGACACCTTCGGCGGGCAGCAGGCGTTCGACGGGCAGCAGGCGTTCCCCGCCGCCCCGCAGGAGACCCACCCCGGGCAGGACGCGTACGCGGCCCAGGACGCCGCCCTCCAGCAGCAGACCTACCCCAACGACACCCTCTCCGGCCAGGGCACGCTCGGCGGCCGGCAGGTCTTCGTCGGCCACGAGGCCCCGGTCCACGGCGCGGACGCCTCCGGGCAGTTCGCGGTGACCGAGCCGCTGGGCGAGTTCGTGCCGGTCCAGGGCACCGTCCCCACCCCGCCGCACCTCGCCCCCGGCCACCAGCCGGCCGCCGCCGGCGAGGCGTGGCCCGCGCAGGCCCCGGACGCCGCCGAGCCGGTGACCGAGCAGGCGGGCGCGGAGCGGGAGTTCGCCCCCGAGCAGTCCTCCGAGGCACAGTCGGCCGAGCATGCCCCCGCCGAGCAGGCCCCCGTCGAGCAGGCCTCCGCCGAGGAGACCGCCCGGCCCGAGCAGCACGAGCAGCACGAGGCGGCGGCCGCCGAGGTCACCGCCGCGGACACCGAGGCGCCGGTGGCCGAACAGGCCCCGTCCGCCCCGGGGGCGCCCGCCGAGGAGGCCCCGGCCGCCCCCGCCGGGCAGCCGGAGCAGCCGCAGGCCCCCGAGGCCCCGGTCGCCGTCGTCCCCGCGCCGCGCGAGGGCGAGCGCATGGCCGCCCAGGAGCCCGCCGCCGAGGCCGAGGCCGCCGAGGAGCCGCACGAGGGGACCGCGGACGCCGGGACGCCGCGGGCCGAGGCCGACTTCATCGAGGCCGACTTCATCGAACCCGGCGCCACCGAGCCCGGTCCCGCCGAGGCCCCGCAGGCCGAGGCGGCCCCCGCCGGGGAGCCGCGGCCGGAGCCCGCCCCGCAGGACGACGACCAGGCCCCGGCCGCCGCGGCGGAGGCCGCCGACACCGTCCCCGCCCAGGCGGCTCCCGTGGACGACGCGGCCCCCGCCGAAGCGCCGGAGGCAGCGTCCGCCGAGGCCCCCGAGCCGGCCCCCGAGGCGGCCCGGGAGGAGACCCCCGAGGCGGAGCCCCAGCCCGCCGCCCCCGGTTACGCCGAGTCCGAGCGGGAGGCCGTGCTGCGGGTGATGCGCGAACGCCGCGACATCCGCCAGGGCTTCCGCCCCGACCCCATCCCGCACGAGGTGCTGCGCCGCGTCCTCGAGGCCGCGCACCACGCGCCGTCCGTCGGGCACTCCCAGCCCTGGGACTTCGTCGTCATCCGCTCCGAGGAGACCCGGCAGCAGATGCACGAACTGGCCGAGCGTCAGCGCGAGGCGTACGCCAAGTCGCTGCCCAAGGGCCGGGCCAAGCAGTTCAAGCAGATGAAGATCGAGGCCATCCTCGACACCCCGGTGAACATCGTCGTCACCGCCGATCCGACCCGCGGCGGACGCCACACCCTCGGTCGGCACACCCAGCCGCAGATGGCGCCCTACTCCGCCGCCCTCGCGGTGGAGAACCTCTGGCTCGCCGCGCGCGCCGAGGGCCTCGGCGTCGGCTGGGTCAGCTTCTTCGACGAGCGCGAGATGGTCCGCGCCCTCGGCCTGCCCGAGTACCTCGAGGTCGTCGCCTACCTCTGCGTCGGCTACGTCGACGAGTTCCCCGACGAGCCCGAACTGGTGCAGGCCGGCTGGTCCAAGCGTCGCCCGCTGTCCTGGGCGGTCCACGAGGAGACGTACGGCCGCCGCGCCCTGCCCGGCGAGGACCCGCACGACCTGCTCGCCGAGACCATCGCCGGGATCCGTCCGCTGGACGCCAAGGCGCTCGGCGAGGCGTGGGAGCGGCAGAAGCGGATGACCAAGCCGGCCGGAGCGCTCGGCATGCTGGAGATCATCTCCGCCCAGCTGTGCGGCCTGTCCCGGCAGTGCCCGCCGCCCATCCCCGAGCCCGCGGCCGTCGCGGTGTTCGCCGGCGACCACGGCGTCCACGCCCAGGGCGTCACCCCGTGGCCGCAGGAGGTCACCGCCCAGATGGTGGCCAACATGCTGGGCGGCGGCGCGGTCAGCAACGCCTTCGCCTCCCAGGTCGGCGCCGAACTCTGCGTGGTGGACGTCGGCGTGGCCGCCGAACTGCCCGCACAGCAGGGCCTGTTGCCGCGCAAGGTGCGGCCCGGCACGGCCGACATGACGCAGGGCCCGGCGATGACCCGCGAGGAGGCCAAGGCCGCCATCGAGGTGGGCATCGAGACCGCCCGCGACCTGGTCGCGGCCGGCAACAAGGCGCTGCTCACCGGTGAGATGGGCATCGCCAACACCACCGCGTCCGCCGCGCTGATCTCCGTCTTCACCGGGACCGACCCGGCCGAGGTCACCGGCCGCGGCACCGGGATCGACGACGAGACGCTGGCCCGCAAGACCGACGTGGTCCGGCACGCCCTCGAACTGCACCAGCCCGACCCGGCCGACCCGATCGGCGTCCTGGCCGCGGTCGGCGGCCTGGAGCACGCCGCCATGGTCGGCCTGCTGCTCGGCGGCGCCTGCCTGCGCACGCCGGTCATCCTGGACGGCGTGAGCGCCGGAGCCGCCGCCCTGGTGGCCCGCGCCATCGCCCCCGAGGTGCTGGCCGCCTGCATCGCCGGCCACCGCAGCGCCGAGCCCGGCCACATCGCCGCCCTCAACAAGCTGGGGCTGCGTCCGCTGGTCGACCTCGACCTGCGTCTCGGCGAGGGCACCGGCGCCCTGCTGGCGCTGCCGCTGGTCCAGTCGACGGCCCGCGCCATGCACGAGGTGGCCACCTTCGACTCCGCCGGCGTCACCGAGAAGTAGCCGCGCCACCGCAACCGCGCCACCGGAACCGGGGCAGGGCAGGGATCGTGCGAAGATCACACCGCCCTGCCCCGGTCCGCGTCGGCCGCACCCCATAAACTCCCCTAGTCAGGGCAGCTCCGACGGTGCAGCTCCCATCCGGCCGGGCACGCCCCGAAGCGGCCCGGCAGCGTCCCCCGCACCCCGTCCCCAGGGAGCCGCCCCATGGCCGAACACCCCGCCTACCCCGTGGGCCTGCGCCTGACCGGCCGTCGAGTGGTCGTGCTCGGCGGCGGGCAGGTCGCCCAGCGCCGCCTCCCCGCCCTGGTGGCGGCCGGCGCGGACGTCACCCTGATCTCCCCGTCGGCGACGCCCTCCGTCGAGGCGATGGCCGACGCGGGCGAGATCACCTGGGAGCGCCGCCGCTACGCCGACGGCGACCTCACCGGTGCCTGGTACGCCGTCGTCGCCACCAGCGACCCCGCGGCCAACACCGCCGCCTCCGACGAGGCCGAGCGCCACCGCGTCTGGTGCGTCCGCTCCGACGACGCCGACGCCGCCACCGCGTGGACCCCCGCCACCGGCCGCGCCGGAGGCGTCACCGTCGCCGTCCTCACCACCGAGGCCAAGGACCGCGACCCGCGCCACACCGCCGCCATCCGCGACGCCGTCGTCGAGGGCCTGCGCGACAACACCCTGGTCGCCCCGCAGCACCGCACCAAGACCCCCGGCGTCGCCCTGGTGGGCGGCGGCCCCGGCGACCCCGACCTGATCACCGTGCGCGGCCGCCGCCTGCTCGCCGAGGCCGACGTGGTCATCGCCGACCGCCTCGGCCCCCGGGACCTCCTCGACGAGCTCCCGCCGCACGTCGAGGTCATCGACGCCGCGAAGATCCCCTACGGCCGCTACATGGCCCAGGAGGCCATCAACAACGCCCTGATCGAGCACGCCAAGCAGGGCAAGGCCGTGGTCCGCCTCAAGGGCGGCGACCCGTTCGTCTTCGGCCGCGGCATGGAGGAGGCCCAGGCGCTCGCCGAGGCCGGCATCCCCTGCACCGTCGTCCCCGGCATCTCCTCCTCCATCTCCGTCCCGGCCGCCGCCGGCATCCCCGTCACCCACCGCGGCGTCGCCCACGAGTTCACCGTCCTCAGCGGCCACGTCGCCCCCGACGACGAGCGCTCGCTGGTCGACTGGGCGGCCACGGCCCGGCTCACCGGCACCCTCGTGATCCTGATGGGCGTCGACAAGATAGGCCGCATCGCCGAGACGCTGATCGCCCACGGCAAGGCCCCGGACACCCCGGTGGCCCTCGTCCAGGAAGGCACCACCAGCGCCCAGCGGCGGGTGGACGCCACCCTGGCCACCGTCGCCGAGGCCGTGCGCGCCGAGGACGTCCGGCCGCCCGCCGTCATCGTCATCGGCCCCGTCGTCTCCGTCGGCGCCGCCACGCTCCAGTAAGGCACCCCCTCCGCATGACCGACCTCATCCCCGTCGACGACCCCGCCGACCCCCGCCTCGCCGACTACACCGGCCTCACCGACGTCGAACTGCGGCGCCGCCGCGAGCCCGCCGAGGGCCTGTTCATCGCCGAGGGCGAGAAGGTGATCCGGCGGGCCGTCGAGGCCGGCTACGGGATGCGGTCGATGATGCTCACCGCCAAGTGGACCGGGGTGATGGCCGACCTGATCGGGGCCACCGACGCGCCGGTCCACCTGGTGACCCCCGAGGTCGCCGAACAGGTCACCGGCTACCACGTCCACCGCGGCGCGCTCGCCTCCATGGAACGCGAGCCGCTGCGGGACGTCGCCGAACTCCTCCCCGGAGCGAGGCGGGTGGCCGTCTTCGAGGACATCGTCGACCACGCCAACATCGGCGCCGCCTTCCGCAACGCGGCGGCCCTCGGGGTCGACGCCGTGCTCCTCACCCCGCGCTGCGCGGACCCGCTGTACCGGCGGTCGGTCAAGGTGTCCATGGGCACCGTCCTCCAGGTGCCGTGGACCCGGCTCGCGTCCTGGCCCGCGGACGTCGACCGCCTCCGCGACGCCGGCTTCACCGTCGCCGCCCTGTGCCTCAGCGACCGGGCCGTCACCCTGGACGAACTGGCCGCACGCCGCGACGAGCGGCTCGCCCTCGTCTTCGGCACCGAGGGGGACGGCCTCAGCCCCCGCGTCCTCGCCGCCGCCGACCACCACGTCACCATCCCCATGGCCCGGAACGTCGACTCCCTCAACGTCGCCGCCGCCTCCGCCGTCGCCTTCTACGCGACCCGCCCGGACGCCCAGGGCGCCTGAGCCCCCGCTGAGCGAGCCGCGCCGCACGGCCTGCGGGCGATCGTGCCGTCGGGCGGCACGGATGGGCGGCACGGGTGGGCGGCACGGGTGGGCGGCACGGGTGGGCGCGGCCCGGCGGCCCAGGCACGCCGGGGCCGGCCGGAGAGGGGTCAGGTGCCCGTCCCGGCCGCGCCCGCGGAGACACCGGTGCCGGGAGCCGCCCCCGAGGTGTCGGAGGGGCCCTGGCAGCCCTGGACCGCGGCGATGCCGAGGGCGACCAGCAGGGTCACCACCACGAACACGATCAGCCGCTGCCGCAGCAGCCGGGGATTCGCGGGACGCAGCTTCGTCCCGCTCCGCGCGCCCCCGCCGGAACCGCCCGCGCCCGTGCCGGACGCCGGGCGCCCGCCCCGGGAGGCCGCCGCCCCGCCGCCCCGGGAGCCGCCGGTGGACGACGGACGGCGCCGCGCCGGCGTCGGGGCCGAGGAGCGCCGCTGCGCCGGCGCCGGCGACGGGCCCGCGCCGCCCGCGGACCGCACCGGCGTGCGGCCGACGGACGGGGAGGCGCCCCGCGGCACCGGGGTCCGCACCGTGGACACCCCGGCGCCGTCCTCGCGGCCCGCCGGACGCACGTCGCCCAGCACCAGCCCCTGCGCCTCCCGCGCCGCGATCTCCTTCAGCCGCAGCGACAACTGCAGCGTCGTCGGCCGCTGTTCCGGATCCTTGGCCAGGCACGCCCGCACCAGCGGCGCCAACGCCCCCGGCACGCCCCGCAGCTGCGGCTCCTCGTGCACCACGCGGTACAGCATCACCTCGGAACTGCCGTGCCCGAACGGGGAGTCACCGGTCGACGCGTACGCCAGCGTGGCGCCCAGCGCGAACACGTCGGTGGCCGGCGTGACCGCCGCACCCCGCACCTGCTCCGGCGCCAGGAAGCCCGGCGAGCCCACCGCCGTGCCGACATGGGTGAGCGTGGACGCCCCCGTGGCCCAGGCGATGCCGAAGTCGATGATCCGCGGGCCCTTGGGGGAGAGCAGGATGTTGGACGGCTTCAGGTCACGGTGGACCACCCCGGCCTCGTGCACCGCCACCAGCCCCTCGGAGAGCGCCGCGCCGATCGCCGCGACCTCCGCCGCCGGCAGCGGACCCTCCTCGGCGACCTTGTCGTGCAGCGACGGCCCCGGCACGTACTGCGTGGCGAACCACGGCCGCTCCGCCTCCAGGTCCGCGGCCACCAGCCGCGCCGTGCACCCGCCCCGGATCCGCCGCGCCGCCGACACCTCGCGGGCGAAACGCGACCGGAACTCCTGGTCCTCGGCCAGGTCGGGCCGGATCACCTTGAGCGCGACCCTCTGACCCCGCCGGTCGGAGCCCAGGTAGACCACGCCCATCCCGCCCGCGCCGAGCCGCCGGTGCAGCCTGAACGAGCCGACGACGCGCGGGTCCTCGCGCCTGAGGCGCATCATCGCCATGTTCATCCCCGCTGCCCGGTCCGTGTGACGAGCCAACAGCTTACGTTTCCCGGCCGCGCCGTGCGCTCAGGCCGCGCCCGCTCACCCCACGGGGAACGCGTTTGCGGGCCCGCCGCTGCCAAGATGCCGCCCCCGTAAGGGGTTTGGCGACGGCGTCGCCACGTGAAGCATGTCACTCGCGCCCCCGGACCGCCACCGGCTTCGGCCCTCGCTTCTCCACCCTGGGAAGTAGCGCCTCCCGCCGTATTCATCCGGGGGCATGACGTCCGGCGCCGGATTCCACGCAAGGATGCGGTGTGTGGCCACGCAGTCGTCGTCCGAGGGCGTGGTGCCGGGGCGCCCAGCGCGTCCCGGGCCCGGAAGAGCGGTCCGGGTGGGGACACCGGCCCTGACGAACCCCGTGGGGACGGGGGTACGGCGGACGGCACCACGCCGGCGCGGCGCGATCGCCGCGCCGGCGTGGGGTTTCCCGGGCCGCCGTCGCCCCGCCGAGTTGTCCTCGTCAGCCTCGTCAGCACGTCGATCACCTGCCCGCGTACGCTCACGGCCATGCCGGCAGACCTGCACGCCCACGCCCGCGCCGCGGCCCACCCCGCCGCCGCGCCCTGCCCCGGCTGCGCCACCGCGACCCTCGCCGACCGCCCCGACGCCACCGTCGTCCGCCACCACCGCACCGTCGCCAAGGCCCATGCCCCCGGGACCGACCCGGTCGAGCTCCGCCGCCGGGTGGCCGTGGCCGCCGCCCTGCCGGACATCCTCCTGCCCCCGCTCGACCCGTCCCCGGCCCTCCTGGGCGGCCGTCCGGCGACCTGCTGGCCGCTCGGCCTCCCCGTCGACCCCGACGACCCGTCCGCCGCGCCCTGGGAGGACGCCGCCACCCTGACCGCCCGCCTGCACCGCGCCCAGCCGCCGCCCGGACTCCCCGCCATGCGCGGCCCCGAGAAGGCCGCCCTGGCGGTCGCCCGCCTCCTCGCCGAGGCCCCCGGACACCCCGCCGTGCCCGCGCTGCTGGGAGCCTGGGCCGCCCTCCCGCCGTGGGCCCGCGCCGAGGAACCCGCCCCGCCGGAACTGGGCGCCGCCCTCTGCCACGGCGACCTGCACCTCGGCCAGCTGGTCCGCCACCCCGCGCCCGACGGGCCGTGGCGGCTGATCGACGTCGACGACCTCGGCATCGGCGTCCCCGCCTGGGACCTCGCCCGCCCCGCCTCCTGGTACGCCTGCGGCCTGCTCCCGGCCGACGCGTGGCGGCGCTTCCTGGACGCCTACCGGTCCGCCGGCGGTCCTGCCGTGCCGCCCGACGGGGACCCCTGGCCGGCCCTGGACGTCCCGGCCCGCGCCCTCACCGTGCAGACCGCCGCGCGGTCCGTCACCAAGGCGGCCCTCGCCCGACGCCCCGTGGACGAGGCGGAGGAGGCGCTGATCGACGCCTGTGGCCGGATGGCCGCCGGGCGGACCGGAGCGGTGTGACCAATCCGGCCGTTCGAGGTGCAACCGGCCGCCGCCGGGGGAGAGTCTGTGAGGGCGAAGCCAACGCGGCACAGAACACGCACCGCGATACGAGGAGTTGATCCGTCGATGCACTGCCCGAAGTGTCACGCGCCGATGCACACCTACAACCGCAACGGGGTCCAGATCGAGCAGTGCTCCGGCTGCCGCGGGATCTTCCTGGACTACGGCGAGCTGGAGACGCTGACCCGGCTCGAGGCGCAGTGGTCGCAGCAGGCACCGCCGGCCGCACCCGCCGCCCCCGCCTGGGGCGCCCCCCATGCCGGGCACCACGGCGGCCACGGCCACCACGGTCACCACCACCCGCGCAGCTTCGGCCGGATGCTCTTCTCCTCCTGACCCTGAGCGAACACGCGAGAGCCCCCGTCCACCGGAGTGGACGGGGGCTCTCGTCACCGTGTGCGCGATACTGGGATTGAACCAGTGACCTCTTCCGTGTCAGGGAAGCGCTCTCCCGCTGAGCTAATCGCGCGGGGGTACCGCCTCGGGTCCTGGGACCCGGCGGCCCCGGAGGGCCAGTGCGCGATACTGGGATTGAACCAGTGACCTCTTCCGTGTCAGGGAAGCGCTCTCCCGCTGAGCTAATCGCGCGGGGATCCTTGCGGATCAAGATCCTTACGGATCAGTGGACGATACTGGGATTGAACCAGTGACCTCTTCCGTGTCAGGGAAGCGCTCTCCCGCTGAGCTAATCGTCCTTGGAGGTGGAGACGGGATTTGAACCCGTGTAGACGGCTTTGCAGGCCGTTGCCTCGCCTCTCGGCCACTCCACCAGGAGCACAGGGTTTCGGGAAGATCCCCTGCTCTTTCGAGCGGACGACGAGGCTCGAACTCGCGACCTCAACCTTGGCAAGGTTGCGCTCTACCAACTGAGCTACGTCCGCCTGTCGTTTCGGTCCGCTTCCGCGTCCCGGCGACGTGTTGAACTTTAGCCCATTCCCGGGCCAGTACAAAAACGCGTTTGCGCAGCATGCCGCCGCCGACGTCCCCGCACCCCCGTTCCGGCAGGTGCGCGGCCGCTCACCCAGGGCTCCGCCCGCGGCCCGCCGGAGGGCCGCCCCGGCGCCGACCTACACTCGGCGGAGTGCAGCACCTCCCACCCCTCGCCCGGTTCGGCGACCTGGTCGCCACCGGTCTGCTAGACGTCACCGACGACCCCGCCGCGCTCGACTCCAGCGGCTTCTGGGCCGTGGCCGCGGACTACGAGGGCCGGCTGACCTGCGCGCGCTTCGCCGACGTCCGCCGCGAGCCGGTCCCCGCGCCCGTCCCCGGCCGCTGGCCCGCCCCCGCCACGGACGACTGGACGTCCTCGCTGGACCGCGCCGCGTACACCGCGGGCGTACGGCGGATCCACCGGCGCATCGCGGCCGGCGAGGTCTACCAGGCCAACCTCTGCCGCGTCCTCACCGCCCCGGTCGCCCCGCACGCCGACGTGGACGACCTCACGGCCCTGCTGGCCCGCGGCAACCCGGCGCCCTATGCCGGAACGATTCGCCTCCCCGGACACGGGGTGGAGATCGCCACCGCCTCCCCGGAGCTCTTCCTCGGCCGCCACGGGAGCGTGGTCGAGTCCGGCCCGATCAAGGGCACCGGCCGGACCGAGGCCGACCTGCTGCCCAAGGACACCGCCGAGAACGTGATGATCGTCGACCTGGTCCGCAACGACCTGGGCCGCGTCTGCCGCACCGGCAGCGTCACCGTTCCCGACCTGTGCGCGGTGGAGAAGCACCCCGGCCTGGTCCACCTGGTCTCCACGGTCCGCGGCGAGCTGCTGCCGGGGGCCGGCTGGCCCGAGCTGCTGGCCGCCGCCTTCCCGCCCGGCTCGGTCACCGGCACCCCCAAGGAGAGCGCGCTGACCGTCCTGGCCGCCCTGGAGACGGCGCCGCGCGGCCCCTACTGCGGCGGCGTGGGCTGGGTGGACGCCGACCGGGGCCGGGGCGAGCTGGCGGTCGGCATCCGCACCTTCTGGATCGACCGCGAGCCTCCCGGGTCCGCCGTGCTCCGCTTCGGCACCGGCGCCGGGATCACCTGGGACTCCGACCCCGAGCGCGAGTGGGCGGAGACCGAGCTCAAGGCGTCCCGGCTGCTCGCGGTAGCGTCGGGGACGTACGACACCAGTGGAGGGACCCTTTCGTGAAGATATGGCTCGACGGCGGGCTGAAGGACATCGAGTCCGCCCGCGTCTCCGTCCTGGACCACGGCCTGACCGTGGGGGACGGCATCTTCGAGACGGTGAAGACGGTCGAGGGGAAGCCCTTCGCGCTCACCCGCCACCTGGACCGGCTCGCCCGTTCCGCCCGGGGCCTCGGCCTGCCCGCCCCGGACGCCGACGAGGTCCGCCGCGCCTGCGCCGCGGTCATCGAGGCCAACCCCGGCGTCCCGCTCGGCCGGCTGCGGATCACCCTGACCGGCGGCCAGGGCCCGCTCGGGTCCGACCGCGGACACCAGGGCACCACCCTGGTGGTGGCGCTCGGCGAGGCCCGGCCCCGCCCGGACTCCACGGCCGTGGTCACCGTGCCCTGGACCCGCAACGAACGCAGCGCGGTCACCGGCCTGAAGACCACCTCCTACGCGGAGAACGTGGTCGCGCTGGCCCGCGCCCACGAACACGGCGCCTCCGAGGCCCTGTTCGGCAACACCGCCGGGCAGCTGTGCGAGGGCACCGGCTCCAACGTCTTCGTCGTGGTGGACGGCGAGATCCTCACCCCGCCGCTCGCCTCCGGCTGCCTGGCCGGCATCACCCGCGAGCTGGTCGTCGAGTGGACCGGCGCACGGGAGACCGACCTGCCGCTGGACGTCCTGCGCCGCGCCGAGGAGGTCTTCCTGACCTCCTCGCTCCGCGACGTGCAGGCGGTGCACCGCGTCGACGACCGTGAACTCCCCGGCGTGGAGGGCCCGTCGACGGCCAAGGTCATGCGGATCTTCGCCGAGCGCTCCGGCGACGACCTCGACCCGTAGTCGCGGGCGCCCGGGTGGGGTAGAACGACCGCATGACCACCACCCTGCGGCCCATCGAGCCGTTGCAGCAGGAGGCCGACGGGACCGTCTCACGCCGCTTCCAGGTGTGCGTGAACAGCCGTCCCGTCGGCGCCGTGCACCTGGGCACGTCGGAGGTGTTCGGCGCGGCGGTGGCGCGGGTGCTGGACCTCCGGATCGACGAGGCGGACCGCCGGCGGGGCCGCGGCACGGTGGCCGCGCTCGCCGCCGAGGAGGTCGCCCGGGTCTGGGGCTGCCGGCGGATCGAGGTGACCGTGCCGGCCGGCGCGGAGGCCGCGCTGCGGCTGGCGCAGGCGCTCGGCTACACCCCGCGCAGCCGGATCATGGAGAAGCGGCTCGACACGACCGCCCCCGCGCTGCCCGCCGGGAGCAGCGCGCGGCCCATGACCGCCGAGGAGTTCGCGGACTGGCGCGTGGCCGAGGTGGAGGCCTTCGCCCGCGAGTGGATCGACCGCGGCGTGCCCGAGGAGGAGGCGCTGGCCGCCTCACGCTGGGGCCAGGTGCGGCTCCTGCCCGACGGCCTCGACACCGCGGGCATGGAGTTCCACGTCCTGGAGCACGAGGGCGAGCGGGCCGGCATGCTCTGGCTCCGGCTGGGCGGGGACCCGGAGCCGCCCTACGTCTACAAGGTGGAGACGGAGGAGTCCCGGCGCGGACAGGGGCACGGCCGCACCCTGATGCTGCTGGCCGAGGCCAGGGCCCTCGCCGCCGGACGGCGCGCCCTCGGCCTCAACGTCTTCGCCGGCAACACCCCGGCGGAGCGCCTCTACGCCTCCCTGGGCTACCGGCCGACCCTGCACCACCTGGGAAAACCGCTGCTCTGACCCGCCCTGCGGGCCCCGCGGGCCCGCAGGCCGGCCCGGGGGTCAGTCCTGGCCGAGGAGGCGGTCGGCCACCGCCTCGATCCGGGCGCGCAGGCCCTCCTGGCTCCTGCCGCCGTCGAACCGCTCACCGTCGATCACATAGGTGGGCGTCCCGGTGACCCCGATGGCCTTGCCCTCGGCCTGGTCGGCGTCGACGATCAGGATGTGCCGGCCGTCCACCAGTGCCGTGTCGAACTCCTCGGCGTCCAGGCCCAGTTCGCGGGCCGCCTCGACCAGCAGCGGCTCGCCGCGCCGGTCCAGCTCCTCGACCCGCCCGAGCACCGCCTCGACGTACTCCCAGCCCTTGCCCTGCTCCAGCGCCTCCTCGGCGGCCTGCGCGGCGGCGAAGGCGTGCTTGTGCTTCTCCAGCGGGAAGTGCCGCAGCCGCACCTCCAGCCGGTCGCCGTAGCGGGCGCGCAGCGCGCGGACGTCGTCCAGGGCGGTGCGGCAGTCGGGGCACTGCAGCTCGCACCAGACGTCGAGCACGAGGGGGGCGGGGGTGCTGGAGGAGGTGTCGCTCATGGCACCAGTCTCCCAGCCGCGCCGGGTCCGCCGCCCCCAGGGGGGAGATCCCGGACCCCAGGGGGAGATCCCGGAGATCTCCCTGATTCCCGCCTCGCGTCGTGGCGCCGCCGCGTCCGGCGGGGGCACGATGGAGGGGGAGCGCGTACCCGAGCGGCACCCGGCCGCCGGCCCGTCCGTCTGGAGGACCTGATGCTCGCCGAGACCATCTGCAGCGCGGTGTCCGTGGCCGGCCTGGGCATCGCCGCGATCACGGCGTTCCGGCGCCGCTACCTGACCGCCGCCCGGATCGCCGCCTACGCCCTGATCCCGGTCGGTCTCGTGATGATCGGCGCCGTCGCCTGGGTGGCGGAGACCGCCTTCAGCCCGACGGCCTGGGCGGGCTTCGGCCTGCTGGGCGCGGCCTGGCTGCTGTTCCTGCTCACCCGCTTCGTCGAGCGCCGCCGCCTGCGCCGGTCCGGGGCGGCCCCGGCCGAGGGGCGCCCGGCCGCCACCGGTGCCGCACAGCCCCGGGCGGTCGGCACGGCCCCGCAGCAGGCCCGCGGCAGGCCCGCGGCCGGCTCCGGCGACCAGGACGACTTCAGCGACATCGAGGCGATCCTGAAGAAGCACGGCATCTGAACCGCCGCACCGCCGCACCGCCCAACCGCTGCACCGCCGGGGCCGGTGCCCGGCGTGGCCCGCCGGGAGCGGCAACCGGGAGCTCCCCGCGTCGCCGGTGGTGGGCGGCATGATGATCCGACTGTTTTCGCCGATGATCCCGGTGGGCCCCCGGACCGGTCCGATCCGGTCGGGAAGCGCGCCGGTCGGCATACGGTGGGCGCACTACCGTGCAGGGCGGGCCGCTTGATCGACTCCGGCTCGCGCGCTGCCCCATGATGGCCGCGAGATGCTGGACACGACTCGGAGCGGGGCCGAAGCACCTCCGGAGGGAGACGAGCCCGAGCCCCGCGGGTGCCTCTTCGCCCTCTCCCAGCCACCGCTGATGATCTTCCTGGCGGTGATCGGGACCCTGTTCCTCATGGCAGCGCTGCACGACCTGCTGCTGCTGTGAGCCGGCCGCGCGCGTCCCCGGCGACACCCGTCGGGGGCGGCGCTCTCAGGCCCTCCGCGCCGGGTGTGCTCAGCCCGCCGCCTCCTTGCGCCGGGCCCGGTAGGCCGCTACGTGGAGCCGGTTCCCGCAGGTGCGGCTGTCGCAGTACCGCCGTGAACGGTTCCGCGACAGGTCCACGAAGGCCCGCCTGCAGTCCGGGGCGTCGCAGCGCCGCAGCCGCTCCCGTTCCCCGGCGACCACGAAGAAGGCCAGCGCCATCCCGCAGTCCGCCGCCAGGTGGTCCGCGACCGAGGCCCCCGGGGCGAAGTAGTGGACGTGCCAGTCGTAGCCGTCGTGGTCGGTCAGCCGCGGAGTGGTGCCCGCCGCCGCGACCAGCTCGTTGATCAGACCCGCCGCGATGCGGCCGTCCGGGGCGGCGAAGACCGCCGCGAAGCGGCCGCGCAGCCGCCGGACCGCCGAGAGGTCCAGCTCGGTCAGCGTTCCGACGTCGCTGATCCGGTGTCGCGCGACGAACGCCTCGAGCGCGCCGAGGTCCGCCAACCCGTCCGCCACGCCGTCCTCCGGCGAGGTGTTCACCAGGTCCACGACGGCGTCGAGGGCACACCTGGTGTCATGGGTGATCAGCACGTATCGCTCCCTGCCTGGGCATCCGCGGGCCGCCCGCCGATGGTGGCCGATCGTAATGGCTTTTCGGCCGGGGGGAAGGGCCGAGCGCCCGTCGGAACACGGCGGCCGGAACGCGACGGCGCCGTCGCCGCGGACGAATCCGCGGCGACGGCGCCGCTGCGTGCGTATGAGGTTGTGCCGGCCCGTATGAGGTTGTGCCGACCCCGGCCGTCTCCCCGAGTGGACGGCCGAGGCTCTTCGAGCTGCGGTGCGGCCGGGGCCGGAGGCGCCCCGGGGGTCTTCCGCCCTAGCTCTCCGCCAGGATGTGCGAGAGTTCCTGGTCGAGATCGAAGTGCCGGTGCTCCGTGCCGGGTGGCACGGCCGCGTCCGTACGCTTCAGGAAGGACTCCAGGGCCCGCGCCGGGGCCTCGAGCAGGGCCTCGCCCTCGGGTGAGCTCAGGGCGATGCAGACGACCCCCTGACCGTGACTGCGGGACGGCCAGACACGGACGTCGCCCGTGCCGGTGGGCCGGTGCAGCCCCTCGGCGAGGAGATCACGGGCGAACACCCACTCGACCGTCTCCTCGGCTCCGGTGTGGAAGGTGGCGTGCACGGCGTAGGGGTCGGCCGTGTCGTACCGCAGGCCTGCGGGGACAGGCAGTGAGGACTCGCTCGATACAACGAGGCGCAGGTGCAGCTCGCAGCTGACCGTGGTGTTCATAAGCGCCAGGGCCTTTCGCTCAGTGTGCGCTCGGGGATTCGCACGTCGGCGAAATCGACATGCCACACACGATGCCGTTGTAAACCCCTCTGAGGGTTTTGCGTGCGTTTATGTACCTCTTCTGGCCGAGGGTACTTCCTGTGAGGCGACCATTCCGGTGATCACTTTCCCTCGGGTAGGGTTTCTCGTGTGAATACGGGGAGTGACGAACCTGGGGGGACACGGGGGATGCGCACGACAGCGGGCGAGGTGGAGACCGACGTGACACAGGACGATCGTGGAACCCCGGCCGACGCCAAGGAAGGCGGCGCGCCGGGCGCCGGTGCCACCATGAGCGAGGTGGCGGACACGGAGGCCGCCGGACCGGCGGGCGGGAGGCACGAGCGGGCCCTGGGCTCGCGGGCGCCGGGCTTCATCCGGCGGAGCCGGGCGCTCCACCTGAGCTGGCAGGTCGGCGTCTTCCTGGTCGGCCTCGCGGTGATCGCGGCCGGCGTGGTGATGCTGGTCGTGCCCGGCCCCGGCTGGGTGGTGATCTTCGCCGGCATGGCGATCTGGGCCACCGAGTTCGTGTGGGCCCAGCTGGTGCTGCGCTGGACGAAGCGCAAGGTCACCGAGGCGGCGCAGAAGGCCCTGGACCCCAAGGTGCGGCGGCGCAACCTGATCCTGACGTCGATCGCCCTGGTGATCGCCGCCGCCCTGTGCGGCTTCTACCTGTGGAAGTTCGGGCTGGTGCTGCCCTGGAACATCGCGTCCCGGTGACCGGGGGGTGGTGCGGAGCACCCCGTGACATGGGGTAATGTTCTTCCTGCGCCCGGGCGATTAGCTCAGCGGGAGAGCGCTTCGTTCACACCGAAGAGGTCACTGGTTCGAACCCAGTATCGCCCACCGACGAGGAGGGCCCGGCTCCGCGGGAACGCGGTGGCGGGCCCTCCTTCCGTTGCCCCCTCAGGGGGCGCGTGGCGCCCGTCCCGGCCGCGCCGGCGTAATTCGATCCGGAATTCGCCGGATTGTTTTCGATGGAACACCGCGTATTTCTCCGCGCGTTCGCGGACCCTCTTCCTCCGTTTATCCGGCGGGTCGTCAAGTCGCACCCGTGAGCCGGTAATTCGGTGTTCCCGCGCGAATGTGGAAATAGGAGCGGGTTCCTCCGCGGAGCTCATCCGGCAACTCCCCGCGACCCCCGGCGGGTTCGCCGCCCGCCCGGCGGGCCCGGGCCGAACGGGTCGTGGACACTGGGCCCATGAGACCGCACGAACTCGCCCGCTACCGCTTCTCGGGGCGCTGGACCCTCTCCGCCCCCTGCGGAGCCGTCTACCGCGCGCTGGAGCGCGTCGACGACTACCCCCGCTGGTGGCCCGAGGTGAGGGAGGCCCGGCGGACCGGGGAGGCCTCCGGCCGGGTGCTCGTGCGCTCCTTCCTCCCGTACGACCTGCGCATGGAGATCCGCGCGGTCCGGCGTGAGCCGGAGACCGGCGTGCTGGAGGCCGCGCTCTCCGGGGACCTCGAGGGCTGGATGCGGTGGACCGTCCGCCCGGCCGGCCGCGGAACCCTGGTGCTCCACGAGCAGGAGACCGACCTCACCAAGCCGCTGCTGCGCCTGCTGGGCGTGCCCGGCAGGCCGCTGCTGCGGGCCAACCACGCCCTGATGATGTGCGGAGGGCGCCGCGGGCTCGAGACCTTCCTGGCGGGCGGCGGGGAAGCGGTTTGAACCGAGGGCCGTCGGACCTGTATGGTTCAGTGCGTTCCCGGGCGATTAGCTCAGCGGGAGAGCGCTTCGTTCACACCGAAGAGGTCACTGGTTCGAACCCAGTATCGCCCACAGCACCGGAGGCGATCCGAGACCGCGACACAGCGGCCGGGTCGCCTCCGTCGTTCTGTCCTGCTGTCCTGCTGTCCTGCCGTTCGGGCGGCCGGTCGCCTCAGGCCGCGGCCGTCAGGCCCGGACGCAGCGGCCAGGAGCGGTCCACCGTCTCCGGCGTCCCGCTGCGCGCGAACCACGCCTCCAGGCCCTTCGCCTGCGCCGCGTGCCAGGTCTGCTGCAGTGTGTGCAGCTCCGCGGGGGACAGGCGCTCCAGTCGGGACGCGAACCGCCGCCCGACCGCCCGCGTGACCTCCAGGGCCGCCAGCGCGTCCGCCCCCGCGTCGTGCGCCTCGGCCAGCTCCACGCCGTAGAAGTGGGCCAGGTCGGCCAGGGTCCGGCGCCCCTTGCGGTAGCGGTCGAAGTGCTTGTCCAGCACCCGCGGGTCGATCACCCGCAGCGGCGCCGAACGGAACCAGCGGTCCAGCGACGACGCCCGGTGCCGGCGCAGCTCCCGGTCCAGCAGCGTCAGGTCGAACGGCGCGTTCATCACCACCAGCGGCCGCCCCGCCGCGGCCTGCTCGCCCAGCGTCCGGCCTATCTCGTACATCACCGGGGCGGGCCACCGGCCGTTGCGCTCCAGGTGATCCTGCGTCAGCCCGTGCACCGCGGTCGCCTCGGCCGGCACCGGGACCCCCGGGTTCACCAGCCAGCGGGTCGTCCGCGGCCTGGTCCCCGGCGCGTCCTGCACCACCAGGGCGGCCGACACGATGCGGTCGTTCTCCACGTCAACACCGGTCGTCTCCGTGTCGAAGGCGGCCAGTGGGCCCTCGTACCAGCACGTCATGTCTCCGCAACCCCTCGCTCAACTCCCCGCACACGCAAGGCGGCAGACGGAACGTCCGCCGTGCACCGGTGATACCCGGGCCGTTTGCGCCGTACGCCGGGAGGAGACAACAGAGATACGGGTCGGCGCAGTTCAGCGGCCCGTTCCTCGACTCGTCCGGCCGGAGAGGCTGTTGGGCATGGCTACGGCGCAGCCCGAGCGCGGCGGGCTGCTGCCCGACGCCGCGGCGCACCCGCGCGGCACACTCGCCACCACCGCCTGCATGGAGACGCTCCAGGTGGGATACCTGCACGCCGTGGCGGCCGCCGCGGGCTGCTCGCTGTCCCAGCCGTTCCCCGACAACGGGATCGACTGGCACATCAGTCACAGCTCACCCGGCCACACGGTGGACGACGAGGTCACCATCAAGGTCCAGCTGAAGAGCACCTACCAGATACCGCCCCGCCCGCCGGGACGGCACTTCTCCTTCACGCTGGACAACGGCCACCTGGCCAAGCTGGCCCGCACCCCCGTCACCGTCCACAAGATCCTCGTGGTGATGCTGGTGCCCCGGGCCCGCGACCAGTGGCTGACCGCGGGGCACGACCGGCTCGACCTGAGGCACTGCTGCTACTGGGTCAACCTCGCCGGCCACCCGGTCACCGGCCGCACCCGCACCACCGTGCGGGTGCCGACCTCGCGCATCTTCGACGACCGGGCGCTCTGCGACATCATGAACCGGGTCGGAAGGGGAGGCATACCGTGACGCACCGCCCGATCGACGACCCCGGCCGCGCGGGGGAGACCGTGCGTCCCCTGACGCCGCGCCGGCACGGGCCGCGGCGCGGCGAGGGGCCGCGGCCCGAGGAGGCCCTGCCCGACCCCGGACCGGTCGACCCCGCCGTGCTCGCCGCCCTGCTCGCCCGGCACGGCTGGCGGCGGCGCGGCGGAGCCCCCGGCCGCTACGGCCGCTGGACGCCGCCCGGACCGCGCGGCGAGCGGACCAGCCTGCTGGTGCCGGAGCACCGCGGCTTCCCCGACAGCGCCGACCTGCTCGGCGAGGCCCTGGACGCCCTCGCCCGCCTGGGCGACCCCGCCGCCCGGGAGATCCTCCTCGCCCTCACCGTGCCCAGCGACGAGATCCGCTGGCGGCGCGACGTCCCCGCCGGTCACGGCGCGGGGCCCGCCGCCGCGCCCTGGACCGCGGAGGAGGGCCTGCGGCAGGCCGCCCGCCACACCCTGCTCGCCGCCGCGCTGGCCGGGCGTGCCCGCACCGGCTACCACGGCGCCCGCCACCGCCGCGCCGCCGCGGCCGCGCTGGACGACGTGCTGCTGCTCGGGGCCGCCTCCGGCGGACGCGTGCTCACCGCCTTCGCCCCGGTCGCCGCCGCCCGCCCGCTGGCCGTCCGGCTGCACCACGCGCTGCACGCCACGCGGGAGGCGATCGACCACCGGCGGGCCACCGGGGGCATGGACGCCTTCGACGCGGCCGTCGCCGCGGGCGTCAGCCGCGAGCTCACCGAGGCGCTGATCGCCCTGGTGCGCGGCACCGAGGGAGCCGGCGTAGCCGTCGCCTGGGCCCCCGCGGCCGGGATCCCCGAGGGCTGCGGCCCCGACGCGGAACCGGTCGAGTTCTCGCCCGGCGACCTGCCCGCCCTCCGCGAGGCCGGCGCCCGCTACCGGCGCGCCGAGCCCTCCGTCTCCGTGCGGCTCACCGGCACCGTGGACCGGCTGCGCCGCACCGGGGCGGACCGCGGCGGCACGGTGCGGCTGCGGGTGCTCGCCGGGGCGGAGGTGCCGCACGTACGGATCCCGCTCGACGAGGAGTCGTACCGCATCGTCGGCCAGGCCCACCTGGTCGGCCTGCCGGTCCGCGTCGACGGCCGCCTCGACAGCCGGGCCGGATTCCGCCGCCTCGTGGGCGCCTGCGGCGTCACCCCCGTCGCCGTCGACGAGGCGGAACGCGACCGGCTGATGAAGTCCCTCCAGGAGAACCTCGACTTCTTCGACGAGGCCTGCGGCGGCGACTGCGAGGGTTAACCGCTTCGCGCCCGGCCTGCGCGGCTCGGTAGGATTCGCGTGTCACGTCGCCTGTGACGTGTCGAGACTTCCTCAGTCTCAGCGAGGCCTTCAGTCAGGAGAGACCGGTGTCAGACGTCCGTGTGATCATCCAACGCGATTCCGAGCGGGAAGAACGCGTGGTGACGACGGGCACTACGGCCGCCGACCTCTTCGCCGGTGAGCGCTCGGTCATCGCCGCCCGTGTCGGGGGCGAGCTCAAGGACCTCTCCTACGAGCCGCAGGACGGCGAGACCGTCGAGGCCGTGGAGATCTCCTCCGAGGACGGGCTCGACATCCTGCGGCACTCCACCGCGCACGTCATGGCCCAGGCCGTCCAGGAGCTCTTCCCGGAGGCCAAGCTGGGCATCGGCCCGCCGGTCAAGGACGGCTTCTACTACGACTTCGACGTCGAGAAGCCGTTCACCCCCGAGGATCTCAAGGCCATCGAGAAGAAGATGCAGGAGATCCAGAAGCGCGGGCAGAAGTTCGCCCGCCGTGTGGTGACCGACGAGGCCGCCCGCGAGGAGCTGGCCGACGAGCCGTACAAGCTGGAGCTGATCGGCCTCAAGGGCTCCGCGTCCTCGGACGACGGCGCGGACGTCGAGGTGGGCGCCGGCGAGCTGACCATCTACGACAACCTGGACGCCAAGACCGGCGAGCTGTGCTGGAAGGACCTCTGCCGCGGTCCCCACCTGCCCTCCACCCGGCTGATCCCCGCGTTCAAGCTGATGCGCAACGCCGCCGCGTACTGGCGGGGCAGCGAGAAGAACCCCATGCTGCAGCGCATCTACGGCACCGCCTGGCCGTCCAAGGACGAGCTGAAGCAGTACCTGGACTTCCTCGCCGAGGCAGAGAAGCGCGACCACCGCAAGCTGGGCAACGAGCTCGACCTGTTCTCCGTCCCGGAGCAGATCGGGTCCGGCCTCGCCGTCTTCCACCCCAAGGGCGGCATCGTCCGCCGGGTCATGGAGGACTACTCGCGCCGCCGCCACGAGGAGGAGGGCTACGAGTTCGTCTACACCCCGCACGCGACGAAGGGGAAGCTCTTCGAGACCTCTGGCCACCTGGACTGGTACGCCGACGGCATGTACCCGCCCATGCAGCTCGACGAGGGCGTGGACTACTACCTCAAGCCCATGAACTGCCCGATGCACAACCTGATCTTCGACGCGCGCGGCCGGTCCTACCGCGAACTGCCGCTGCGTCTCTTCGAGTTCGGGACGGTGTACCGGTACGAGAAGTCCGGCGTGGTGCACGGCCTGACCCGCGCCCGCGGCTTCACCCAGGACGACGCGCACATCTACTGCACCAAGGAGCAGATGGCGGAGGAGCTCGACAAGACGCTCACCTTCGTGCTGAACCTGCTGCGCGACTACGGCCTCACCGACTTCTACCTGGAGCTCTCCACCAAGGACCCGGAGAAGTTCGTCGGCTCCGACGAGGTGTGGGAGGAGGCCACTGAGACGCTGCGGCAGGTGGCCGAGAAGCAGGGCCTGCCCCTCGTCCCCGACCCGGGCGGCGCCGCGTTCTACGGCCCGAAGATCTCCGTCCAGGCCAAGGACGCGATCGGCCGGACCTGGCAGATGTCGACCGTCCAGCTCGACTTCAACCTGCCCGAGCGGTTCAACCTCGAGTACACCGCCGCCGACGGCACCAAGCAGCGGCCGGTGATGATCCACCGCGCCCTGTTCGGCTCCATCGAGCGGTTCTTCGCGGTGCTGCTGGAGCACTACGCGGGCGCCTTCCCGGCCTGGCTCGCGCCGGTGCAGGCCGTCGGCATCCCGGTCGGCGACGCCCATGTGGAGTACCTGCAGGACTTCGCCGCCGAGGCGAGGAAGAAGGGCCTGCGGGTGGAGGTCGACGCCTCCTCCGACCGGATGCAGAAGAAGATCCGCAACGCGCAGAAGCAGAAGGTGCCGTTCATGATCATCGTCGGGGACGACGACATGAACGCCGGCACGGTCTCCTTCCGCCACCGCGACGGTTCCCAGGAGAACGGCATCCCGCGCGACGAGGCCATCGCCAAGCTGGTCGACGTGGTGCAGCGCCGCGCCGAGGTGTGACGTCCTGACGGAAGGCCCCCGGGAGCTCAGGCCCCCGGGGGCCTTCCGCGTTCCTCCTCCGTGGCGAAGACGGTCATCAGCCAGGAGGCGAAGGAGCCCGTGACCGCGCCGAGGAGGGCGAGGCCGCAGGCCATCAGCCCGGCCGCGATCACCCGGCCGAGCGGCGTCACCGGGGCGACGTCGCCGTAGCCGACGGTGGCCAGGGTGGCGCACGCCCACCACACCGAGTCCCCGAAGGTGCGGATGGTGGCGCCGGGCGCGCCCCGTTCCTGCTGGTAGACGGCGAGCGCCCCGGCCAGGCCGAGCAGCGTCACGGAGACCCCCGCGTAGGCCATCACCCGCGCCTGCAGCGACAGCCTCGGGCGGCCCCGGCGGCGCAGCACCGCCTCGTAGAACCGCACGATCCGCAGCGGGCGGAGCAGGGGGAGCAGCAGCACCAGGGTGTCCAGCCAGTGGGTGCGCACGAACCGCGGGCCCTGGCCGCTGCGGCGCCAGCGGGCCGCGTAGTCCAGGGCCAGGACGAGCCAGGCCCCGGCGATCACCGCGAGGGCCAGGCGCCGCCACCCGGCGGGCAGCCCGTGGCCCAGGACCAGGAGGGCGTAGGCGGCGAGGAAGAGCAGGGAGGCGACGGCGAGCGGGATCTCCGCACGGTCTTCGCGGGGGTCGCGGGTGTCCATGCGGTCAGCCTGTCGGCCCGGGCGGGCGGCCGCACCCGGCGACACGTTCCGTACGGGCGACGCCATATGCTGCGTGGTATGACGAGTGAGCCGGAGCTGCAGATCGGGGTGGGTTCGCCGGACGCCTTCCAGCGGCTGTGGACCCCCCACCGGATGGCGTACGTCCAGGGCGAGAACAAGCCCACCGGCCCGGAGGCCGGCGAGGGGTGCCCGTTCTGCTCGATCCCCGGCAAGTCGGACGAGGACGGGCTGGTCGTCCGGCGCGGTGCGCACGTGTACGGGGTGCTGAACCTGTACCCGTACACCGGTGGACACCTGATGGTGGTGCCCTACCGGCACGTCGCGGACTACACGGAGCTGACCGCCGAGGAGACGGCGGAGCTGGGGGAGCTCACCAAGCAGGCGATGGTCGCGCTGCGCCGCTGCTCGGGGGCGCACGGCTTCAACATCGGCATGAACCAGGGCACGGTCGCGGGGGCCGGCATCGCCGCCCACCTGCACCAGCACGTGGTGCCCCGCTGGGGCGGGGACACCAACTTCATGCCGGTGGTGGGCCACACCAGGATCCTCCCGCAGCTCCTGGCCGACACCCGGGCGATGATCGCCGCCGCCTGGCCCTCCGGCTGACGGGCCCTAGGCGTCGTAGGTGTCGGCCTTGCGCGGGGTGGGGTCCTGGACGGCACCGCTGACGGCGGAGGAGCGGGCGCCGAACTTGTCGGTGGCGACGCCGTGCTCGTCCAGCAGGCCGATGACCGCCTGGTGGACGGCGCGCAGCACCGGCGTGGCCACGCGCATGGCGTCGTCGGCCATGAAGCGGTGCCGCCAGGGCTGCTCGGCCCAGGAGTGGCGCAGGCCGAACGGTTCGGGCAGGGTCAGGCTGCCGCCCAGCCAGTTGAGCGGCTTGTGGAACCAGGTCAGCGGGGCGCGGGCGGCGAGGCGGACCACCTCGTCGGGGTCGACCAGCGGCAGGGCGACGGTCCGCTTCTCCCAGGGCTTGAAGGCCTTCTCGACGGACTTCTCCTTGGCGGCGGGCTTGGAGTTGAACAGCCCGTGCACGGGGCCGAGCGCGTGCCCGGTGACCTCGATGCGCAGCGTCTGGTAGAGCACGGTGACCGTGACCAGCATGGTGAGGACCAACTGGCCCTCCCACAGCACCCACTGGACGCCCAGGTAGTGGCGGTCGCCGCTGCCGAACTGCTGCCGGTTGCAGATCTGCTGTATGGCGTGCGGCTTGTAGCGGAAGGCGTCGACGTCGGCGCCCTCCGGCCGGGCGACGGAGTCCGCGCCCTCCGGGACGGGGGAGACGATCCAGTGCTCGACGGAGGGCTTGGGGATGCCCTCGGTGGGGACGGGGGTGCGCTCCATCAGGGAGAGCTTGGCGTGGATGGCGCGGACCACGTCCCAGCTGCGGAAGGCGTAGATCTCCTTGCCCTCCTCCGCCGGCACCAGGTCCTCGGCCATCTGCCAGCTGCCCCAGCGGGTGCCCATGCCGAGGATGCCCTTGGGGCCCGCGTAGAAGACGACGTTGGACTGCTGCTCCGCGCCGAGGCGGTTGAGCGACTGGCGGAGCCGTTCGGCGGACTCGTCGGGGTTGGAGGGGACGGCCTCGGGGACCTTGGCGCCGATGCTGCTGCCGGAGAGCAGGCTGGCCCACCGGTCGCGCAGGTCCCGGGCGGTGGACTCGCAGATCCGCTTGGCGACGATCCAGCCGATCACCGGGGCGATCACGGCGCCGCGCGAGTACCAGGCCCAGATGCCGCCGAAGGGCATCTGGACGAAGAACACCACCGCGAGCAGGCCGAAGGCGGCCAGCAGCAGGGTGCCCATCCCGGAGGTGCGGCGGTTCTCCGCCTTGGCGAGGGTGGCGCGGATGGTGAAGACCAGCAGCCAGGCCAGCAGGCCGGGCAGGAAGACGACGCCGCACAGCAGCATCACGGCGGTGAGCCGCAGGTCACGGGTGCGGCGCAGGCCGTTGGCGGCCAGGCAGTGGACGACCACGGTCTGCGGGTCCATGCCGAAGGACTGGACGACGGGCTTGCGGCCGGGGTCGGCCAGCCGGTCGATCACCGCGCGGGAGAAGGCCTCGCCGAGGTTGGGGCGGAAGATCCTGGCCCAGGACTTGCCGGGGTTGACCTTCGACCGGTGCCACTCGTTGTCGGCGTCGAGAATCTTCTCGACCGGGTCGTCCCGGTACGCCGCGGAGGCCAGCGCGAAGGTGGCCTTCTGCCCCTCGCCGCCGGCCGCCGGCACCATCGGCCCGAATGCGTCGCTCGACACGGTTGTTTCCGCCCCCCTGCCGCGGTGTTCCGCGGCGGTGTGTCCTGGCCTGCCCGCACGACCGTCGATCGGTTCGTCAGCCTATCGGCCCGGTGTCGGGCCGGGTGGCCCCAGGCGGAATCGTCCGCCCGGGACCGGCCCGTCCGGCTCCGGTCGCGCACTACACAGACTGCCCAGGACGGGGGCCGGGTCAACCCCCGTTCCCGGGCGCACTGTTGCGGGAGGTCAGGCGGGCGCGGCCGCCTTCTCGCGCAGCCGCCGCACCGCGTGCTCCGGGACCGGCTCGTGCCGCAGGTAGCGGCGGTGGAAATCGGCGGTGCCGTGGGAGAGGGAGCGCAGTTCCACGGCGTAGCGGTCGATCTCCAGCTCGGGGATCTCGGCGCGGACCAGGACGCGGCCGCCCTCGGTCTGCTCGGTGCCCAGCACCCGGCCGCGGCGGGAGGACAGGTCGCTCAGCACGGCGCCCACGTAGGCGTCGCCGATCAGCACGGTCACCTCGGCCACCGGCTCCAGGACGTGCAGCCGGGCCTCGGCGGCGGCCTCGCGCAGGGCGAGTGCCCCGGCGGTCTGGAAGGCGGCGTCGGAGGAGTCCACCGAGTGGGCCTTGCCGTCGAGCAGGGTGACCCGGACGTCGGTGAGCGGGTGCCCGGAGCCGAGACCCCTGGCGGCCTGGGCGCGGATGCCCTTCTCCACGGAGGGGACGAACTGGCGCGGGACCGCCCCGCCCACCACCTCGTCGGCGAACTCGACGCCGGAGCCGGCCGGCAGCGGCTCCACCCGGATCTCGCAGATGGCGAACTGCCCGTGCCCTCCGGACTGCTTGACGTGCCGGCCGCGTCCGGGGGCCGGCTCCGCGAAGGTCTCGCGCAACGCCACCCGGTGCGGGACGACGTCGACCCGCACGCCGTAGCGGGTGCGCAGGCGCTCCAGGGCGACCTCGGCGTGGGCCTCGCCGAGGCACCACAGGACGACCTGGTGGGTGTCGCGGTTGTGCTCCAGCCGCATGGTGGGGTCCTCGGCGGCCAGGCGGGACAGGCCCTCGGAGAGCCGGTCCTCGTCGGCCTTGGAGTGCGCCTCGACGGCGAGCGGGAGCAGCGGGTCGGGCAGGGCCCAGGGCCGCATCAGCAGCGGATCCTCGCGGGCGGAGAGGGTGTCGCCGGTCTCCGCGCGGGAGAGCTTGGCGACGCATACCAGGTCGCCGGCCACGGCGTGGGTGACCGGGTGCTGCTGCTTGCCGAACGGGCTGGTCAGCGCGGAGATCCGTTCGTCGACGTCGTGGTCCTCGTGCCCCCGGTCGGTGAGTCCGTGGCCGGCGACGTGGACGACGGTGTCGGGGCGCAGGGTGCCGGAGAAGACGCGGACCAGCGACATCCGGCCCACGTACGGGTCGGAGGCGGTCTTCACCACCTCGGCGAGCAGCGGTCCGCCGGGGTCACCGAGCCGCACCTCGCGGGGGGTGCCGTCGAGGGTGGTGACGGCGGGCGCGTGGCGTTCGGGCGGGGTGGGGCAGCCGCGGGTGATCAGGTCGAGGAGTTCGACGGTGCCCAGCCCCTGGCGGGCGCCGGGCGGCGCGGGGGCGGCGCACAGGACGGGGTGGAAGGAGCCGCGGGAGACGGCCTTCTCCAGGTCCTCGATCAGCGTGGCGGTGTCGACGTCCTCGCCGCCGACGTAGCGGTCCATGAGGGTCTCGTCCTCGCTCCCGGCGATGATCCCCTCGATGAGCCGGGTGCGGGCCTCCTCGATCAGCGGGACGCGGTCGGCGTCGGGCTCGTGCTCGGCGCGTTCGCCGCCGGAGTAGTCGAGGAGCTTCTTGGTGAGCAGGCCGACCAGCCCGGTCACCGGGGCCTGCCCGTCGGGGCCGGCGGGGCCGCGCAGCGGCAGGCAGGGGGGGAGGACGGCGTCGGGGTCGTCTCCGCCGAAGGCCTCGGCGCACAGCCGGGTCATCTCCTCGACGCCGGTGCGGGCGGACTCGAGGTGGGTGACCACGATGGCGCGGGGCATGTCGACCGCCGCGCACTCGTCCCAGAGGGCGCGGGTCGCGCCGTCCACCCCGTCCGAGGCGGAGACGACGAAGAGGGCCGCGTCCGCGGCGCGCAGACCGGCCCTGAGCTCGCCGAGGAAGTCGGCGTAGCCGGGGGTGTCCAGCAGGTTGATCTTGAAGCCGTCCCAGGCGACGGGCACCAGCGAGAGCTGCACCGAGCGGTGCCGGCGCTGCTCGATCTCGTCGTGGTCGGAGACGGTGCCGCCGTCCTCGACCCGGCCCGCCCGGTTGACCGCTCCGGCGGTCCGGGCGAGCGCCTCGACCAACGTGGTCTTGCCCGACCCGGTGGGGCCGACCAGCACCACGTTCCGGATGGAGGCGGGCCGGTCGGCCGCCCGCGCCCCTCCGGCGGCCCCGGGGTGGTCCTTGTTCCTGTCGCCCATGGTCCTGCCCTCCCGTGCACGGTGAGGTGGCTGTCGCCGGACGGAGCCGGCGCGGGACGGGCGGTGCGGGGGCCGCTGCGGCGGCTCCCGGCGCGCCCGCGGTTCCCTTCGAGCTTCGCACCGTCGCCGGGACTCGTCCATACGAGCGACGGCCGCCCTCCGCGGGGAGGCCGTGTCCGGGCCGTGACCCGGCGCGGTGGGTGCCCCGACCTCGGCGCCCCGGCCGCGTGGCTACGATGGGCCGGGCCGGTGGCCAGCAGGGGCGCCGGCCGCCACGACCCTCGGGAAGGCCATGCTGAACAAGTACG
Source organism: Streptomyces sp. NPDC047130 (assembly GCF_040643475.1). NCBI lineage: Bacteria > Bacillati > Actinomycetota > Actinomycetes > Kitasatosporales > Streptomycetaceae > Streptomyces > Streptomyces sp. NPDC047130. Next base: position 96,191 of record NZ_JBEYUK010000009.1, on the reverse strand, counting down.
CGCGTGCTTTCTTCACGCGTGTTCTCACACCGTTCGCCGCGTTTCTCATCCGCCGGGGCGTCAGCCCCGACACGGTCACCGTGCTGGGGACCGCCGGAGTGGTCGTTGGTGCGCTGGCCCTCTTCCCGCTGGGGGAGTTCTTCTGGGGCACGATCGTCATCACCCTGTTCGTGTTCTCGGACCTGGTCGACGGCAACATGGCCCGCCAGCTCGGCCGCTCCAGCCGGTGGGGCGCCTTCCTGGACTCCACGCTCGACCGGGTCGCGGACGGCGCGGTCTTCGGGGGCATCGCCCTGTGGTACGCGGGCGGCGGGGACAGCGTGACGCTGTGCGCGGTGGCGATCTTCTGCCTGGCCAGCGGTCAGGTGGTGTCCTACACCAAGGCGCGCGGCGAGTCGATCGGACTGCCGGTGGCGGTCAACGGGCTGGTGGAGCGGGCCGAGCGGCTGGTGATCACGCTGGTGGCGGCCGGCCTCGCCGGACTGCACGCGTTCGGCGTCCCGGGCGTCGACGTGCTGCTGCCCGTCGCGCTGTGGGTCGTCGCCGTGGGCAGCCTGGTCACGCTGGCCCAGCGGGTGGTCACGGTGCGCCGGGAGGCCGCCGAGGCCGACGCCGGGGCCGCCTCGTGAGCGGCCTGAAGCACCGCCTCGCCGACTCGCTGTACGGGCTCGGCTGGGCCACCGTGAAGAAGCTGCCCGAGCCGGTGGCCGCCGGACTGGGCCGGAGGATCGCCGACACCGCCTGGCGCCGGCGCGGCGCGGGGGTGCTGCGGCTGGAGCGGAACCTGGCGAGGGTGGTGCCCGACGCGACGCCCGAACGGCTCGCGGAGCTGTCCCGCGCGGGCATGCGCTCCTACCTGCGGTACTGGATGGAGTCGTTCCGGCTGCCCGCCTGGAGCAGGGAGCGCATCGCCTCCTCGGTGGAGGTCGAGGACCTCCACCTGCTCACCGACGCCCTGGCCGGCGACCGCGGCGTGATCATCGCGCTGCCGCACATGGCCAACTGGGACCTGGCCGGCGCCTGGGTCACCACCCACCTGGGCACCCCGTTCACCACCGTCGCCGAACGCCTCAGGCCCGAGACGCTCTACGACCGGTTCGTCGCCTACCGCGAGGGGCTGGGCATGGAGGTGCTGCCGCACACCGGCGGTTCCGCCTTCGGCGCCCTGGCCCGGCGGCTGCGCAAGGGCGGCCTGGTCTGCCTGGTCGCCGACCGCGACCTGTCCGCCTCCGGCGTCGAGGTCGACTTCTTCGGCGAGAAGGCCCGCATGCCGGCAGGTCCGGCGATACTCGCCCAGCAGACCGGGGCGCTGCTGTTCCCGGTCACCCTCTGGTACGACGGCACGCCGGTGATGAAGGGGCGCATCCACCGGCCGGTGGAGGTGCCGGAGAGCGGGACGCGCGCCGAGAGGTCGGCCGTGATGACGCAGGACCTCGCCGACGCCTTCGCGTCCGGCATCGCCGGGCACCCGCAGGACTGGCACATGCTCCAGCGGCTGTGGACCGGCGACCTCGACGAGCGGCCCGGCACGGGGGAGAACGCATGAGGATCGGCATCGTCTGCCCGTACTCCTGGGACGTCCCCGGCGGCGTCCAGTTCCACATCCGGGACCTGGCCGAGTACTTCGTCCGGCAGGGCCACGAGGTGTCCGTCCTGGCCCCCGCCGACGACGACACCCCGCTGCCGCCCTACGTGGTCTCCGCGGGACGCGCGGTGCCGGTGCCGTACAACGGCTCGGTGGCCCGGCTCAACTTCGGCTTCCTGTCCGCGGCGCGGGTCCGGCGCTGGCTGCACGACGGGGAGTTCGACGTCATCCACATCCACGAGCCGGCCTCGCCCTCGCTCGGCCTGCTCGCCTGCTGGGCGGCGTCGGGGCCGATCGTGGCGACCTTCCACACCTCCAACCCGCGCTCGCGGGCGATGATCGCCGCGTACTCCATCCTCCAGGCCGCCCTGGAGAAGATCAGCGCGCGGATCGCGGTCAGCGAGTACGCGCGGCGCACGCTGGTCGAGCACCTGGGCGGCGACGCGGTGGTCATCCCCAACGGCGTCGACGTCGACTTCTTCGCCGAGGCCGAGCCGAACCCCGAGTGGCAGGGCGGCACCATCGGCTTCATAGGCCGGATCGACGAGCCGCGCAAGGGACTGCCGGTCCTGATGCGGGCGCTGCCGCGGATCCTCGCGGCGCGGCCGGAGACCCGGCTGCTGGTCGCCGGACGCGGCGACGAGGAGGAGGCGGTGGCCTCGCTCCCCGCGGAGCTGCGGTCCCGGGTCGAGTTCCTCGGCATGGTCAGCGACGAGGACAAGGCGCGGCTCCTGCGGTCGGTCGACGTGTACGTGGCGCCCAACACGGGCGGGGAGAGCTTCGGGATCATCCTGGTCGAGGCGCTCTCGGCGGGGGCGCCGGTGCTGGCCTCCGACCTGGACGCCTTCGCGCAGGTCCTCAACCAAGGGGCGGCGGGGGAGCTGTTCGCCAACGAGGACGCGGACGCGCTGGCGGACGCGGCGGTCCGGCTGCTCGGGGACCCCGCGCGGCGGGAGGAGCTGCGGGAGCGGGGGCTGGCGCACGTCCGGCGGTTCGACTGGTCGACGGTCGGGGCGGACATCATGTCGGTCTACGAGACGGTCACGGCGGGGGCCGCGGCGGTCGCCGCGGACGACCGGGCCACGGGGCTGCGGGCGCGGTGGGGCCTCGCCCGCGACTGATCCCTCCCGCGCGGTGCCGTGCAGCCCCCCGGCAGGGGGCCGGAACCGCGGAGGGACCTCGTAGGCACGCCGCGGCTGCGAGGGTCACCGCGGCGGCGGATACCCTGCCGCGGTGACCGCAACGCTGATCTGGATCCTCGTCGCCCTCGTCGCGATCGGGCTGTACCTGAGCTGGACCGCCGGCCGCCTCGACCGCCTGCACGCCCGGATCGACGCCGCCCGCGCCGCCCTGGACGCCCAGTTGCTGCGCCGCGCCTCCGTCGCCCAGGAGCTGGCGACCGCCGGCGTCCTCGACCCCGCCGCCTCCATCGTCCTGTACGAGGCCGCGCACGAGGCCCGCCAGGCCGAGGAGGAGCACCGTGAGATCGCGGAGAGCGAGCTGAGCCAGGCCCTGCGCGCCGTCTTCGCCGAGGCGCAGCAGGTCGAGGGCGTCCGCGAGGCCCTCGGCGGCGAGGAGGCGGTGCGCGAACTCGCCGAGGCGGTGCGCCGCGTCCCGATGGCCCGCCGGTTCCACAACGACGCCGTCCGCGCCGCCCGCGCCCTGCGCCGGCACCGCAAGGTGCGCTGGTTCCGGCTGGCCGGCCACGCCCCGTTCCCGATGGCGTTCGAGATGGACGACGAGGCCCCCGCCGCCCTCGTCGAGCGCGTGAACTGACCCACGGCCCGCGTTCGGGGCAGGCCACGACCTGCGCATTGGCTCTTGTCCCAGCCCCGCCGCGCGGCGTTTCCTCACAGGGACAACACTCCTCCGCACCCTTGTGAGGCATGCCCATGTCCACCCTCAACGGCACCGAGTCCGCCCCCGTCACCGGCACCGCCCGCGTCAAGCGCGGCATGGCCGAGCAGCTCAAGGGCGGCGTGATCATGGACGTGGTGACCCCGGAGCAGGCGAAGATCGCCGAGGACGCCGGCGCGGTCGCCGTGATGGCGCTGGAGCGGGTGCCCGCCGACATCCGCAAGGACGGCGGCGTGGCCCGGATGTCCGACCCGGACATGATCGAGGGCATCATCGGCGCGGTCTCCATCCCGGTGATGGCCAAGTCCCGCATCGGCCACTTCGTCGAGGCGCAGGTCCTCCAGGCCCTCGGCGTCGACTACATCGACGAGTCCGAGGTGCTCACCCCGGCCGACGAGGTCAACCACTCCGACAAGTGGGGCTTCACCACCCCGTTCGTGTGCGGCGCCACCAACCTGGGCGAGGCGCTGCGCCGGATCTCCGAGGGCGCGGCGATGATCCGCTCCAAGGGCGAGGCGGGCACCGGCAACGTCGTCGAGGCGGTCCGTCACCTGCGGCAGATCAAGGGCGACATCGCGCGCCTGCGCGGCCTGGACGAGCACGAGCTGTACGCCGCCGCCAAGGAACTGCGCGCCCCCTACGAGCTGGTCCGCGAGGTCGCCGAGCTCGGCAAGCTGCCCGTGGTGCTGTTCTCGGCGGGCGGCGTCGCCACCCCGGCCGACGCCGCGCTGATGCGGCAGCTCGGCGCGGAGGGCGTCTTCGTCGGCTCCGGCATCTTCAAGTCCGGCGACCCGGCCAAGCGCGCCGCCGCCATCGTCAAGGCCACCACCTTCTACGACGACCCCAAGGTGATCGCGGACGCCTCCCGCAACCTCGGCGAGGCCATGGTCGGCATCAACTGCGACGCGCTTCCGGAGTCGGAGCGCTACGCCAACCGCGGCTGGTGACGAGGGAGATGACGGAGCAGCACCGGCCCGTGATCGGCGTCCTGGCCCTCCAGGGCGACGTCCGGGAGCACCTGACGGCGCTGGACCGGGCCGGTGCCACGCCGGTCACGGTCCGCCGCCCCGAGGAACTCGACGCCGTGGACGGACTGGTCCTGCCGGGCGGCGAGTCGACCGTGATCTCCAAGCTGGCCGAGACCTTCGGGCTCCTCGCCCCGCTGCGGGAGCGGGTGCGGGCCGGGATGCCGGTCTACGGGACCTGCGCGGGGATGATCCTGCTCGCCGACCGGATCGCCGACCCGCGCTCGGGCCAGCAGAGCGTCGGCGGCATCGACATGACCGTGCGCCGCAACGCCTTCGGGCGGCAGAACGAGTCCTTCGAGGCCGTGCTCGACGTCGCGGGCGTGCCGGGCGATCCTGTGGTGGGGGTGTTCATCCGCGCGCCCCTGGCCGAGTCGGTAGGGGAGGGCGTGGAGGTCCTCGCCCGGCACGAGGGCGCGGTGGTCGCCGTGCGCCAGGGGAACGCCCTGGCCACCGCCTTCCACCCGGAACTCACCGGCGACTGCCGGGTGCACGCGCTGTTCACCGGGATGGTGCGGGCGAAGCGGACAGCGGGAGCCTTGTAGGATCTCTGGCGTTCGTACGGAGATGGGTAACGCGAAGGAGACAGGCAGATGTCCGGCCACTCTAAATGGGCTACGACGAAGCACAAGAAGGCCGTGATCGACGCCAAGCGCGGCAAGCTCTTCGCGAAGCTGATCAAGAACATCGAGGTCGCTGCGCGGACCGGCGGCGCCGACCCGGACGGCAACCCGACGCTCTACGACGCCATCCAGAAGGCGAAGAAGTCGTCGGTTCCCAACAAGAACATCGACTCGGCCGTCAAGCGCGGCGGCGGCCTCGAGGCCGGCGGCGTCGACTACGAGACGATCATGTACGAGGGTTACGGCCCGAACGGCGTCGCGGTGCTCATCGAGTGCCTCACCGACAACCGCAACCGCGCCGCCTCGGACGTCCGGGTCGCGATGACCCGTAACGGCGGCTCGATGGCCGACCCCGGCTCGGTGTCGTACCTGTTCAACCGCAAGGGCGTGGTGATCGTCCCCAAGGGCGAGCTGACCGAGGACGACGTCCTGGCGGCCGTCCTGGACGCGGGCGCCGAGGAGGTCAACGACCTCGGCGAGACCTTCGAGGTCCTGAGCGAGGCCACCGACCTGGTCGCGGTCCGCACCGCGCTCCAGGACGCCGGCATCGACTACGACTCGGCCGACGCCAACTTCGTCCCGACCATGCAGGTCGAGCTGGACGAGGAGGGCGCGCGCAAGATCTTCAAGCTGATCGACGCGCTCGAGGACAGCGACGACGTGCAGAACGTCTACGCGAACTTCGACGTCTCCGACGAGGTCATGGAGAAGGTCGACGCCTGATCGCGCGTGCGGCGGGCCGGCGGGACGGACACGTTCCGCCGGCCCGCCGTCTGCTTCGGGGGTCCTGTCGGTGCGGCGCGATAGCCTTCCTGCCTGCGGGAACACGTGAACGAACGCGGAACGAGGCCGGGAGGCGAACGCGGTGCGGGTACTGGGGGTGGACCCGGGGCTGACCCGGTGCGGCGTCGGTGTGGTCGAGGGCGTGGCCGGACGGCCGCTGACCATGCGCGGCGTCGGCGTGGTCCGCACGCCGACGGACGCCGAGCCCGCGCTGCGCCTGGTCGCCCTGGAGGAAGGGCTGGAGCGGTGGCTCGACGAGTACCGCCCGGAGTTCGTCGCCGTCGAGCGGGTCTTCGCCCAGCACAACGTCCGCACGGTGATGGGCACCGCCCAGGCCAGCGCCGTCGCCATGGTGTGCGCCGCCCGTCGCGGCATCCCCGTCGCGCTGCACACCCCCAGTGAGGTCAAGGCCGCCGTCACCGGCAGCGGCCGGGCGGACAAGGCGCAGGTCGGCGCCATGGTCACGCGCCTGCTGCGGCTGGACGCCCCGCCGAAGCCGGCCGACGCGGCGGACGCGCTGGCCCTGGCCATCTGCCACATCTGGCGGGCCCCGGCGCAGAACCGCCTGCGGCTCGCGGTGGACCGGCAGGCGCTGAGGAACCAGCACACCGCGCGCACCCTCGGCAGCCCCCGCCCGGCCCGCGCCAGGCCCCCGCAGGCCGCGCCCGCCACCGGATCCACGCCGCCGGAAGCGCCTCGTCCCGGTGCCGCGCCCGCGCCTGATCCCGGTGCCGCGCCTGATCCCGGTCCCGGTGCCGCTCCCGACTCCGGAAGCCCCGCGCCCGGCCCCGGCCTCCGCGGGACCGGCGCCACCGGGCCGGAAGCCCCCGGCGCCCCCGCCGGCGCCTCCGCCCCCGCACCGGGGACCACCCCGGCCGCCGCGGACCCGCGGACCGCCCCCGCACCAGCCACCACCGCGCAACCGAAAGGCCGCCCCGCATGATCGCCTTCGTGAGCGGCCCCGTCGCCGCCCTCGCCCCGGACTCCGCCGTGGTCGAGGTGGGCGGCATCGGCATCGCCGTCCAGTGCACCCCCGGCACCCTCGCCGCCCTCCGTCAGGGGGAGAACGCCCGGCTGGCCACCTCCCTGGTGGTCCGCGAGGACTCGCTGACCCTCTACGGCTTCGCCGACGACGACGAACGCCAGGTTTTCGAACTGCTGCAGACCGCCAGCGGCGTCGGACCCCGGCTCGCCCAGGCCATGCTCGCCGTGCACAGCCCCGACGCGCTGCGCCGGGCGGTGGCCGCCGGGGACGAGAAGGCGCTGACCGCCGTCCCCGGCATCGGCAAGAAGGGCGCGCAGAAGCTGCTGCTGGAGCTCAAGGACCGCCTCGGCGCGCCCGTCGGCTCCGCCCCCCGCCCCGGCACCGCCGTCGCCGCCGGACCGGCCGGCTGGCGCGACCAGCTGCACGCCGCCCTGGTCGGCCTCGGCTACGCGGCCCGGGAGGCGGACGACGCCGTCGAGGCGGTGGCCCCCCAGGCAGAGGCGGAGACCGACCCGCAGATCGGACGCCTGCTGAAGGCGGCGCTGCAGACCCTCAACCGAGCCCGCTAGGAGACCGCGGTGAACTGGGACGACACGCCCGACGACACGGCCGGCGCCACCGGCCCCGCCTCCGAGCGGCTGGTCGGCGCGTCCGCGGACGGCGACGACCAGGCCGTCGAGGCCGCGCTGCGCCCCAAGGACCTGGACGAGTTCATCGGCCAGGAGAAGGTCCGCGAACAGCTCGACCTGGTGCTGCGGGCCGCCCGCGCCCGCGGCGCCACCGCCGACCACGTCCTGCTCTCCGGCGCGCCCGGCCTGGGCAAGACCACCCTCTCGATGATCATCGCCGCCGAGATGGGCGCCCCCATCCGCATCACCAGCGGTCCCGCCATCCAGCACGCCGGCGACCTCGCCGCGATCCTCTCCTCCCTCCAGGAGGGCGAGGTCCTCTTCCTCGACGAGATCCACCGCATGTCGCGGCCCGCCGAGGAGATGCTGTACATGGCGATGGAGGACTTCCGGGTCGACGTGGTCGTCGGCAAGGGGCCCGGCGCCACGGCCATCCCGCTCGAGCTGCCCCCGTTCACCCTGGTCGGCGCCACCACCCGGGCCGGTCTGCTGCCCCCGCCGCTGCGGGACCGCTTCGGCTTCACCGCCCACATGGAGTTCTACTCCCCCCACGAGCTGGAGCGGGTCATCCACCGCTCGGCCCGGCTGCTCGACGTGGAGATCGACGCCGAGGGCGCCGCCGAGATCGCCGGACGCTCCCGCGGCACGCCCCGCATCGCCAACCGGCTGCTCCGCCGGGTCCGCGACTACGCCCAGGTCAAGGCGGACGGCGTGATCACCCGTGAGGTGGCATCCGCGGCGCTCCAGGTTTACGAGGTCGACTCCCGCGGACTGGACCGGCTGGACCGGGGGGTGCTGGAGGCGCTGCTCAAGCTGTTCGGCGGCGGCCCGGTGGGCCTGTCCACGCTGGCCGTGGCGGTGGGGGAGGAGCGCGAGACGGTCGAGGAGGTGGCCGAGCCGTTCCTGGTCCGCGAAGGACTGCTCGCCCGCACGCCCCGGGGCCGGATCGCCACGCCCGCCGCGTGGGCCCACCTCGGGCTGACTCCGCCGCAGGCCTCCGCGCCCGGCGCGGGGCGGGCCAGCCAAGCGGGACAAGGCGACCTGTTCGGGGCGTGACGACGTGTGACGGCAGGTAAAGCTCGCTACGGAAGGAACCCCGGTGACATGCTGGGCGTTGTTCCATCTGCGCGGGCTCGCTTAGACTCCGCCGATGCCGCCCCTGTGGGGCGGCGCTCACCAAGCCCCCGTCAACAGGCCGCTCACCATCGCGGTCGTGCGAAGGAAATCTCCGTCCCGTGGATATCTTGACCCTTTTCCCGTTCATCATTCTTATCGGGGCCATGTTCCTGATGACCCGCTCGGCCAAGAAGAAGCAGCAGCAGGCGGCCGAGATGCGGAATCAGATGCAGCCCGGCACCGGCATCCGGACGATCGGGGGCATGTACGCCACGGTCAAGGAGGTCAGCGACGAGACCGTGCTGCTCGACGCCGGCCCGGGCGTCGAACTGCTCTTCGCGAAGAACGCCATCGCCGCGGTGCTCCCCGACGACGAGTACAACCGGATCGTGCACGGCATCGAGGCCGACCTGAAGGACGACGTCGTTCCCGACGACGCCTCCTCCCTCACCGAGGCGGACGCCGACACCGACGCCGGCGACAAGCCCGTCGACCTCGGCAAGAAGGCGGAGGACGAGCCGAAGAAGACCGACGGCGAGTCCGACGCCAAGTAGGCACGCTCCTGCGTGGGGGGTGACTGGTCGCGCCCCGCGCACCCCGGGGGGGAACGCCCGCGTTCCGTACGGGGTCCGAACTTGTCATGGCCGCCCGCCGGCCCCTCAGGGGCGCGCGGCGGCCCGAGAGGGAGTACGAGAAGGTGGCAGCACCTAAGAAGGGCCGCAGCGCGAACGCGCCGAGCAAGCCGGGACGCGCCCTCGCCCTGATCCTGATCGCCATGGTGGCGCTCACCGGCGGCATGTTCGCCTCCGGTCACACCACCCCGCGTCTCGGCATCGACCTGGCCGGCGGCACCAGCATCACGCTTCGCGCGGTGGCCGAGCAGGGCCAGGAATCGGCGATCAACCCGACGAACATGGCCACGGCGGTCGACATCATGGAGCGCCGGGTCAACGGCCTGGGCGTCTCCGAGGCCGAGGTCCAGACCCAGGGCGACCGCAACATCATCGTCAACATCCCCAAGGGCACGAACTCGCAGCAGGCCCGGGACCAGGTCGGCACCACCGCCAAGCTGTACTTCCGCCCCGTGCTGCAGACCGAGGTCTCCGGGGCCCAGCCCGTCCCGACGCCGGGCGCCACCGACGGGGCCTCCCCGTCGGCAGAGCCCTCCGGGAAGCCCAGCGGGAAGGCGAGCGACTCGCCCTCCGCGCCCGCCGCCTCGGACCCGTCCGCGGACGCCTCGCCGCAGGGCCGTGCGCTGACCGAGGGCCTCAAGGCCGCCACCGCCTCCCCCTCGCCGGACGCCTCCGGCGCCTCCGAGGCCCCGGCCGAGACCCCCGCCCCCGCGGCCACCACGCCCGTGGACGACAAGGTCCAGGCCCAGTACGCCACGCTCGACTGCACCGACGCCAAGCAGCGCTCCGAGGCCGGCGAGGGCAGCAAGCCCTCCGACTCCATGGTCGCCTGCGGCCAGAACGCCCAGGGCCAGTGGCAGAAGTACGTGCTCGGCCCCGCCGCGGTCGACGGCACCGACGTCGACGACGCCCAGGCGGTCTACAACACGCAGACCGGTGCCGGCTGGACCGTCACCATGGAGTTCACGGACAAGGGCGCCGACAAGTTCGCCGACATCACCGGCAAGCTGGCCACCCAGCCCAGCCCGCAGAACCAGTTCGCCATCGTCCTCGACAACGAGGTCATCTCCGACCCGTACGTGAGCCAGGCGCTGACCGGCGGCAACGCCGAGATCTCCGGCAGCTTCGGGCAGGAGGAGGCGCAGTCGCTGGCCAACATGCTGTCCTACGGCGCCCTGCCGCTCTCCTTCGAGGAGGACAGCGTCACCACGGTCACCCCGGCGCTCGGCAGCGAGCAGCTCGAGGGCGGCCTGATCGCCGGCGCCATCGGCCTCGCGCTGGTCGTGATCTACCTGCTGACCTACTACCGCGGTCTCGGCTTCGTCGCGCTCCTGTCGCTGGGCGTCTCCGCGGTGCTGACCTACACGATCATGTCGCTGCTCGGCCCGGCCATCGGCTTCGCGCTGAACCTGCCGGCCGTCTGCGGCGCCATCGTCGCCATCGGCATCACGGCGGACTCGTTCATCGTGTACTTCGAACGCATCCGCGACGAGATCCGTGACGGACGCACGCTGCGTCCCGCCGTCGAGCGGGCCTGGCCGCGTGCGCGGCGCACGGTCCTGGTCTCCGACTTCGTGTCGTTCCTCGCCGCCGCCGTCCTCTTCGTGGTGACCGTCGGCAAGGTGCAGGGCTTCGCGTTCACCCTCGGTCTGACCACCCTGCTCGACGTGGTCGTGGTGTTCTTCTTCACCAAGCCGCTGATGACGCTGCTGGCCCGCACCAAGTTCTTCTCCAGCGGCCACCCGTGGTCCGGCCTGGACCCGAAGCGTCTGGGTGTGCAGCCGCCGCTGCGCCGCACCCGTCGTTCCTCCGCCCTCGTCGAACCGAAGGAGGCCTGAGATGTCGAAACTCGGCAACCTCGGCGCCCGGCTCCACCGCGGCGAGGTCGGCTACGACTTCGTCGGCAAGCGCTTCGTCTGGTACGGCGTCTCGATCGCGATCACGGTCGTCGCCATCCTCGGCCTGACCTTCAAGGGTCTCCACATGGGCATCGAGTTCCAGGGCGGCGCCGTCTTCACCACCCCGAAGACCAGCCTCTCGGTCACCCAGACCGAGGAGATCGCGGAGGAGGCGTCCGGCCAGGACGCCATCGTCCAGGGCCTCGGCACCGGCGGCATGCGCGTCCAGGTCGCCGGCATCGACACCGACAAGTCCGACGTCATCAAGGCCGAACTCGCCGAGCGGCTCGACGTCGACCCCGAGCAGATCAACGCCGAGCTGGTCGGCCCCAGCTGGGGCGAGCAGATCGCCGACAAGGCCTGGCAGGGCCTGGCGATCTTCATGGTCCTGGTCGTGATCTACCTGGCCATCGCCTTCGAATGGCGCATGGCGGTGGCCGCCCTGGTGGCCCTGATCCACGACATCACCATCACCGTCGGCATCTACGCCCTGGTGGGCTTCGAGGTCACGCCGGGCACGGTGATCGGTCTGCTGACCATCCTCGGTTACTCCCTCTACGACACGGTCGTCGTCTTCGACAGCCTCAAGGAGGGCACGCAGGGGATCACCAAGCAGACCCGCTGGACCTACCGGGACGTCGCCAACCGCTCCATCAACGGCACGCTCGTCCGGTCCATCAACACCACCGTGGTGGCGCTGCTGCCGGTGGCGGGCCTGCTGTTCATCGGCGGTGGCGTCCTGGGCGCCGGCATGCTGAACGACATCTCCCTGTCGATCTTCGTGGGCCTCGCGGCCGGCGCCTACTCGTCGATCTTCATCGCCACCCCGCTCGTCGCCGACCTCAAGGAGCGCGAGCCGGAGATGAAGGCCCTGCGCAAGCGGGTGCTCGCCAAGCGCGCGCAGGCCGGTGAGGGCGCCACGGCCGTGGCCGACGGGGACGCCGCCGAGACGGACGCGGACGCGCAGGAGACCGGGCCCGCCGTGGTGGGCCCGCGCACCGGTCGCAGCGGCCGGGCCTCCGGAAGGAGGCGGTGACGCCGTGACGGACATCCAGGAGCTGCTGCTCAGCCGCATCCGCGAGGTCGCGGACTACCCCGAGCCCGGCGTGAAGTTCAAGGACATCACGCCGCTGCTGGCCGACCCGGCGGCGTTCGCGGCGCTCACCGACGCGCTCGCCGACATCGCGGTGCACACCGGGGCGACGAAGATCGTGGGCCTGGAGGCCCGCGGCTTCATCCTGGGCGCGCCCGCGGCAGTGCGGGCCGGGATCGGGTTCGTCCCCGTCCGCAAGGCCGGCAAGCTGCCGGGGGCCACGCTGAGCCAGGCCTACGACCTGGAGTACGGATCGGCCGAGATCGAGGTGCACGCGGAGGACCTGTCCGCCGAGGACCGGATCCTGGTCGTCGACGACGTCCTCGCCACCGGCGGCACGGCGGAGGCGTCCCTCCAGCTCGTCCGCCGGGCGGGCGCCGAGGTCGCGGGCCTCGCCGTGCTGATGGAGCTCGGCTTCCTCGGCGGACGCGCCCGCCTGGAGCCCGCCCTCGCCGGCGCGCCCCTGGCGGCCCTGCTGGTCGTCTGACCCTTCCTCGCCCCACCGTGCCGGGCCCGGCGGATCCCCGCCGGGCCCGATGCCGTCTCCGCCCGCCGCCTCCGCCTCCGCCTCGGTCCCCGCTTCGATCTCCGGTCCGCTCTCCGCCTCGGTCCCGGCCCCGGAAAACGGGCCCCTCGTCAGGCTGACGGGCGTCGGACGGGGAACGCTCGCTACCATGGGATCTCCGGGGCCCGACCGGGTGACCCGGAACGCGCCCGAGGAGTCCTCTTGCCAGACGAGGCCCAGTCACTGACCGCCGCCCAGCCCGAGCGGGCGAGGGGCGACGCGGCGAGCCCCGCGCCGGACACGGACGCCCAGGACATCCGCGAGGAGCCCGCGGTCCGGGAGCGCGCGCAGGACCGGGCCGCCGCTCCCGCCGAGGAGGCCCGCCCGAGGCCCTCGTCCCGCACCACCGGCCCCGCCGGCGCCAGCGGCACGGGCGTGGCCCCCCGCTCCGGCTCCTCCAGCCGTGTCCGGGCCCGCCTCGCCCGCCTCGGCGTGCAGCGCTCCAGCGCGTACAACCCCGTCCTGGAGCCCCTGCTGCGGATAGTGCGCGGCAACGACCCCAAGATCGAGACCGCCACGCTCCGCCAGATCGAGAAGGCCTACCAGGTCGCCGAACGCTGGCACCGCGGGCAGAAGCGCAAGAGCGGCGACCCGTACATCACCCACCCGCTCGCGGTCACCACCATCCTCGCCGAGCTCGGCATGGACCCGGCGACGCTGATGGCCGGCCTGCTCCACGACACCGTCGAGGACACCGAGTACGGCCTCGAGCAGCTCCGCCAGGACTTCGGGGACACGGTGGCCCTGCTGGTCGACGGCGTGACCAAGCTGGACAAGGTCAAGTTCGGCGAGGCCGCGCAGGCCGAGACCGTGCGCAAGATGGTCGTCGCCATGGCCAAGGACCCGCGGGTCCTGGTGATCAAGCTGGCGGACCGCCTGCACAACATGCGCACCATGCGCTACCTCAAGCGGGAGAAGCAGGAGAAGAAGGCCCGCGAGACCCTGGAGATCTACGCCCCGCTGGCCCACCGGCTGGGCATGAACACCATCAAGTGGGAGCTGGAGGACCTCGCCTTCGCGATCCTCTACCCCAAGATGTACGACGAGATCGTCCGCCTGGTCGCCGAGCGCGCGCCCAAGCGCGACGAGTACCTCGCCACGGTCATCGACGAGGTCCAGGCCGACCTGCGCGCCGCCCGCATCAAGGCGACCGTCACCGGCCGCCCCAAGCACTACTACAGCGTCTACCAGAAGATGATCGTCCGCGGCCGAGACTTCGCGGAGATCTACGACCTGGTGGGCATCCGCGTCCTCGTGGACACCGTCCGCGACTGCTACGCGGCCCTCGGCACGGTGCACGCGCGATGGAACCCGGTCCCCGGCCGGTTCAAGGACTACATCGCGATGCCCAAGTTCAACATGTACCAGTCGCTGCACACGACGGTCATCGGCCCCGGCGGCAAGCCGGTCGAGCTGCAGATCCGCACCTTCGACATGCACCGCCGCGCCGAGTACGGCATCGCCGCGCACTGGAAGTACAAGCAGGAGGCCGTGGCCGGCGCCTCCAAGGTCCGCACCGACTCCCCGCGCTCCTCCGGCTCCGGCAAGGACAAGGACGCGGTCAACGACATGGCGTGGCTGCGCCAGCTCCTCGACTGGCAGAAGGAGACCGAGGACCCCGGCGAGTTCCTGGACTCCCTGCGCTTCGACCTGTCGCGCAACGAGGTCTTCGTCTTCACCCCCAAGGGCGACGTCATAGCGCTGCCCGCCGGGGCCACGCCGGTGGACTTCGCCTACGCGGTCCACACCGAGGTCGGCCACCGCACCATAGGCGCCCGGGTCAACGGCCGCCTGGTGCCGCTGGAGTCCACCCTGGACAACGGCGACACCGTCGAGGTCTTCACCTCCAAGGCCGACAACGCGGGCCCCTCCCGCGACTGGCTCGGCTTCGTCAAGTCGCCCCGGGCCCGCAACAAGATCCGCGCCTGGTTCTCGAAGGAGCGCCGGGACGAGGCCATCGAGCAGGGCAAGGACGCCATCGCGCGGGCCATGCGCAAGCAGAACCTGCCGATCCAGCGGATCCTCACCGGCGACTCCCTGGTCACCATCGCCCACGAGATGCGCTACCCGGACATCTCCTCCCTGTACGCCGCGATCGGCGAGGGCCACGTGGCCGCGCAGAACGTCGTGCAGAAGCTGGTCCAGGCGCTCGGCGGCGAGGAGGCCGCCAGCGAGGAGATCGACGAGAGCGTGCCGCCGGCGCGCACCCGCAAGCGCCGCTCCAGCGCCGACCCGGGCGTGGTCGTCAAGGGCGTCGACGACGTGTGGGTCAAGCTGGCCCGCTGCTGCACCCCGGTGCCGGGGGACCCGATCATCGGCTTCGTCACCCGGGGCAGCGGCGTCTCCGTGCACCGGACCGACTGCGTCAACGTGGACTCGCTCTCCCGGGAACCCGAGCGGATGCTCGAGGTCGAGTGGGCGCCCACCCAGTCCTCGGTGTTCCTGGTCGCCATCCAGGTCGAGGCGCTGGACCGGTCCCGGCTGCTCTCCGACGTCACCCGGGTCCTGTCGGACCAGCACGTCAACATCCTGTCGGCGGCGGTGCAGACCTCCCGCGACCGGGTGGCGACCTCGCGGTTCACCTTCGAGATGGGCGACCCCAAGCACCTGGGACACGTCCTGAAGGCCGTCCGCGGCGTGGAGGGCGTCTACGACGTCTACCGGGTGACCTCCGCCCGGCAGACCCGCTGACCGCGCGGATCCGCTGACCGCGCGGATCCGCCGACCGCGCGGCCCGCACCCCCGCGCCCGCACACGAACGACGCCCCCGGCCGCAGAGGCGGCCGGGGGCGTCGGTGCGGGAGGGGCGTCAGCCGCCGAACTCCTGGAGACCCTTGAGGGCCTGGTCCAGCAGGGCCTGACGGCCCGCCAGCTCACGCTCGAGCTTCTCCGCCCGCGCGGTGTTGCCCTGCGCGCGGGCCTGCTCGATCTGGCGCTCGAGCTTGTCCACCGCGGCCTGCAGCTGACCGGTCAGACCGGCCGCCCGCGCCCGCGCCTCCGGGTTGGTGCGCTTCCACTCGGCCTCCTCGGCCTCCTGGATCGCCCGCTCCACCGCGTGCATCCGGCCCTCGACCTTCGGCCGGGCGTCCCGCGGAACGTGACCGACGGCCTCCCACCGCTCGTTGATCGCACGGAAGGCGGCGCGCGCGGCCTTGAGGTCGGTGACGGGCAGGAGCTTCTCGGCCTCCCCGGCCAGCTCCTCCTTCAGCTTCAGGTTCTCCGCCTGCTCCGCGTCCCGCTCGGCGAAGACCGAGCTGCGGGCGGCGAAGAAGACGTCCTGGGCGCCGCGGAAGCGGTTCCACAGCTCGTCCTCGTGCTCGCGCTGGGCGCGGCCCGCCGCCTTCCACTCGCTCATCAGCTCGCGGTAACGGGCGGCCGTCGGACCCCAGTCCGTCGAGCCGGAGAGCGACTCCGCCTCGGCGACCAGCCGCTCCTTGACCTTGCGGGCGTCCTCGCGCTGCTGGTCGAGCTGCGCGAAGTGCGCCTTGCGGCGCTTGGAGAACGCGCTGCGGGCGTGCGAGAAGCGGTGCCACAGCTCGTCGTCGGACTTGCGGTCCAGCCGCGGCAGCCCCTTCCAGGTGTCCACCAGCGCGCGCAGCCGCTCGCCGGCCGACCGCCACTGCTCGGACCGGGCCAGCTCCTCGGCCTCGGCGACCAGCGCCTCCTTGGCCTGACGGGCCTCCTCCGACTGCTTCGCCCGCTGCGCCTTGCGCTCCTCGCGACGGGAATCGACCGTCTCCACGAGCTTGTCCAGACGCTTGCGCAGCGCGTCCAGGTCGCCCACCGCGTGATGGGCGTCGACCTGCTCACGCAGGTGCTCGACAGCGGCCAGGGCGTCCTTGGCGGCGAGGTCGGTGGTCCGCACCCTCCGCTCGAGGAGGCCGATCTCGACAACCAGGCCCTCGTACTTGCGCTCGAAGTAGGCCAACGCCTCGTCGGGGGAGCCGGCCTGCCAGGAACCGACGACCTTCTCGCCGTCGGCCGTACGCACGTACACGGTCCCCGTCTCGTCGACGCGGCCCCACGGGTCGCTGCTCACAGCGCCTCCTCCACATGATGCCGCGGGGGGTTTCGTGGCCCCGGGCATCCTCCACAGTTTCGTCACCGGTCAACATAGGCGACCGGCGGGTGGCCTGTCCGCATCCCGCGCGACCGAATATCGGCCCGCGGGAAGGCGTCCACGGCTCAGGACTTGGTGACGGTCGCCTTGTTGATGACCACCGTCGCGTTGGGGGCGCCGTCCCCCATGCCGGTGCTCTCGCCGGCCTTGGCGATCTTCTCCAGGACCGCCAGTCCCTTCTTGTCCAGCTTGCCGAACGGCGTGTAGTTCGGCGGCAGCGGGCTGTCCTGGTAGACCAGGAAGAACTGGCTGCCGTTGGTGTTCGGACCGGCGTTGGCCATCGCGACCGTGCCCGTCGGGTAGACGTCCTTCTTCAGGGCGTCGGACTTGAGGTTCTCGTCCTTGATCTCGTAGCCGGGACCGCCGGAGCCCTGGGCCGTCGGGTCGCCGCACTGGAGCACGTAGATGCCCTGGGTGGTCAGGCGGTGGCACCTGGTGTGGTCGAAGTAGCCCTTGCCCGCCAGGAACTCGAAGGAGTTCACGGTGTGCGGCGCGCCCTTGGCGTCCAGCTCGACCGACATCTCCCCGCAGGTGGTGTCCAGCGTCATCGTGTACTGCGCGGACGTGTCGATCTTGAGCGCCGGCTCCTTGTCGAACGTCATCTTCTCGATCTTCCCCGCGGCCGGCTTCTCGCACGGGTCCGGGGCCTTCTTGGCCGGCTCGGCGCTCGGGGACGCCTCCGCGCTCTTGGCCACGCTGTCGTCGTCGCCCCGCAGCGTCCCCGTGGTGTACAGCGCGAGGCTGCCGACCAGGACCACGCCGAGGACCGACGCGATCACCGCGTTCCGCATGCGCGCCTTGCGGCGGGCGTCGGTGCGCCGCTGCTGCTGGCGCAAGAACTTCTCCCGGGCGAGCTGACGCCGCCGCTGTTCCTGGGTGACCACCGGGTCTCACTCCTCGTGCGAATCGTGCGTCGACCGGGCCGCTTGGGCCTCCTGAGCCGACCGCGTGCGTGTGCCCCGTACCGTATATGGGTTCGCCGATGATTCGGCAGCGCCGGTAGGCTGCTGACGCCAGGGTGGCCGGAACGCCGCCCGCCCGTATCGACATATGAGGGACGATCGTGCTCATTGCCGGGTTCCCGGCCGGTGCCTGGGGGACGAACTGTTATCTCGTCGCCCCCGGCGCAGGCGAGGAATGCGTGATCATCGACCCCGGCCACCAGGCCGCCGCGGGAGTCGAGGAGACGCTCAGGAAGCATCGGCTCAAGCCCGTCGCGGTCGTCCTCACCCATGGACACATCGACCACGTCGCCTCGGTGGTCCCGGTGTGCGGCGCGCACGACGTGCCCGCCTGGATCCACCCGTCGGACCGGTACATGATGAGCGACCCCGAGAAGGCGCTCGGCCGGTCCATCGGCATGCCGCTCATGGGTGAGCTGGCCGTGGGCGAGCCCGACGACGTCCGGGAGCTCACCGACGGCTCGCGGCTGGAGCTCGCCGGCCTCGAGTTCTCCGTGGCGCACGCTCCCGGCCATACCAAGGGGTCGGTGACCTTCCGGATGCCCGAGAACGCGGACGTGCCGTCCGTCTTCTTCTCCGGGGATCTGCTGTTCGCCGGCTCCGTCGGACGGACCGACCTGCCGGGCGGCGACATGGACGACATGCTCGCGTCGCTGGCCCGGGTCTGCCTGCCGCTGGACGACTCCACCGTCGTCCTGTCCGGCCACGGCCCCCAGACGACCATCGGCCAGGAGCGCGCCACCAACCCCTATCTGCGGCAGGTGGCCGCCGGCCCGGAGGGCTTCCAGGCCCCCCGACGAGGAATGTGACGAGAGAACACCCGTGAGCACTTTCAAGGCCCCCAAGGGCACGTACGACCTGATCCCGCCGAGCTCCGCCCGCTACCTGGCGGTGCGCGAGGCGATCGCCGCCCCGCTGCGCAACTCCGGCTACGGCTACATCGAGACCCCCGGCTTCGAGAACGTCGAGCTGTTCGCCCGCGGCGTCGGCGAGTCCACCGACATCGTCACCAAGGAGATGTACGCCTTCGAGACCAAGGGCGGCGACCGGCTCGCCCTGCGCCCCGAGGGCACCGCCTCCGTGCTCCGCGCCGCGCTGGAGGCCAACCTCCACAAGGCCGGCAACCTGCCCGTCAAGCTCTGGTACTCGGGCTCCTACTACCGCTACGAGCGCCCGCAGAAGGGCCGTTACCGCCACTTCTCGCAGGTGGGCGCCGAGGCGATCGGCGCCGAGGACCCGGCGCTGGACGCCGAGCTGATCATCCTGGCCGACCAGGCCTACCGCTCGCTGGGCCTGCGGAACTTCCGCATCCTGCTCAACAGCCTCGGCGACAAGGAGTGCCGCCCCGCCTACCGGGCCGCCCTCCAGGACTTCCTGCGCGGCCTGGACCTCGATGAGGAGACGCTGCGCCGGGCCGAGATCAACCCGCTGCGCGTCCTCGACGACAAGCGGGCCGACGTGCAGCAGCAGCTCGTCGGCGCGCCGCTGCTCCAGGACCACCTCTGCGAGGCGTGCAAGGCCTACCACGAAGAGGTCCGCGAGCTGATCACCGCGGCGGGCGTCTCCTTCGAGGACGACCCGAAGCTGGTCCGCGGCCTGGACTACTACACCCGCACCACCTTCGAGTTCGTCCACGACGGCCTCGGCTCGCAGTCCGCGGTGGGCGGCGGCGGCCGGTACGACGGCCTGTCCGAGATGATCGGCGGCCCGGCGCTGCCCTCCGTGGGCTGGGCGCTCGGCGTCGACCGCACGGTGCTGGCCCTGGAGGCGGAGGGCGTCGAGCTGGACCTGCCCGCCACCACCAGCGTCTTCGCCGTCCCGCTGGGCGAGGAGGCACGGCGGCTGCTGTTCGCCAAGGTCACCGAGCTGCGCAAGGTGGGCATCGCCGCGGACTTCGGGTACGGGAACAAGGGGCTCAAGGCGGCCATGAAGGCCGCCAACCGCTCCGGCGCCCGGTTCACCCTGGTGGCCGGTGAGCGGGACCTCGCCGAGGGCGTCGTCCAGCTCAAGGACATGGAGTCCGGCGAGCAGACGGCCATCGGCGTCGGCGAGATCGTCGCGGAACTCGAGTCCCGCCTCGGCTGACGTCCGCCGCCCGGGTCAGGGGCGCCCCCTCCGCGAGGAGGCGGGCGCCCTTCGCGCTCCCACCCGTACGCGTGCGCGCCCGGGGAACGGGCGTTCCCCGCCGGAGGGCCCTTCGGGGCAGCCGTGGGGACCCTTTTACGTCCATCGAACGGCGGACGTGTCAGAGTGCGGCACAATGGCCGTGCCCAGCCCCTTCGATGCCAGGGAATCGGTGTGATGAGCAGCATGACGACAGTGCACGACGTGCCGGCACCCCGGACCGGGGACGACGGTCCGCGCCGGGCGGGCGGCAGCCGGGCCTTCGGCGTGCTGCTGGTGATCACCGGCCTGCTCGGTGTGTTCGCCTCGGGCATCATCACGATGGACAAGTTCCACCTGCTCGAGGACCCGTCCTACAAGCCGGCCTGCAGCCTGAACCCGATCTTCTCCTGCGTGAGCATCATGCAGAGCGACCAGGCATCGGTCTTCGGCTTCCCGAACCCGCTGCTGGGCCTGGTCACCTACGGCATCGTCGTCTGCGTGGGCATGAGCGTGATCGCGGGCGCCCGGTTCCCCCGCTGGTACTGGCTCACCTTCAACGCCGGCACGCTCTTCGGCGTGGGATTCTGCACCTGGCTGATGGTCCAGTCCCTGTACGAGATCAACCGCCTCTGCCTGTGGTGCATGCTCGCCTGGACCGTCACCATCCTGATGTTCTGGTACGTGACCTCGTTCAACGTCCGCAACGGCTTCCTGCCCGCGCCCAAGGGGCTGCGGAACTTCTTCGCCGAGTTCACCTGGGCGCTCCCGGTGCTGCACCTGGGCATCGTCGCCATCCTGATCTTCACCCGCTGGGGCGCCAACCTCTGGGCCTGACCGGCCCCGGCCGGTTGTCGGCGCCGTGGCTTAGGGTTTCGGTGTGGAGCCCGACCTGTTCACCGCCGCAGCCGAAGAACGCCAGGAGAAGGACCCGGCCGCCAGTCCGCTGGCGGTGCGGATGCGCCCCCGTACCCTCGACGAGGTCGTGGGCCAGGGTCACCTGCTCAAGCCCGGCTCCCCGCTGCGCCGCCTGGTCGGCGAAGGCGCCTCCGGCCCCGCCGGACCTTCCTCGGTGATCCTCTGGGGGCCTCCGGGGACGGGCAAGACGACCCTCGCGTACGTCATCTCCAAGGCCACCGACAAGCGGTTCGTGGAGCTCTCCGCGATCACCGCCGGCGTCAAGGAGGTCCGGGCCGTCATCGACGGCGCCCGCCGTGCCACCGGCGGCTTCGGCAAGGAGACCGTCCTCTTCCTCGACGAGATCCACCGCTTCAGCAAGGCCCAGCAGGACTCCCTGCTCCCGGCGGTGGAGAACCGCTGGGTCACCCTGATCGCCGCCACCACCGAGAACCCGTACTTCTCGGTGATCTCCCCGCTGCTCTCGCGCTCGCTGCTGCTGACCCTGGAACCGCTGACCGACGAGGACCTGCGCGGCCTGCTGCACCGCGCGGTGACGGACGAGCGAGGGCTCGGCGGCTCGGTGGAACTGCCCGAGGACGCCGAGGAGCACCTGCTGCGGGTCGCCGGCGGTGACGCCCGCCGCGCGCTGACGGCCCTGGAGGCGGGCGCCGGCTCGGCCCTGGCCAAGGGTGAGACCGCGATCACGCTGGAGACGCTGGAGGACTCCGTCGCCCGCGCCGCCGTGCGCTACGACAAGGACGGCGACCAGCACTACGACGTGGCCAGCGCGCTGATCAAGTCGATCAGGGGCTCCGACGTGGACGCCGCCCTGCACTACCTGGCCCGCATGATCGACGCGGGGGAGGACCCCCGCTTCATCGCGCGGCGGCTGATGATCTCCGCCAGCGAGGACATCGGCCTCGCCGACCCGAACGCGCTCTCCACGGCCGTGGCCGCGGCGCAGGCCGTCGCCATGATCGGCTTCCCGGAGGCCGCGCTCACGCTGAGCCACGCCACCATCGCGCTGGCCCTCGCCCCCAAGTCCAACGCCGCGACCACGGCCATCGGCGCCGCGCTGGAGGACGTCCGCAAGGGGCTGGCCGGCCCGGTCCCGGCGCACCTGCGCGACGGGCACTACAAGGGCGCCGCCAAGCTGGGGCACGCCCAGGGGTACGTCTACCCGCACGACCTGCCCGAGGGCATCGCCGCCCAGCAGTACGCGCCGGACGCGATCAAGGACCGCGAGTACTACACCCCCACCCGGCACGGTGCCGAGGCCCGGTACGCCGACGCGGTGGAGTGGACCCGGAAGAACCTCGGTCGTCGCCGGTCCTGACCCGCGGTCCTCGCGGCCCGGCGCGGGCTGTACCATTGCCCGAAGTGCTGCGTCCCGTAGTCCGCTCCGGCGGACCGCACCAGGCGGGACATCCAGCCGGAACCCCGAGCCGCGAGGCCTCGGGGATCCAGGAGCGTCGCGCACCGTCGAAGGTGTCGCGGGCAGCCCACCACCGCCTCCGGTCCACGCGCCCGGGGTCACCGGTCGGTGGGCTACTCGCGTGCTGCACGTATGTGCCCAGACCTGGGAGCGGCTGCCCGCCGGGTTCCTCGGAACCGGACGGGTTTCCCGGGCTGCGGATGCGACCTCCCCTAACCCTGGTGAGCCGTATTCACACAGAAATATGAGGTGTTTGGTTCATGGCGAACCAGTCCCGCCCCAAGGTCAAGAAGTCGCGTGCCCTCGGCATCGCGCTGACCCCGAAGGCCGTCAAGTACTTCGAGGCCCGTCCCTACCCGCCGGGTGAGCACGGTCGCGGCCGCAAGCAGAACTCGGACTACAAGGTCCGTCTGCTCGAGAAGCAGCGTCTGCGCGCGCAGTACGACGTGTCCGAGCGCCAGCTCGTCCGCGCCTACGAGCGTGCCTCCAAGGTGCAGGGCAAGACCGGTGAGGCCCTGATCATCGAGCTCGAGCGCCGCCTCGACGCGCTGGTCCTGCGTTCGGGCATCGCCCGCACGATCTACCAGGCCCGCCAGATGGTCGTCCACGGCCACATCCAGGTCAACGGCCAGAAGGTCGACAAGCCGTCCTTCCGCGTCCGTCCGGACGACGTCGTGCAGGTCCGCGACCGCTCCAAGGACAAGACGCTCTTCCAGATCGCCCGCGAGGGTGGCTTCGCCCCCGACGGTGAGACCCCGCGCTACCTGCAGGTGAACCTCAAGGCCCTGGCGTTCCGCCTGGACCGCGAGCCGAACCGCAAGGAGATCCCGGTGATCTGCGACGAGCAGCTCGTCGTCGAGTACTACGCCCGCTGATCCCTTTTGGATTGGCGAGCTGCGCTCGCCTCCGGGGCGCCGGAGTCGGTGTCGGGACATCCGACGTGCTCGGTCCCTCCTTCGTCGGGGCCTCCGCGCGACGGACGTCCCGACACCGACGCGCCCCTTCGGCTCGCTTGCCGCGACGCGCGCTGCTCAACTCGGCCCGCCGCCGTGCCGGTTCTTCCGTGCACGGGGGCGGGCCGTCGCCGTTCCCCGGGCCGGGCGGGCCGCGTCGCCGCGCGGCGGAAACCGGTACAGGGCGCGCGCCCCGGCGCGATAGGCTCGGGGCACGACTTTTCCGATGTCAGGGAGCGGGTGCGCAGTGTCCGGTGGAGAGGTGGCCGGAATCCTGGTGGCCGTCTTCTGGGCCATCCTGGTGTCCTTCCTCGCCGTAGCCCTGGCGAGACTGGCCCAGACGCTCAGGGCGACGACCAGACTGGTGGCGGACGTGACCGAGCAGGCCGTCCCGCTGCTCTCCGACGCCTCCCAGGCCGTGCGCTCCGCGCAGACCCAGATCGACCGGGTCGACGCCATCGCATCGGACGTCCAGGAGGTCACGTCGAACGCCAACGCGCTGTCGACGACCGTCGCCTCCACCTTCGGCGGCCCCCTGGTCAAGGTCGCGGCCTTCGGTTACGGCGTGCGCCGCGCGCTGAGCCGCAGCGACGCCGCGGCCGGGGCGCCGCGCGAACCCCGGCGCACCGTGATCGTGGGCCGAACCCTCCCGGCCGAGGGCCGGGCCAGCCGGACGAAGCGGAAGAGGGACTGAACCACCGATGTTCCGTCGAGCCTTCTGGTTCTCCGCCGGCGCAGCCGCCGGCGTGTGGGCCACCACCAAGGTCAACCGCAAGCTGAAACAGCTCACCCCCGAGAGCCTCGCCGCGCAGGCGGCGAACAAGGCCGTCGAGGCGGGCCACCGGCTGAAGGACTTCGCGCTCGACGTGCGCGACAACATGGCCCGGCGCGAGGCCGAACTCGGCGAGGCGCTCGGCCTGAACGCGCCCGTCGACGCCGGACCCCGCGCCGCCGCCCTGGAGCCGGGGCGGACCACCGGGCGGCACATCGCCGCCGTAGACCACCGCAGCAACGAGAAGTACGCCCCGACGTACTCGTACAACCGGAATGAGGACCACTGATGGAGTCGGCCGAGATCCGCCGCCGCTGGCTGAGCTTCTTCGAGGAGCGCGGGCACACCGTCGTCCCTTCGGCGTCGCTCATCGCGGACGACCCGACTCTGCTCCTCGTCCCGGCCGGCATGGTGCCGTTCAAGCCCTACTTCCTGGGTGAGGTCAAGCCGCCGTACCCGCGCGCCACCAGCGTGCAGAAGTGCGTGCGCACGCCGGACATCGAGGAGGTCGGCAAGACCACCCGCCACGGCACCTTCTTCCAGATGTGCGGCAACTTCTCCTTCGGCGACTACTTCAAGGAAGGCGCCATCAAGCTCGCCTGGGAGCTGCTCACCAGCCCCCAGGACAAGGGCGGTTACGGCCTGGAGCCCGAGAAGCTCTGGATCACCGTCTACCAGGACGACGACGAGGCCGAGCAGATCTGGCGCGACGTCGTCGGCGTGCCCGCCGAGCGCATCCAGCGCCTGGGCAAGAAGGACAACTTCTGGTCCATGGGCGTCCCCGGCCCCTGCGGCCCGTGCTCCGAGATCAACTACGACCGCGGCCCCGAGTTCGGCGTCGAGGGCGGCCCGGCCGTCAACGACGAGCGGTACGTGGAGATCTGGAACCTCGTCTTCATGCAGTACGAGCGGGGCGAGGGCACCGGCAAGGACGACTTCGAGATCCTCGGCGACCTGCCCAGCAAGAACATCGACACCGGTCTCGGCCTCGAACGCCTCGCGATGATCCTGCAGGGCGTGCAGAACATGTACGAGATCGACACCTCGATGGCCGTCATCGAGAAGGCCACCGAGCTGACCGGTGTCCGCTACGGCGACGCCGCCCAGTCCGACGTCTCGCTGCGCGTCGTCACCGACCACATGCGCACGTCGGTGATGCTCATCGGCGACGGCGTCACCCCCGGCAACGAGGGCCGCGGCTACGTGCTGCGCCGCATCATGCGCCGCGCCATCCGCAACATGCGCCTGCTCGGCGCCACCGGCCCGGTCGTCAAGGACCTCATCGACGTCGTCATCGGCATGATGGGACAGCAGTACCCCGAGCTGGTCACCGACCGCGAGCGGATCGAGAAGGTCGCCCTCGCCGAGGAGAACGCCTTCCTCAAGACGCTGAAGGCCGGCACCAACATCCTCGACACCGCCGTCACCGAGACCAAGGCCGCCGGCGGCAAGGTCCTCGCCGGCGACAAGGCGTTCCTGCTCCACGACACCTGGGGCTTCCCCATCGACCTCACCCTCGAGATGGCCGCCGAGCAGGGCCTCTCCGTGGACGAGGACGGCTTCCGCCGCCTGATGAAGGAGCAGCGGGAGCGCGCCAAGGCCGACGCCCAGGCCAAGAAGACCGGCCACGCCTCGCTCGGCGCCTACCGCGAGATCGCCGACACCGCCGGCGAGACCGAGTTCATCGGCTACACCCACACCCAGGGCGAGTCCACGGTCGTCGGCATCCTGGTCGACGGCGTCTCCTCCCCGGCCGCCCGCGAGGGCGACGAGGTCGAGGTCGTCCTGGACCGCACCCCCTTCTACGCCGAGGGCGGCGGCCAGATCGGCGACACCGGCCGGATCAAGGCCGACTCCGGTGCCGTGATCGAGATCCGCGACTGCCAGAAGCCGGTCCCCGGGGTCTACGTCCACAAGGGCGTCGTCATGGTGGGCGAGGTGACCGTGGGCTCCAAGGCCGAGGCCTCCATCGACCACCGTCGCCGCACGGCCATCGCCCGCGCCCACTCGGCCACCCACCTCACCCACCAGGCCCTGCGCGACGCGCTCGGCCCGACGGCCGCCCAGGCCGGCTCGGAGAACCAGCCGGGCCGCTTCCGCTTCGACTTCGGCTCCCCGTCCGCCGTCCCGACGGCCGTGATGACCGACGTCGAGCAGAAGATCAACGAGGTGCTCTCCCGCGACCTCGACGTGCGCGCCGACGTGATGAGCATCGACGAGGCCAAGAAGCAGGGCGCCATCGCCGAGTTCGGCGAGAAGTACGGCGAACGGGTCCGCGTGGTCACCATCGGCGACTTCTCCAAGGAGCTGTGCGGCGGCACGCACGTCCACTCCACCGCCCAGCTCGGCCTGGTGAAGCTGCTGGGCGAGTCGTCCATCGGCTCCGGCGTGCGCCGCATCGAGGCCCTGGTCGGCGTCGACGCCTACAACTTCCTGGCCCGCGAGCACACGGTGGTGAACCAGCTCACCGAGCTCCTCAAGGGCCGCTCGGAGGAGCTGCCGGAGAAGGTCGCCGCCATGCTCGGCAAGCTGAAGGACGCCGAGAAGGAGATCGAGAAGTTCCGCGCCGAGAAGGTGCTGCAGGCCGCCGCCGGTCTCGCCGAGTCCGCGAAGGACGTCCGCGGCGTGGCCCTGGTCACCGGCCAGGTGCCGGACGGCACGACCGCCGACGACCTGCGCAAGCTGGTCCTCGACGTGCGCGGCCGCATCCAGGGCGGCCGGGCCGCCGTGGTGGCCCTGTTCACCACGGTCAACGGCAAGCCGCTCACGGTCATCGCCACCAACGACGCCGCCCGCGACCGCGGCCTCAAGGCCGGCGACCTGGTCCGCGTGGCCGCCAAGACCCTCGGCGGCGGCGGTGGCGGCAAGCCGGACGTCGCCCAGGGCGGCGGTCAGAACCCGGCCGCCATCGGCGAGGCCGTGGACGCCGTCGAGCGCCTCGTGGCCGACACGGCCAAGTGAGGTGGGCGACATGCGCAGAGGACGCCGGCTGGCCGTCGACGTCGGGGACGCCCGGATCGGGGTCGCCTCGTGCGACCCCGACGGGATCCTCGCCACACCGGTCGAGACGGTGCCGGGACGCGACGTCCCGGCGGCCCACCGGCGGCTCACGCAGCTCGTCGAGGAGTACGAGCCCATCGAGGTCGTCGTCGGCCTTCCCCGCTCCCTCAAGGGCGGGGAAGGCCCAGCGGCCGCCAAGGTGCGCGGCTTCACCCAGGAGCTGGCGGCACGGATCGCGCCGGTGCCGGTGCGGCTGGTCGACGAGCGGATGACCACGGTCACGGCGAGCCAGGGACTGCGCGCCTCGGGCGTGAAGTCCAGGAAGGGACGCTCCGTGATCGATCAGGCCGCGGCGGTGATCATCCTGCAGCAGGCACTGGAGTCCGAACGGGTGTCCGGGGCTGCTCCAGGGGAAGCAGTCGAGGTGGCCCGCTGATCGCGGTACGGTAACGTTCCGCGCGATGCGGCGCGTTCGAATGCCGTCGCACAACGAGAGGCGGCGCGGCTCCGAGCCGACCGGTGCCGGAAAGACACCGCCTCGCGGCTCTAGGGGATCGATGACTGAGTATGGCCGGGGCCAAGGCTCCGAACCGTGGCATCCCGGTGACCCGTACTACGGGGACGACGGATGGGGAGGGCAGCACCCTCAGGGGCAGCAGCAGTTCCCGTACGGCGGCCAGCCGCAGCAGTATCCGGAGCAGGACCCGTACGGCGGACAGGACCAGCAGCACTACGGGCAGCAGCCTCAGCAGCACCAGCAGCAGTACGGCGGTGACTGGGGCACCGGACAGCAGCCGCCGTACGGCGCGGGCCACGATCCCTACGCGCAGCAGCACCAGCAGCACCCCCACCAGCAGCACCAGCAGCCGTACGACGACGGCTACGGGACGCAGCAGGGCTACCAGGAGCAGGGCTACCAGGAGCAGGGTCACCAGGAGCAGGGCTACCGGCAGCAGGGCGACGGCCGGCCGGGCGGCGGCCAGGACCGCCCCGACTGGGACGCCGAGCCGGAGGAGGAGCGGCACCCGTTCTTCACCGGCGCGGACGACGACGAGGACGACGACCACGACGACCGCCCCGGTCGGCGCGCGCGCGGCGGCCGGTCGGACCGCCGGGGCCGGGACGAGGGCCGCAGAGGCCGCGGCGGCGACCGCGACGAGGGCCGCAAGGGCCGCGGGGGCTGCCTGATCGGCCTGCTGGTGGTCGGCGCGGTGGTGGTCGGCGGAGGCTACTACCTCTATCAGGAACGTTTCGCCGCGGCCCCGGACTTCTCGGGCGACGGCAACGGCACGGCCGTCTCGATCACCATCCCGCCCGGGTCCACCGGCGCGGAGGTCGGCCGGATCCTCAAGGAGAAGGGCATCGTCAAGAGCGTCGACGGCTTCGTCGCGGCGCTCACCGACAGCGGGGGCGACCTGCAGGCGGGCGCGTACCAGCTCGAGGAGGAGATGTCCGCGGAGACCGCGGTGGAGTGGCTCCTCGACCCGAGCAAGAGCGGCGCCAAGGGCCTCGTCGTCACCGAGGGCATGCGGAACGCCGACATCTACAAGGCCATCGACAAGAAGCTCAAGCTGGACGCCGGCACCACCAAGAAGATCGCCGAGGAGAAGTCCGACACGCTGGGCCTGCCCGAATGGGCCGCCGACAGCGACGACATAAAGGACCCCCTGGAGGGCTTCCTCTTCCCGGCGACCTACCCGGCCGCGGACGACACCAAGCCCGAGGACCTCCTCAAGGACATGGTGAAGCGGTCCACCGAGATCTACCAGAAGCACGAGGTCGACACCCAGTACAAGGAGTTCGGGCTCGACAGCCCGCTCGAGCTGGTCACGGTCGCCAGCCTGGTGCAGGCCGAGGGCATCAGCCACGACGACTTCAAGCAGATGGCCGAGGTCATCTACAACCGGCTGTCGCCGGACAACACCGAGACCTACGGCAAGCTCGAGTTCGACTCCAGCTACAACTACTTCAAGAACCAGCACGAGCTGGACATCTCCGCGCAGGATCTCCGGGGCATCGACAACCCCTACAACACGCACTACCACCGCGGTCTGCCGCCCGGCCCGATCGGCAACCCGGGCGAGGACGCCATCACCGGCGCCATGGCCCCCACCGACCAGGGCTGGTACTACTTCATCTCGCTCGACGGCAAGACCAGCAAGTTCAGCAAGACCTACGCCGAGCACGAGAAGCTGGTCCAGCAGTTCCAGAAGCAGCTGCGGGAGGAGCAGTGACGCGGCGGCACCGCGCCGCCGTGCTCGGCTCGCCGATCGCCCACTCCCTCTCCCCGGCGCTGCACCGGGCCGCCTACGCCGGGCTCGGCCTGGACGGCTGGACGTACGACCGGTTCGAGATCGACGAGAAGGCCCTGCCCGGCTTCGTCGAGGGGCTCGGTCCGGAGTGGGCAGGGCTCTCGCTGACCATGCCGCTGAAGCGGGCGGTCGTCCCGCTGCTCGACGCGGTCAGCGAGACCGCCGCCTCCGTCGAGGCCGTCAACACGGTGGTGTTCACGGAGGACGGCCGCCGCGTCGGGGACAACACCGACGTCCCCGGCATGGTCGCCGCCCTCCGCGAGCGGGGCATCGAGAAGGTGGAGTCGGCGGCGGTCCTCGGGGCCGGCGCCACCGCGTCGTCCGCGCTGGCCGCGCTGACCCGGATCTGCCCGGGCGGGATCACGGTGTACGTTCGCAGCGAGGCGCGCGCCGCCGAGATGCGGGAGTGGGGCGCCCGCCTCGAGGCCGACGTCCGGATCGCCGCCTGGGAGGACGCCGCCGAGGCCCTGCGGGCGCCGCTGGTGATCGCCACCACCCCCGCCGGCGCCACCGACGCCCTGGCCGGGGCGGTGCCGGAGCGGCCCGGCGCGCTGTTCGACGTGCTCTACGAGCCCTGGCCGACCCCGCTGGCGCACCGCTGGTCCGCGGCCGGGGGTGTGCTGCTCGGCGGCCTCGACCTGCTGGTGCACCAGGCGGTGCTCCAGGTCGAGCAGATGACCGGACGGGTCCCGGCGCCGCTGAAGGCCATGCGGGACGCGGGGGAGCGGGCACTCTCCGCCCGCTGAACCCCGGAGCCGAGCGGCTGGTGTGCCGGTGACCTCCGTCACGCCGCGTTCCCGCCCCGCCCCGCGTTCCCACCCCGCCCCGCGCTCCCGGACGTCCGGGGCGTGGGACGGCTGTCCGACCGGTGGACCGGTGGGCCGTGCGCCTCCCCGGGCATGGGAGGATCAGGGGCAAGGCGGGCCTGGCCAGGACCTGGGCGCGCCGTCGCCGTACCACTGGCGCGAGCAGGAGGAGCACCGTTGAGCAGGTTGCGCTGGCTGACCGCGGGGGAGTCCCACGGACCCGCACTCGTCGCGACGCTGGAAGGACTTCCGGCCGGCGTGCCGGTCACCACCGAGATGGTGGCCGACCACCTCGCCCGCCGCCGCCTCGGCTACGGCCGCGGCGCCCGGATGAAGTTCGAGCGCGACGAGGTCACCTTCCTCGGCGGCGTGCGCCACGGCCTCAGCCTCGGCTCCCCGATCGCGATCATGGTCGGCAACACCGAGTGGCCCAAGTGGGAGCAGGTCATGGCCGCCGACCCGGTCGACCCGGAGATCCTCGCCGGGCTCGCCCGCAACGCGCCGCTGACCCGGCCCCGTCCCGGCCACGCCGACCTCGCCGGCATGCAGAAGTACGGCTTCGACGAGGCCCGCCCGATCCTCGAGCGCGCCTCCGCCCGCGAGACCGCGGCCCGCGTCGCGCTCGGCGCCGTCGCCCGCTCCTACCTCAAGGAGACGGCCGGCATCGAGATCGTCTCCCACGTCGTCGAACTGGCCGCCGCCAAGGCCCCGTACGGCGTGTACCCGACGCCCGCGGACACCGAGAAGCTGGACGCCGACCCGGTCCGCTGCCTGGACGCCGACGCGTCGAAGCGGATGGTCGCCGAGATCGACCAGGCCCACAAGGACGGCGACACCCTCGGCGGCGTCGTCGAGGTGCTGGCCTACGGCGTGCCCGTCGGCCTCGGCTCGCACGTCCACTGGGACCGCCGCCTGGACGCCCGCCTGGCCGCCGCGCTGATGGGCATCCAGGCCATCAAGGGCGTCGAGGTCGGCGACGGCTTCGACCTGGCCCGCGTGCCCGGCTCGAAGGCGCACGACGAGATCGTCCCCACCGAGGACGGCATCCGCCGCGCCTCCGGCCGCGCCGGCGGCACCGAGGGCGGCCTCACCACCGGCGAGCTGCTGCGGGTGCGGGCCGCGATGAAGCCCATCGCCACCGTCCCGCGCGCCCTGCGCACGATCGACGTCACCACCGGCGAGCCCGCCCAGGCCCACCACCAGCGCTCCGACGTCTGCGCGGTCCCCGCGGCCGGCATCGTCGCCGAGGCCATGGTCGCCCTGGTCCTGGCCGACGCGGTGGCCGAGAAGTTCGGCGGCGACAGCGTCCCCGAGACCCGTCGCAACGTGCGGTCGTACCTCGACACCCTGACCGTCCGATGAACGCCGGACCTCGCCTGGTCCTGGTCGGCCCGATGGGCGTCGGCAAGTCCACCGTGGGCGCGCTGCTCGCCGAGCGCCTGGGCGTCGCCTACCGCGACACCGACGACGACATCGTCGCCGCCGAGGGCCGCGCCATCGCCGACATCTTCGTCGACGACGGGGAGGAGCGGTTCCGTGCCCTGGAGAAGGCGGCCGTGCACGCCGCGCTCGCCGGGCACGACGGCGTCCTCGCCCTCGGCGGCGGGGCGATCCTCGACGCCGACACCCGCGCGCTGCTGGCCGGCCACCGGGTCGTCTACCTCTCGATGGACGTCGAGGAGGCCGCCCGGCGCACCGGCCTCAACCAGGCCCGCCCGCTGCTCGCCGTCAACCCGCGCAAGCAGTGGCGGGAGCTGATGGAGGCCCGGCGCCACCTGTACACCGAGGTCGCCCGCGCGGTGGTCCCCACCGACGGGCGCACCCCCGAAGAGGTCGCCGAGGCGGTCCTCGACGCACTGGAGAAGAACGAAGCATGAGCACCCGTGAAGCCGTGACCCGGATCCAGGTCGCCGGCACCGCCGGAACCGACCCGTACGAGGTCCTGGTCGGGCGGCAGCTGCTCGGCGAGCTCGGCGCCCTGGTGGGCGACAAGGCCAAGCGGGTCGCCGTGATCCACCCCGAGGCGCTCGCCGAGACCGGGGACGCGCTCCGCGCCGACCTGGCCGAGCAGGGCTTCGAGGCCGTCGCCATCCAGGTGCCCAACGCGGAGGAGGCCAAGACCGCCGAGGTCGCCGCCTACTGCTGGAAGGCACTGGGCCAGACCGGCTTCACCCGCACCGACGTGATCGTCGGCGTCGGCGGCGGCGCCACCACCGACCTGGCCGGGTTCGTCGCCGCCACCTGGCTGCGCGGGGTGCGCTGGATCGCCGTCCCCACCACCGTGCTCGCCATGGTGGACGCGGCCGTCGGCGGCAAGACGGGCATCAACACCGCCGAGGGCAAGAACCTGGTCGGCGCCTTCCACCCGCCGGCCGGCGTCCTGTGCGACCTGGCCGCGCTGGACTCGCTGCCGGTGCACGACTACGTCTCCGGCCTCGCCGAGGTCGTCAAGGCCGGCTTCATCGCCGACCCGGTCATCCTCGACCTGATCGAGGGCGACCCCGAGGCCGCCCGGACCCCCGAGGGCCCGCACACCGCGGAGCTGATCGAGCGCGCCATCCGGGTCAAGGCCGAGGTGGTCTCCTCCGACCTCAAGGAGTCGGGCCTGCGGGAGATCCTCAACTACGGCCACACGCTGGCGCACGCCATCGAGAAGAACGAGCGCTACAAGTGGCGGCACGGCGCGGCCGTCGCCGTCGGCATGCGGTTCGCCGCCGAGCTGGGCCGGGTCGCCGGACGGCTCGACGACGCCACCGCCGACCGGCACACCGAGATCCTCCGCTCCCTCGGCCTGCCGCTGACCTACCGCTACGACCAGTGGCCCAAGCTGCTGGAGAACATGAAGGTCGACAAGAAGTCCCGCGGCGACCTGCTGCGCTTCATCGTCCTCGACGGCCTGGCCCGTCCCACCGTGCTGGAGGGCCCGGACCCGGCGGTGCTGCTCGCCGCCTACGGCGAGGTCGCCGAGTAACCCCTCGGCCCCCAGGGCACTTTCCCGCCGCCCCGCCCGTTCCCCACCAGACGGCGCGGGGCGGTACCGTTCCGACGGCCGGTACGACGGATGCGACCACGAGACGGAGTGGCAGGCATGCAGCACGCGGTGGGGTCCGAACTGCCGCCGCCCCACGGGCCCGGGC
This sequence comes from Streptomyces sp. NPDC047130, assembly GCF_040643475.1. Classification (NCBI taxonomy): domain Bacteria; kingdom Bacillati; phylum Actinomycetota; class Actinomycetes; order Kitasatosporales; family Streptomycetaceae; genus Streptomyces; species Streptomyces sp. NPDC047130. Next base: position 62,900 of record NZ_JBEYUK010000009.1, on the reverse strand, counting down.
AGACCGCCTGGACGGGGCAGGCGCCCGAGGCGACCGGGCAGATGCCCTTGCCCCAGGGCGGTCCCGTGCACCCGCAGGCGGCCCCCCTGGCCCCGGGCGGTGTCCACGCGGTGGCGCCGCCGCCCCCGGACCCGCGGACGGCGACCCTCGCGGTGCTGCTCATCGGCCCCGCCGGAGCGGGCAAGACCAGCGTCGCCAAGTACTGGGCCGACCACCGCCGGGTGTCCACCGCCCACATCAGCCTGGACGACGTCCGCGAGTGGGTCCGCTCCGGCTTCGCCGACCCGCAGACCGGCTGGAACGAGCAGTCCGAGACCCAGTACCGCCTGGCCCGCCGCACCTGCGGCTTCGCCGCGCGCAACTTCCTCGCCAACGGCATCTCCTGCGTGATCGACGACGCCGTCTTCCCGGACCGGCCGGTCGTCGGGCTCGGCGGCTGGAAGCGGCACGTCGGCCCCGGGCTGCTGCCGGTGGTCCTGCTGCCGGGCCTGGAGGTCGTGCTGGAGCGCAACGCCCAGCGCTCGGGCAACCGGCGGCTCACCGACGAGGAGGTCGCCCGCATCCACGGGCGGATGGCCGGCTGGTACGGCTCGGGCCTGCCCATCATCGACAACTCCCAGATGGACGTCCCCACCACCGCCGCGCTCCTCGACGACGTCCTCGCCCGCTCCATCGCCGCGCCGCCGCAGTGGTGACGGCGGACGCCGCGGCCCCCACGGGCGGGCGCGGGCCCCGGACACGCGCTTGACGGTCCGCCGGACGGGCCCGGGCGCCCGCGCCCCCCGACCGGCGGCGTTCAGGACGCGCCCCCGCGCGCCGGAACATACGCTCGGGCCATGCCAGAGGTGTTCGCCGCCCGCCGGGCGCGGCTGAGGGAACGCTGCCACGCGGTCGGCAGCGCGGCCGCGCTGGTCACCCGTCCCGCCAACGTGCGCTACCTCGCCGGGGCCGCCCCACCGGGCGCCGTACTGCTCCTCGCTCCGCGTGACGGCGCGGAGGACGTGCTGCTGTGCCCCCATCCCCTGGAGGACCCGCAGCCCTCCGGCGCCCGCGAGGGCGGCCGCCCCGACGACCTGCTGCGGATCCGGCCGCTCGGCGGCAGCCTCTCCCCGGAGGGCGGCGACGCCGCGGTGGCCGCCGCCGGACTGGCCGCCGAGGAGGGCGGCGTGGACTCCCTCGCCGTGGAGGAGCACCACCTCACCGTCGCCCGCCACCGCGCCATCGGTTCCGTCGCCCCCCGCCTGCGGCTCACCGACCTGGGCGCGTCCGTGGAGCAGATGCGCGTGGTCAAGGACGAGGAGGAGATCTCCTGCCTGCGCGCCGGCGCCGAGATCGCCGACCAGGCGCTGGGGGAGCTGCTGGAGTCCATCCTGGTCGGCCGCACCGAGCGTCACCTCGCCCTGGAGCTGGAGCGCCGCCTGGTCGACCACGGGGCCGACGGTCCGGCGTTCCCCACCTCCGTGGCCACCGGCCCCCACGCGGGCCGGCCGGGCCACCGGCCCACCGACCGCCGGGTCGAGGAGGGCGACTTCCTCTCCGTCTGCATGGGCGCCACCTACCGCGGCTACCGGTGCGAGATCGGCCGGACCTTCGTCATCGGCACCACCCCCGCGGACTGGCAGATCGAGCTGTACGACGTGGTCTTCGCCGCCCAGCGGGCCGGCCGTGAGGCGCTCGCACCAGGCGTCGAACACCGAGAGGTGGACCGGGCCGCACGCCATGTGCTGTCGTCCGCGGGGTACGGCAGCGCCCTGCCGGCCCGCACCGGACACGGTGTGGGACTGGAAATCGCGGAGGACCCGCAGTTGGCCCCCGCGGCCATGGGTAAACTGGACGCTTGCGTGCCGGTCACCGTCGAGCCGGGGGTTCACCTCCCCGGTCGGGGCGGGGTCCGGATCGATGACACGCTCGTCGTACGCCCCGAGGCGGACGGCGGACCCGAGCTACTCACCATCACGACCAAGGAGCTGCTCGCGCTGTAGCCTCCGGGCCGCCGCGCACCTGCCGCCCCGGGGTCGTCCACGTCAGTCCAGGAGATTCCGCAACCGTGGCTTCCACGAACGACCTCAAGAACGGCATGGTGCTCAAGCTCGAAGGCGGCCAGCTCTGGTCCGTCGTCGAGTTCCAGCACGTCAAGCCCGGCAAGGGCCCGGCCTTCGTGCGCACCAAGCTCAAGAACGTGCTCTCCGGCAAGGTCGTCGACAAGACCTTCAACGCCGGCGTCAAGGTCGAGACGGCCACCGTTGACAAGCGCGACATGCAGTTCTCGTACATGGACGGCGAGTACTTCGTGTTCATGGACATGGACACCTACGACCAGCTGATGGTCGACCGCAAGGCCGTCGGCGACGCCGCCAACTTCCTGGTCGAGGGCTTCACCGCCGTCGTCGCCCAGCACGAGGGCGAGGTGCTCTTCGTCGAGCTGCCGGCCGCCGTCGAGCTGGTCGTCCAGGAGACCGAGCCGGGCGTCCAGGGCGACCGCTCCACCGGTGGGACCAAGCCCGCCACCCTGGAGACCGGTCACCAGATCCAGGTCCCGCTCTTCATCACCACGGGCGAGAAGATCAAGGTCGACACCCGCACGAGCGACTACCTCGGCCGGGTGAACAGCTAACCGTGGCTGCCCGTAACACGGCCCGCAAGCGCGCCTTCCAGATCCTCTTCGAGGCCGACCAGCGCGGCGTCGACGTGCTGTCCGTCCTCGCCGACTGGGTCCGGCACTCCCGGAACGATCCCCGGCAGCCGCCGGTGAGCGAGTACACGATGGAGCTGGTCGAGGGATACGCGGACCACATCCGCCGGATCGACGAGCTGATCGCCCAGTACGCCGTGGACTGGACCCTGGACCGGATGCCGGTCGTCGACCGCAACATCCTGCGGCTCGGCGCCTACGAGCTGATCTGGGTGGACGGCACGCCGGACGCCGTCGTGCTGGACGAGATGGTGCAGCTGGCCAAGGAATTCTCGACCGACGACTCGCCCGCGTTCGTGAACGGACTGCTGGGCCGGCTGAAGGACCTCAAGTCCTCGCTGCGGCGGGAAGAGGCCTGAGCCACGGCCTCGGCACGGAGCTCACGGCGAAGGGCCCCCAGCGTGACGCTGGGGGCCCTTCGGTGTTCCCGAGGGAGGTCAGCTCTCCTCGTGCGCGACCGCGCGGCGCGCGTCGGCGTCCAGGACGCCCCAGCTGATCAGCTGCTCGGTGAGGACCGAGGGGGACTGGTCGTAGATGACGGCCAGGGTGCGCAGGTCGTCCTGGCGGATGGAGAGCACCTTGCCGTTGTAGTCGCCGCGCTGGGACTGGATGGTCGCCGCGTAGCGCTGCAGCGGGCCGGCCTTCTCCACCGGGACGTGCTGGAGCCGCTCGAGGTCGAGGACCAGCTTCGGCGGGGGCTCGGCGGCGCCGCCCGGCGTGGTGCCGGGGAGCAGCTCCTGGACGGGGACACCGTAGAAGTCCGCCAGCTCGGCGAGGCGCTGCACGGTCACGGCGCGGTCGCCGCGCTCGTAGGAACCGACCACGACGGCCTTCCAGCGGCCCTGGGACTTCTCCTCCACACCGTGGAGGGAGAGCCCCTGCTGGGTGCGGATGGCCCGGAGCTTGGCCCCGAGCTGCTTTGCGTATTCGCTGGACATAAAGCTCCCGGACAGTCGGCGTCGCGTGCGGTGCGCGTACGGGGCGGGCGGTGGTGACGCGGTTCGCGCCCGGCGCCCGCCCGGCGTGCCGCACGGTTGGTAACTCACTGTAAGGTTACGCAGCGTTACGCTGCCCCGTCAAGCGGAATGGTCCGGACCGACGGTTCGATGATCGGTGCGCCTGATTACTCCGTGCGGGTGAGACGAGCGGGCGCGGGGCCGGTGGGAGGGGTGTCGCCGGGCGCGATCGGGGGCCTGTTAGGGTAGGGGCCGTAAACACGACGTCCTTTAAAGTCCGTCCCGTGAGGCGGAGAAGGAGGTCCTTTTCGTATGGACACGAACAGCTCCGCCTCGGCGGCGCAGGGGTCCGACGCACGTGCCGTGCTCGAGGCCCAGGACATCGCGCGGGTTCTGACCCGCATCGCGCACGAGATCGTCGAACGCGCCAAGGGCGCCGAGGACGTCGTGCTGCTCGGCATCCCGACCAGGGGCGTCTACCTCGCCCGGCGGATCGCCGACAAGCTCGAGGAGATCACCGGGCGGAAGATCCCCGTCGGCTCCCTCGACATCACCATGTACCGCGACGACCTGCGGCTCCAGCCCCCCAGAGCGCTCGCCCGCACCGAGATCCCCGGTGACGGCATCGACGGCCGCCTGGTCGTCCTCGTCGACGACGTGCTCTTCTCCGGCCGCTCGGTGCGCGCCGCCCTCGACGCGCTGAACGACATCGGCCGCCCGCGCGCCGTGCAGCTCGCGGTCCTCGTCGACCGGGGCCACCGCGAACTGCCGATCCGCGCCGACTACGTCGGCAAGAACCTCCCCACGTCGCTGCGGGAGACGGTCAAGGTGCTGCTCGCCGAGGAGGACGGTCGCGACACCGTGCTGCTCGGGACCAAGCAGGCCACCCAGGGCGAACGGCAGTAGACCCCCTCGCGTGCCCGCGCCACCCGGCGCCCACGCGCGTCCGCCCGCGCCCGAAATCTCCCAGATGATCCTTCCCACGGAGCCTGCCCGATGAAGCGCCACCTCATCTCGGCCGCCGACCTCACCCGCGACGACGCCGTCCACATCCTCGACACCGCCGAGGAGATGGCCCGGGTCGGGGACCGCACGGTCAAGAAGCTGCCCGCCCTGCGCGGCCGCACCGTCTGCAACCTCTTCTTCGAGGACTCGACCCGCACCCGGATCTCCTTCGAGGCCGCCGAGAAGCGGCTGTCCGCCGACGTCATCAACTTCGCCGCCAAGGGCTCCAGCGTCTCCAAGGGCGAGTCCCTCAAGGACACCGCCCAGACGCTGGCCGCGATGGGCGTGGACGCCGTGGTCATCCGCCACAGCGCCTCCGGTGCCCCCTACCGCCTGGCGACCTCCGGGTGGATCGACGCCCCGGTGATCAACGCCGGCGACGGCACCCACCAGCACCCCACCCAGGCCCTGCTGGACGCCTTCACCATGCGCCGCCGCCTGATCGGCCCGGACGCCGGCCTCGGCCAGGACCTGGCCGGCAAGCACGTCACCATCGTCGGCGACGTCCTGCACAGCAGGGTCGCCCGCTCCAACGTCGACCTGCTGCACACGCTCGGCGCGCACGTCACCCTGGTCGCCCCGCCGACCCTGCTGCCGGTCGGCGCCGGGACCTGGCCCTGCGAGATCTCCTACGACCTCGACTCCGCGCTCCCCAAGGCCGACGCCGTGATGATGCTCCGCGTCCAGCGCGAGCGGATGAACGCCGCCTTCTTCCCCACCGAGCGCGAGTACTCCCGCCGCTACGGCCTGGACGCCGACCGGATGGCGAAGATGCCCGACCACGCCATCGTGATGCACCCCGGCCCGATGGTCCGCGGCATGGAGATCACCGCCGAGGTCGCCGACTCCGACCGCTGCACCGTCACCGAGCAGGTCGCCAACGGCGTCTTCACCCGGATGGCGGTCCTCTACCTCCTGCTCGGCGGCAACGCCAACGAGCCCACGCCCGGCCAGTGAAGCCGTACCGAGGAAAGGCAGAACCCATGAGCAAGACCCTGATCCGCGGTGCGCGCGTGCTGGGCGGCGAGCCGCAGGACGTACTGATCGACGGCGCCACCGTCGCCGCGATCGGATCCGGCCTGGAGACCGAGGGCGTCGAGAACGTGGTCGAGGCGGACGGCAAGGTCCTCCTGCCGGGCCTGGTCGACCTCCACACCCACCTGCGGGAGCCCGGCCGCGAGGACTCCGAGACGGTCCTCACCGGCACCCGCGCCGCCGCCAAGGGCGGCTACACCCAGGTGTACGCGATGGCCAACACCTTCCCCGTCGCCGACACCGCCGGCGTGGTCGAGCAGGTGTACCGCCTCGGCCAGGAGCACGGCTACTGCGACGTCCAGCCCATCGGCGCCGTCACCGTCGGCCTGGAGGGCGAGAAGCTCGCCGAACTGGGCGCGATGCACGAGTCCGCGGCCGGCGTCACCGTCTTCTCCGACGACGGCAAGTGCGTCCACGACGCGGTGATCATGCGCCGCGCCCTGGAGTACGTGAAGGCCTTCGGCGGCGTCGTCGCCCAGCACGCCCAGGAGCCCCGGCTCACCGAGGGCGCCCAGATGAACGAGGGCGTGGTCTCCGCCGAGCTCGGCCTCGGCGGCTGGCCGGCGGTGGCCGAGGAGTCGATCATCGCCCGCGACGTCCTGCTCGCCGAGCACGTCGGCTCCCGCGTCCACATCTGCCACCTGTCCACGGCCGGCTCCGTCGAGATCGTCCGCTGGGCCAAGTCCCGCGGCATCGACGTCACCGCCGAGGTCACCCCCCACCACCTGCTGCTCACCGACGAGATGGTCCGCAGCTACAACCCCGTCTACAAGGTCAACCCGCCGCTGCGCACCGAGCGCGACGTGATGGCCCTGCGCGAGGCCCTGGCCGACGGCACGATCGACATCGTCGCCACCGACCACGCCCCGCACCCGCACGAGGACAAGGACTGCGAGTGGGCCGCGGCCGCCATGGGCATGGTCGGCCTGGAGACCGCCCTGTCCGTGGTGCAGGAGACCATGGTGGAGACCGGGCTGCTGGACTGGGCCGGCGTCGCCGACCGGATGTCCGCCGCGCCCGCCCGGATCGGCCGGGCCAGGGGCCACGGCCGGCCGGTGGCGGTCGGTGAGCCCGCGAACCTGACGCTGGTCGACACCGCATACCGTGGAGACGTGGACCCCGCGGGCTTCGCCTCCCGCAGCCGCAACACCCCGTACGAGGGCCGTGAGCTGCCGGGCCGTGTCACCCACACGTGGCTGCGGGGCAAGGCCACCTACTCCGACGGGAAGCTCGCGTGACGACCACCACCACCCTCCTCCACCTCGCCGCCGAGGCCGAACGCAAGTCGGCCGAGGTCACCAACTGGCCGGGCCGCATCGCCTGGGTGGTAGGTCTCGCCCTGTTCGTCGCGCTCCTCTACTGGCTGATGCGCGAGGGCTGGAAGTGGCGGGCCACCCTCCAGAGCGACCTCCCCGAGCTGCCCCAGGCCCCCGCCGAGCCGGGCGAGGCGAAGCTGACCCTGAGCGGCCGCTACCACGGCTCCACCCACGCCGGTCAGTGGCTCGACCGGATCGTCGCCCACGGCCTGGGCACCCGGAGCCGGGCCGAGCTCACCCTCACCGGCACCGGACTGGTCGTCGGGCGCCCCGGCGCGAACGACTTCTTCGTCCCCGCCGGGCAGCTCCGCGAGGCCCGGCTCGACAAGGGCATCGCCGGCAAGGTCCTCACCGAGGGCGGCCTGCTGGTGGTGACCTGGGAACTGGGCGACCGGCTGATCGACTCCGGCTTCCGCTCCGACCGTTCGGCCGAACACCCCGCGTGGGTCACCGCCCTCAACGACATGATCGAACAGCACAAGAAGCAGACGGAAGGCGCACGATGACGACCTCCACCAGGGGAGCCAAGGCTCCCGCAGTACTCGTCCTGGAGGACGGCCGGATCTTCCGCGGCCGCGCCTACGGGGCCGTGGGGGAGACCTTCGGCGAGGCCGTGTTCTCCACCGGCATGACCGGCTACCAGGAGACCCTCACCGACCCGTCGTACCACCGCCAGGTGGTCGTGATGACGGCGCCCCACGTCGGCAACACCGGCATCAACGACGAGGACCGCGAGTCCTGGAAGATCTGGGTCGCCGGCTACGTCGTCCGCGACCCCGCCCGGGTGCCCTCCAGCTGGCGCTCCCGCCGCACCCTCGACGACGAGCTCTCGGAGCAGGGCGTCGTCGGCATCAGCGGCATCGACACCCGCGCCCTCACCCGCCACCTGCGCGAGCGCGGCGCCATGCGCGTCGGCATCTTCTCCGGCGACGCCGTCGCCACCGAGGAGGCCATGCTCGCCAAGGTCCGCGAGGCCGCCCCGATGAAGGGCGCCAGCCTCTACGAGGAGGTCGCCACCACCGAGGCGTACGTCGTCCCGGCGCAGGGCGAGAAGAAGTACACCGTCGCCGCCGTCGACCTCGGCATCAAGGGCATGACCCCCTACCGGATGGCCGAGCGCGGCATCGAGGTGCACGTCCTGCCCGCCACCGCCACCCTCGACGAGATCTACGCCGTCGGCCCCGACGGCGTGTTCTTCTCCAACGGCCCCGGCGACCCCCAGGCCGCCGACCACCCCGTCGAGCTGATGCGGGGCGTGCTCGAGCGCTCCACCCCGCTCTTCGGCATCTGCTTCGGCAACCAGATCCTCGGCCGCGCCCTCGGCTTCGGCACCTACAAGCTGAAGTACGGCCACCGCGGCATCAACCAGCCGGTCCAGGACCGCACCACCGGCAAGGTCGAGGTCACCGCCCACAACCACGGATTCGCCGTCGACGCCCCGCTCGACACCGTCTCCGACACCCCCTTCGGCCGCGCCGAGGTCTCCCACGTCTGCCTCAACGACAACGTGGTCGAGGGCCTGCAGCTCCTCGACCGGCCGGCGTTCAGCGTCCAGTACCACCCCGAAGCGGCAGCGGGCCCCCACGACGCCGCCTACCTGTTCGACCGCTTCGTTTCCCTGATGGAGGGCCAGCGTGCCTAAGCGCACCGATATCCAGTCCGTCCTGGTCATCGGCTCCGGCCCGATCGTCATCGGCCAGGCCGCGGAGTTCGACTACTCCGGAACCCAGGCGTGCCGCGTCCTCAAGGCCGAGGGCCTGCGGGTCGTCCTGGTGAACTCCAACCCGGCGACGATCATGACCGACCCGGAGATCGCCGACGCCACCTACGTCGAGCCGATCACCCCCGAATTCGTCGAGAAGATCATCGCCAAGGAGCGCCCCGACGCGCTCCTGCCCACGCTCGGCGGCCAGACCGCGCTCAACACCGCGATCTCCCTCCACGAGAACGGCACGCTCGCCAAGTACGGCGTGGAGCTGATCGGCGCCAACGTCGAGGCCATCCACAAGGGCGAGGACCGCGAGCAGTTCAAGGTCGTCGTCGAGGAGGTCCGCAAGAAGATCGGCCACGGCGAGTCCGCCCGCTCGGTCATCTGCCACTCCATGGACGACGTCCTCGCCGGCGTCGAGACCCTCGGCGGCTACCCGGTCGTCGTGCGCCCCTCCTTCACCATGGGCGGCGCCGGCTCCGGCTTCGCCCACGACGAGGAGGAGCTGCGCCGCATCGCCGGCCAGGGCCTGACGCTCTCCCCGACCACCGAGGTGCTCCTGGAGGAGTCCATCCTCGGCTGGAAGGAGTACGAGCTGGAGCTGATGCGCGACAAGAACGACAACGTCGTGGTCGTCTGCTCCATCGAGAACTTCGACCCGATGGGCGTCCACACCGGCGACTCCATCACCGTCGCCCCGGCGATGACCCTCACCGACCGCGAGTACCAGATCCTGCGGGACATCGGCATCGCCGTGATCCGCGAGGTCGGCGTCGACACCGGCGGCTGCAACATCCAGTTCGCCGTCAACCCCGCCGACGGCCGGGTCATCGTCATCGAGATGAACCCCCGCGTCTCCCGCTCCTCCGCGCTCGCCTCCAAGGCCACCGGCTTCCCGATCGCCAAGATCGCCGCCAAGCTGGCCGTCGGCTACACGCTGGACGAGATCCCCAACGACATCACCGAGCAGACCCCGGCCTCCTTCGAGCCCACGCTCGACTACGTCGTGGTCAAGGCGCCCCGCTTCGCCTTCGAGAAGTTCCCCTCCGCCGACTCCACCCTCACCACCACCATGAAGTCGGTGGGCGAGGCCATGGCGATCGGCCGCAACTTCACCGAGGCCCTCCAGAAGGCCCTGCGCTCCCTGGAGAAGAAGGGCAGCCAGTTCGCCTTCACCGGCGAGCCGGGCGACAAGGACGAGCTGCTGCGGGAGGCCGTGCGGCCCACCGACGGCCGCATCAACACCGTGATGCAGGCCATCCGGGCCGGCGCCACCCCCGAGGAGGTCTTCGCGTCCACGAGGATCGACCCGTGGTTCGTGGACCAGCTCTTCCTGATCAAGGAGCTCGCCGACGAGCTCGCCGCCGCCCCCGAGCTCACCCCCGACCTGCTCGCCGAGGCCAAGCGCCACGGCTTCTCCGACCAGCAGATCGGCGAGATCCGCGGCCTGCGCGAGGACGTCGTCCGCCAGGTCCGCCACGCCCTCGGCGTCCGCCCGGTCTACAAGACGGTCGACACCTGCGCCGCCGAGTTCGCCGCGAGGACCCCGTACTTCTACTCCTCCTACGACGAGGAGAGCGAGGTCGCCCCGCGCGAGCGCGCCGCGGTGATCATCCTGGGCTCCGGCCCCAACCGCATCGGCCAGGGCATCGAGTTCGACTACTCCTGCGTCCACGCCTCCTTCGCCCTCAGCGACGCCGGGTACGAGACCGTGATGGTCAACTGCAACCCGGAGACCGTCTCCACCGACTACGACACCTCCGACCGGCTCTACTTCGAGCCGCTCACCCTGGAGGACGTCCTGGAGATCGTCCACGCCGAGCAGCAGGCGGGCCCGGTCGCCGGTGTGGTCGTCCAGCTCGGCGGCCAGACCCCGCTGGGCCTGTCCCAGGCCCTCAAGGACAACGGCGTGCCCGTCGTCGGCACCTCCCCGGAGGCGATCCACGCCGCCGAGGACCGCGGCGCCTTCGGCCGCGTCCTCGCCGAGGCCGGCCTGCCCGCCCCCAAGCACGGCACCGCCACCACCTTCGCCGAGGCCAAGCGGATCGCCGACGAGATCGGCTACCCGGTCCTGGTCCGCCCGTCCTACGTGCTCGGCGGCCGCGGCATGGAGATCGTCTACGAGGAGTCCCGCCTCGAGGCGTACATCGCCGAGTCCACCGAGATCTCCCCGGACCGCCCGGTCCTGGTCGACCGCTTCCTCGACGACGCGGTGGAGATCGACGTCGACGCCCTCTACGACGGCACCGAGCTCTACCTCGGCGGCGTCATGGAGCACATCGAGGAGGCCGGCATCCACTCCGGCGACTCGGCGTGCGCCCTGCCCCCGATCACCCTCGGCGGCTACGACATCAAGCGGCTGCGCGCCTCCACCGAGGCCATCGCCAAGGGCGTCGGCGTCCGCGGCCTGATCAACATCCAGTTCGCGCTCTCGGGCGACATCCTCTACGTCCTCGAGGCCAACCCGCGCGCCTCGCGCACCGTGCCCTTCACCTCGAAGGCCACCGCGGTGCCCCTGGCCAAGGCCGCCGCCCGCATCTCGCTCGGCGCCACCATCGCCGAGCTGCGCGCCGAGGGCCTGCTCCCGGCGAACGGCGACGGCGGCGACCTGCCGCTGGACGCGCCGATCTCCGTCAAGGAGGCCGTGATGCCGTGGTCGCGCTTCCGCGACGTGCACGGCCGCGGCGTGGACACCGTCCTCGGCCCGGAGATGCGCTCCACCGGCGAGGTCATGGGCATCGACTCGGTCTTCGGCACCGCCTACGCCAAGTCGCAGGCCGGCGCCTACGGCCCGCTGCCCACCAAGGGCCGCGCCTTCATCTCGGTCGCCAACCGGGACAAGCGCTCGATGATCTTCCCCGCGCGGGAGCTCGTCCAGCACGGCTTCGAGCTGCTCGCCACCTCCGGCACCGCCGAGGTGCTGCGCCGCAACGGCATCCCCGCCACCGTGGTGCGCAAGCAGTCCGAGGGCGAGGGCCCTAACGGCGAGAAGACGATCGTCCAGCTGATCCACGACGGCCAGGTCGACCTCATCGTCAACACCCCGTTCGGCACCGGCGGCCGCCTCGACGGCTACGACATCCGCACCGCCTCCGTGGCCCGCGGCGTGCCCTGCCTCACCACCGTCCAGGCGCTCGCCGCCGCGGTGCAGGGCATCGACGCCCTCACCCAGGGCGACGTCTCGGTCCGCTCCCTGCAGGAACACGCGGAACAGCTGACCGCGTCGCGCGGACAGTGACCGACGAGGGGGACACCGGAAGGTGTCCCCCTCCTCATGAGGAGCCCCTTTCCATGTACAAGCTGTTCTTCCGCCTGGTGTTCTCCCGGATGGACCCGGAGAACGCCCACCACCTCGCCTTCCGCTGGATCCGCGTGGCCGCCCGGATCCCCGTGCTGCGCACCTTCCTCGCCGCCCGGCTCGCCCCGCGGTACACCGAGCTGCGCACCGAGGCGTTCGGCCTGCGGATGCACGGCCCGTTCGGCCTGGCCGCCGGCTTCGACAAGAACGCCGTCGCCATCGACGGCATGGCCATGCTCGGCTTCGACCACGTCGAGATCGGCACGGTCACCGGCGAGGCCCAGCCCGGCAACCCGAGGAGGCGCCTCTTCCGCCTGGTGGCGGACCGCGCGCTGATCAACCGGATGGGCTTCAACAACGACGGCTCCGCCGCCGTCGCCGCGCGCCTGGCCGCCCGGCAGCCGGTCTTCAAGCCGGTCGTCGGCGTCAACATCGGCAAGACCAAGGCCGTCCCCGAGGAGGAGGCCGCCGCCGACTACGTGAAGTCCGCCGAACGGCTGGCCCGCCACGCCGACTACCTGGTCGTCAACGTCTCCTCGCCCAACACCCCCGGCCTGCGCAACCTCCAGGCGACCGAGGCGCTGCGCCCGCTGCTCACCGCCGTCCGCGAGGCCGCCGACCGCACGGTCACCGAGCGGCACGTCCCGCTGCTGGTGAAGATCGCCCCCGACCTCGCCGACGAGGACGTCGACGCCGTCGCCGACCTGGCCGTCGAACTCGGGCTGGACGGCATCATCGCCACCAACACCACCATCGCCCGGGCCGGGCTGGGCCTCAGGTCCTCGCCCGCCGTGGTGCAGGAGACCGGCGGCCTGTCCGGCGCCCCGCTCAAGGAGCGCTCCCTGGAGGTCCTGCGCCGCCTGTACGCCCGCGTCGGCGACCGGATCACCCTGGTCGGCGTCGGCGGCGTCGAGACGGCCGAGGACGCCTGGAAGCGCATCCTGGCCGGCGCCACGCTCGTCCAGGGCTACAGCGCCTTCATCTACGAAGGGCCCCTGTGGGCCCGCTCGATCCACCTGGGCCTGGCCCGGCGCCTGCGCCAGAGCCCCTACGCCACGCTCGCCGAGGCGGTCGGCGCCGACGTCCGGACGACCGCGAACGACGCGAAGACCGCGAACGACGCGAAGACCGCGAACGACGCGAAGACCGCGAACGACGCGAAGGCCGCGAACGACGTGACGACCGTGAAGAAGGGGAACGCCGCATGAGCCACCTGGAACCCTTCGGCGCACGCCTGCGCCGCGCCATGGACGAGCGCGGCCCGCTCTGCGTCGGCATCGACCCGCACGCCTCGCTCCTCGGCTCCTGGGGCCTGGCGGACGACGTCGCCGGGCTCGAACGGTTCAGCCGCACCGTCGTGGAGGCGCTGGCCGACCGGGTCGCCGTCCTCAAGCCGCAGATCGCCTTCTTCGAGCGGTTCGGCTCCCGCGGGCTCGCGGTCCTGGAGAAGTCCGTCGAGGAGGCCCGCGCCGCGGGCGCCCTGGTGGTGATGGACGCCAAGCGCGGCGACATCGGCTCCACCATGGCCGCCTACGCGGAGTCGTTCCTGCGCAAGGACGCCCCGCTGTTCTCCGACGCCCTGACCGTCTCGCCCTACCTCGGCTACGGCTCCCTCGCGCCCGCCGTGGAGACGGCGAGGGAGAACGGCGCCGGGCTGTTCGTCCTGGCCCTCACCTCCAACCCCGAGGGCGGCGAGGTCCAGCACGCGGTCCGCGAGGACGGCCGCGGGGTCGGCGCGACCATGCTGGCCCACCTGGCCGAGGAGAACGCCGGCCAGGAGCCGCTGGGCTCGTTCGGCGCGGTGGTGGGCGCCACCCTCGGCGACCTGTCCTCCTACGACCTGGACGTCAACGGCCCCCTGCTGGCCCCCGGCATCGGCGCCCAGGGCGCGACCCCGGCCGACCTGCCGCGGGTCTTCGGGACCGCGGTGCGCAACGTCGTCCCCAACGTCAGCCGCGGCGTGCTGCGCGAGGGCCCGTCCACCGGGGCGCTGCGCGACGCCGCAGGACGGTTCGCGGACGAGATCCGCACGGCCGTGGCGGGCTGACGACACGCCGAGGAACACGCCTCCGCCGCGGGGAAGGCCCCCCGCGGCGGACGCGCCCGGTCCATATCCCCGCCTTCCGGCGCGCAAAACCGCTCCGGTTTGTCGCAAATGTCGGCCGCTTTGGGCCCGCTACTCAGTCTGACCAGGACTTTTCCGTCGTTCTCGCTGACTCTCGCGGCCCGGACCGCTAGTCTCCGAGCAGAGCCACAGGCCAACTGTGGTGTGTGGCTCACCGGGTGTGGGGCAAGCGAGTTCCTCACCGGTCCGTATCCGACAGTTCGACATCCGAGGTGACGTAGGCGTGGCTCTTCCGCCCCTTACCCCCGAACAGCGCGCAGCCGCGCTCGAAAAGGCCGCCGCGGCTCGCCGGGAGCGGGCCGAGGTCAAGAATCGACTCAAGCACTCCGGCGCCTCCCTGCACGAGGTGATCAAGCAGGGCCAGGAGAACGACGTCATCGGCAAGATGAAGGTCTCCGCCCTGCTCGAGTCGCTGCCCGGCGTGGGCAAGGTCCGCGCCAAGCAGATCATGGAGCGACTCGGCATCTCCGAGAGCCGCCGGGTGCGTGGCCTGGGTTCCAACCAGATCGCCTCCCTGGAGCGGGAGTTCGGCGGCAGCGCCTCCTGAGTCCCGGTCCGCCCGGGATTACTGGAATAATCGGCGCATGGCTGCAACACCCCGGGGGACGACCACCCCCGTCCCCCAGGACGTACGTCCGCGTCTGACCGTGCTCTCCGGCCCCTCCGGGGTCGGCAAGAGCACGGTCGTCGCCCATATGCGCAACGAACACCCCGACGTGTGGCTCTCCGTGTCGGCGACGACCCGCAAGCCCCGGCCGGGCGAGCAGGACGGTGTCCACTACTTCTTCGTCACCGACGAGGAGATGGACAAGATGATCGCCAACGGTGAGCTGCTGGAGTGGGCCGAGTTCGCCGGCAACCGCTACGGCACCCCGCGTGCCGCGGTGATGGAGCGGCTGGAGGCGGGCAAGCCGGTCCTCCTCGAGATCGACCTCCAGGGCGCGCGCCTGGTGCGCGCGTCCATGCCGCAGGCCCAGCTGGTGTTCCTCGCGCCGCCCTCCTGGGAGGAGCTGGTGCGCCGGCTGACCGGGCGCGGCACGGAGTCCGCCGAGGTGATCGAGCGCCGTCTCGACGCCGCCAAGGTGGAACTCGCGGCCGAGCCCGAGTTCGACGTCACCCTGGTCAACACCTCCGTGGACGCCGTGGCGCGGGAGCTGCTGGCCCTCATGGGCGCCGCCTGACGCACCCCGGCCGCCCCTCGCGCGAGGGGCGGGTCCGGGGTACGCTGCGCGGATCGCCCGCCCGCGAAGCTATACTCCGGGGTGTCGGCCGCACGCGCACGTCACGCGCAGGCCGGCACGCGGCAGGTCACGGACCTGTCCGGCGGTCGGGAGGACCGTCGTGGGACGGGCACCCGGTGCCCGCCAACCCCGCCGGAGTGATCCAGGCGGGAGAGCTTCCAGATCTCATTCACCCTTATCGGAAGGTCAGAGCGTGTCCTCTTCCATGACCGCGCCCGAGGGCATCATCAACCCGCCGATCGACGAGCTCCTCGAGGCCACCGACTCGAAGTACAGCCTGGTGATCTACGCGGCCAAGCGTGCCCGCCAGATCAACGCGTACTACTCGCAGCTCGGTGAGGGCCTCCTCGAGTACGTGGGCCCGCTCGTCGACACCCACGTCCACGAGAAGCCCCTCTCGATCGCCCTGCGCGAGATCAACGCCGGTCTGCTCACCTCCGAGGCCGTCGACGGCCCGGCGACGGACCCCACGCGCTGAGGCGCCGGCTCCGCCCCGCGGAGCCACCCCGCCTCCGGCGGAGAACAGCACCGGCCACAGGCCCGGCAGTCGCACTGCCGGGCCTGTGGTCTGCCCCGGTCCCCGCGGGGACGGCCCGGCGCCCCCGTAGGCTCGGACCACGCAGGCAGTCACTTCAGGGCACGCAGGCAGTCACTGCGCAGGCAGTCACTGCGCAGACAGTCACTTCAGGGAGAGACACGGTGGACACGACGGTGCACGAGACGGACGGCCGGCCCCGGATCGTCCTGGGCGTCAGTGGCGGCATCGCCGCCTACAAGGCGTGCGAACTGCTGCGGCGGTTCACCGAGTCCGGCCACGACGTCCGGGTGGTGCCCACCGCCTCCGCGCTGCAGTTCGTCGGCGCCCCCACCTGGTCGGCGCTCTCCGGCAACCCGGTCTCCGCCGAGGTGTGGGAGTCCGTCCACGAGGTGCCGCACGTGCGCATCGGGCAGCACGCCGACCTGGTCGTGGTCGCCCCCGCCACCGCGGACATGCTCGCCAAGGCCGCCCACGGCCTCGCCGACGACCTCCTCACCAACACCCTGCTGACCGCCCGCTGCCCGGTGGTCTTCGCCCCGGCCATGCACACCGAGATGTGGGAGCACCCGGCCACCCAGGAGAACGTGGCCACACTGCGCCGCCGCGGCGCCGTGGTGATCGAGCCGGCCGTGGGCCGGCTGACGGGCGTCGACACCGGCAAGGGACGCTTCCCCGACCCGGTGGAGATCTTCGAGGTCTGCCGCCGGGTCCTGGTCCGCGGCGCGGCCGCCGCCGACCTGGCCGGACGCCATGTGGTGATCAGCGCCGGCGGCACCCGTGAGCCGCTGGACCCGGTCCGGTTCCTCGGCAACCGCTCCTCCGGCAAGCAGGGCTACGCCCTCGCCAGGACCGCCGCCGCCCGCGGCGCCCGGGTCACCCTCGTCGCCGCCAACACCGCACTGCCCGACCCGGCGGGGGTGGACGTGGTCCGCGTCGGCACCGCCGTCGAGCTGCGGGAGGCCGTCCTGCGGGCCGCCGGGGACGCCGACGCGGTGGTGATGGCCGCCGCCGTCGCCGACTTCCGGCCCGCCGTCCACGCCGAGAGCAAGATCAAGAAGAAGGACGGCCAGGAGCCGGAGCCGGTCGCCCTGGTCCGCAACCCCGACGTGCTGGCGGAGATCTCCGCCGAGCGGGCCCGCCCCGGCCAGGTGGTCGTCGGCTTCGCCGCCGAGACCGACGACGTGGTGGCCAACGGCCGGGCCAAGCTGAAGCGCAAGGGCTGCGACTTCCTCGTCGTCAACCAGGTGGGGGAGAACCTCACCTTCGGCTCGGAGGAGAACGAGGCCCTGGTGCTCGGCGCGGACGGCGGCGAGACGCCCGTGCCGCACGGTCCCAAGGAGGACCTCGCGGACGTCGTCTGGGACCTGGTCGCCGGGCGGCTGGGCGGATGATCTACACCCGGGACCCTGGTGAGCGGCGGAATGTCCCGAACGTCACGGCTCGTCCGGCGCTCCGCCGCCCGTAGGGTGAGATCGGTGGCCCGCCAGTCGGGCGGAACCGACTAGACTGTGCCGGACGTCCGGGCAGCAGCCCCGTGCCGTCGCCAAGAATTCAGCCAGCAGCCGCTGCAAACCCAGGGAGCGTTGTGTCCCGTCGCCTGTTCACCTCGGAGTCCGTGACCGAAGGTCACCCCGACAAGATCGCTGACCAGATCAGCGACACGATTCTCGACGCGCTGCTGCGTGAGGACCCCACCTCCCGGGTCGCCGTCGAGACGCTGATCACCACCGGCCTGGTGCATGTCGCCGGCGAGGTCACCACCAAGGCCTACGCCCCGATCCCGCAGCTGGTGCGCGACAAGATCCTCGAGATCGGGTACGACTCCTCGAAGAAGGGCTTCGACGGGGCCTCCTGCGGCGTGTCGGTCTCCATCGGCGCGCAGTCCCCCGACATCGCCCAGGGTGTCGACGCCGCCTACGAGGCGCGCGTCGAGGGTGATGACGACGAGCTGGACAAGCAGGGCGCGGGCGACCAGGGCCTGATGTTCGGCTACGCCTCCGACGAGACGCCGACCCTCATGCCGCTGCCGGTCTTCCTGGCGCACCGCCTGTCGAAGCGTCTGTCGGACGTGCGCAAGAACGGGACCATCCCCTACCTGCGCCCGGACGGCAAGACCCAGGTCACCATCGAGTACGACGGCGACAAGGCGGTCCGCCTGGACACCGTGGTCGTCTCCTCGCAGCACGCCTCGGACATCGACCTGGACTCGCTGCTCACCCCGGACATCCGCGAGTACGTGGTGGAGCCGGAGCTGAAGGCGCTCTCCGACGACGGCATCAAGCTGGAGACCGAGGGCTACCGCCTGCTGGTCAACCCGACCGGGCGCTTCGAGATCGGCGGCCCCATGGGCGACGCCGGCCTCACCGGCCGCAAGATCATCATCGACACGTACGGCGGCATGGCCCGCCACGGCGGCGGCGCCTTCTCCGGCAAGGACCCGTCCAAGGTGGACCGCTCCGCCGCGTACGCGATGCGCTGGGTCGCCAAGAACGTCGTCGCGGCCGGTCTCGCCTCGCGGTGCGAGGTGCAGGTGGCGTACGCGATCGGCAAGGCCGAGCCGGTGGGTCTGTTCGTCGAGACCTTCGGCACCGAGAAGGTCGGCGTGGAGAAGATCCAGGCCGCCATCGGCGAGGTCTTCGACCTGCGTCCCGCCGCGATCATCCGCGACCTGGACCTGCTCCGTCCGATCTACGCCCAGACGGCGGCGTACGGCCACTTCGGCCGTGAGCTGCCCGACTTCACCTGGGAGCGCACGGACCGCGTGGACGCCCTGAAGAAGGCCGCCGGGGTGTAGTTTCCCGCCCTGCGCACCCGCCTTCGCGCGACCGAGGCCCGGTTCCCCGTCCGACGGGGGCCGGGCCTCGGCCGTGGGCGCGGCCGCCGAACGTGCCGGGGCACCGCGCCGTCGGCCGGCGGGGAGTCGGTCACCGTGCAGGGCGTCGTTGTCGGAGCCCGGTGGAAGAATGGCGGCGTGAGCAGCGAGAAGACCCCCCGGGAGGACGGCGCGGACGGCGCGCCGCCCGAGCAGCTCGCGCTCATCCGGGAGAGCGTCCGCGAAGGGAAGGCGAAGGCCCCCAAGGCCAAGCCCAGGACCTGGCGCGGCGCGCCCGTCGCGGAGCGGCTGCCCGTGGCCCGCGTCCTCGTCGACAAGGGCGTCCTGCACCTGGACCGCTACTTCGACTACGCCGTCCCCGCCGAGCTCGACGCCGACGCCCGGCCGGGCGTCCGGGTCCGGGTCCGGTTCGGCGCGGGCCGCAACCGGGTGCGCGGCGGCCGCAGGGAGGGCGGCGGCCTGGTCGACGGCTTCATCGTCGAGCGCCTCGCCGAGTCCGACTACAGCGGCCCCCTCGCCGCCCTCGCGCAGGTCGTGTCGCCCGAGCCGGTCCTCGGCCCCGAGCTGCTCACGCTCTGCCGGGCCGTCGCCGACCGCTACGCCGGCAGCCTCGCCGACGTCCTCCAGCTCGCCGTCCCGCCCCGCAACGCCACCGCGGAGCGCGACCCCTCGCCCGACCCGCTGCCGCCGCCCCCGGCCCCCGCCCCCGGCACCTGGAGCCGGTACGAGCAGGGGCCGGCGTTCCTGCGGAGCCTGGCGGCGGGCGGCTCCCCGCGCGCCGTGTGGAACGCCCTGCCGGGCCCCGCCTGGAGCGAGGAGACCGCCCGCGCGGTCGCCGCCACGCTCGCCTCCGGGCGGGGCGCGCTGGTCGTGGTCCCCGACGGGCGCGCCGCCGCCCGGGTCGACGCGGCGCTGACCGCACTGCTGGGCGAGGGCCGCCACGTGCTGCTGACCGCCGACGCCGGCCCCGAGAAGCGGTACCGGCAGTGGCTCGCGGTGCGGCGCGGTTCGGTGCGCGCGGTCGTGGGCACCCGCGCCGCCATGTTCGCGCCCGTCCGCGACCTCGGGCTGGTCGCGCTCTGGGACGACGGCGACGGCAGCCACAGCGAACCGCACGCCCCCCAGCCGCACGCCCGCGAGGTCCTGGAACTGCGCGCCGCGCTCCACCGCTGCGGCTTCCTGCTCGGGGCGTGGAGCACCACGGTGGAGGCCGCCCAGCTGGTCGAGAGCGGCTGGGCGCGGCCCCTGGTGGCCGACCGGTCCCTGGTGCGGGCCGCCGCGCCGCTGGTGCGGACCGTCGGGGACCAGGACCTGGCGCGCGACGAGGCGGCCCGGGCGGCCCGGCTGCCCACCCTGGCCTGGCAGACCGCCCGCGAGGGCCTGCGGCACGGCCCCGTGCTGGTGCAGGTGCCGCGGCGCGGTTACGTGCCG
This sequence comes from Streptomyces sp. NPDC047130, assembly GCF_040643475.1. Taxonomy (NCBI): domain Bacteria; kingdom Bacillati; phylum Actinomycetota; class Actinomycetes; order Kitasatosporales; family Streptomycetaceae; genus Streptomyces; species Streptomyces sp. NPDC047130. Next base: position 42,722 of record NZ_JBEYUK010000009.1, on the reverse strand, counting down.
CGGCTCGCCTGCGCGAACTGCCGCACGCCCGCCCGCTGCCGGCACTGCGCCGGCCCCCTGGAGGGGCAGGACGAGACCCGCCTGGCCTGCGGCTGGTGCGGGCGGCCCGAGGCGGAGTGGCACTGCCCGGAGTGCGGCGCGTTCCGGCTGCGGGCCAGCGTGGTGGGCGCGCGGCGGACCGCGGAGGAGCTGGGGCGGGCGTTCCCCTCCGTGCCGGTGCGGACGTCGGGGCGTGAGCAGGTGCTCGACACCGTGCCGGGCACCCCGGCGCTGGTGGTGTCCACGCCCGGCGCCGAACCGGTCGCGGAGGGCGGCTACGCGGCGGCGCTGCTGCTCGACGGCTGGGCGATGCTGGGACGCCAGGACCTGCGCTCCGGCGAGGAGGCGCTGCGGCGGTGGATCGCCGCGGCGGCGCTGGTGCGGGGCCAGGAGGCCGGCGGCACGGTCGTGGTCATCGCCGAGCCGACGCTGCGGCCCGTGCAGGCGCTGGTGCGGTGGGACCCGGTGGGACACGCGCTGCGGGAGCTGTCCGAACGGGCGGAGCTCGGGTTTCCGCCGGTCTCCCGGATGGCTTCCGTGTCGGGTCCGCCGGAGGCCGTGGCGGAGTTCGTCGCCGCGGCGGAGCTGCCCGGGGAGGCGGAGGTGCTCGGGCCGGTGCCCCTGCCGGTGACGCCCGCGGGCCGCGCGGTGCGACGCGGGGCGCCGCCGCCGGGGGAGATCTGGGAGCGCGTCCTCGTGCGCGTGCCGCCCGGGCGGGGCTCGGCCCTGGCCGCCGCCCTCAAGTCCGCCCAGGCGACCCGCATGGCCCGCGGCGGCGCCGCACCGGTCCGCCTCCGCATCGACCCCCCGGACATCGGCTGACCCCACGGGGGAGGGGCGGCGCGGCCAGGGCGCACGCCGGACGTGCGGGCACTCACCGGGTGCGCGGGCACATGCCGGGGTGCGCGGGCATGCACCGGAAGAAGGGTGCCTCCCGTCGGCATCACTACCTAGGTTGCCATGCTGACTAGGTAGTGATGTCATATGGGCATGGCTGCGGACCGCAGAGCCAGTTGGCTCAAGGGAGTTCTCGATCTGCTCGTGCTGTCCTGCCTCGTCGACGGCGAGAGCTACGGCTACGAGATCGCCAAGAAGCTGGACGACGCCGGCCTGGGCCACATCCGGGGCGGCACCCTCTACCCGGTCCTCAACCGGCTGGAGACGGCGGGACTGGTGCGGGCGGAGTTCCGCGCCGCCGAGCGCGGCCCGGGACGGCGCTACTACGAGCTCACGCCGGAGGGGCGGACCTGCCTCGCGGAGGAGGGGGAGACATGGATGACCTTTCACACCACGGTGCGGAACGCGCTGACGGCCGCGGGGGTGACGGCGCCGACTGGTTCGGCGAGCTGACCCGCGCCCTGGCGGAGCGGGGCCTGCCCCGGGACCGCGCCGCCGCCCTGGTCGCCGAAGTGCGCGGATACGCCGAGGAATCGGGAACCGACGCGCGGGCCGAGTTCGGGCCGCCGGCCGAGTTCGCCCGCGAGCTGGCCCCGGCCCCGTCCGGCGGGCACGGCCCGCAGGCTCCGGAACCCGGCGTCCAGCGCTGGGTCTGGACCGTGGACGCCTACGCGGACCAGGACATGATGAACCGCTTCGGCGCCCAGGGCTGGGAGATCGAGAAGGTCGACCGGCTGGGCCGGTTCGTCAGCCACCGGGACGGGAACGCCGCCCAGCGCTGGGAGTACCGGCGTGACGTCGTCGACCGCCGCGACCGGTCGCGGCACGCGGCCTCGCTCGCACCCGACGGCTGGGAACCCTGCGGCCACTGGTCGTACCTCGCCTACTACAAACGGCCGATCGCCGTCACCGCCGGCCCCGCCGCCGTCGTGGACGACCCGCCCCGGCGACCCGCCCGCAGCGTCTACTTCACCCGGCGCCTCTACGCCTGGCCGGCGGCCGCGCTGCTCGCCGTCGCCGCCGCGGTGCTCCTGCTGCTGACGGCCCCGGAGGAGTCGGGGGCGCGCGGCGGCATGGTGACCGGCGCGATCGCGGGTGCGGCCGTGACGCTGCTCGCCCTCCCGTGGCTCATCGCCCGTCAACGGCAGGAGATGCGCGACGCCTCCCGCTTTCCGGGCCGGCCTCCCGCCCCGGAGTCCGAAGCGCACTGACATACGCCCCGGCCGGCCCCGCCCGGCCCCCTGCGGACTGCCTCGCAGGGGGCCGGACAGGGCCGGGGAGGGACCCGTCAGGTGCCGTTGCGAGGGGAGGGGAAGGGGGCCGGGCGGTCGGGCAGGGGCTGACGGGCCGGCGGGACGGTGGGCAGGTCGCCCGGGGGCGAGGGCTGCTGCCGGGCGGACCGCTCCGCCTCCGCGGCCGCCTGCTGCGCCGCCCTCCGCGCCCCGTAACGCCGGTGCACCGCCTGCTTGGTGACGCCCAGCGCGGACCCCACCGCGTCCCACGAGAAACCCAGCGACCGGTCGAAGTCCACCGCCGCCGTGACCAGCGTCTCGACACTGTCGCGCAGCTCCTGCGCGAGGCGGACCGTCGGCGCGGGCGCCCGTCCGTAGACGACGAAGCCGGCGGAGGAACCGGTGCGGCGCGGGCGGTAGACGTTCCCGAGCTGCGCGGTGAGCGTGCGCAGCGCGTCCACCTGCCGGCGGACCCGCTCGATGTCCCGTACCAGCAGGTGCAGGCTGGCCCGAGCCTGGGCGTCGTGGGTTGCGTGGTCGGCCATGAACAAGCCTCTCGAACCGGCGATGAAAGGATCGGCCGCGGCGAAGGCGGCCCGTTGTGGTCAACTCTCCTTTGACCAACGCGTCCGGCCCCCCGGGGTCACGGTCGCGGGGGCGCTCGGTGTCCGCCGCGCGCCCTGGCGGGGCCGCACGCGCGGGAGCCGCCCCCGGGCCTCCTAGACTGGTGCGCCGCCCGCACTTCCCGCCCCGAGAGGCCCCACGCCACCCATGAAGCTCGTCTTCGCAGGCACCCCCGAGGTCGCCCTTCCCGCCCTGGACGCACTCATCGCCTCCGGGCGGCACGAGGTGGCCGCCGTCGTCACCCGCCCCGACGCGCCCGCCGGACGGGGCCGCCGACTGGTGGCGAGCCCGGTCGCCCAGCGCGCCGAGGAAGCCGGCATCGAGGTGCTCAGGCCCGCCACCCCGCGCGACGAGGCCTTCCTCGCCCGGCTGCGCGAGATCGCCCCGGACTGCTGCCCGGTGGTGGCCTACGGCGCCCTGCTGCCCCGCGTCGCCCTCGACGTCCCGGCCCACGGCTGGGTCAACCTGCACTTCTCGCTGCTGCCCGCCTGGCGCGGCGCCGCCCCGGTGCAGCACGCGGTGATGGCGGGCGACGAGATCACCGGAGCGTCCACCTTCCTGATCGAGGAGGGCCTCGACTCCGGACCGGTCTACGGCACCGTCACCGAGCCGGTCCGCCCCACCGACACCGCCGGCGACCTGCTCACCCGCCTCTCGCTGGCCGGCGCCGGGCTGCTCGCCGCCACCATGGACGGGATCGAGGACGGCGCCCTCCAGCCGGTCCCGCAGCCCGCCGACGGCGTCAGCCTCGCCCCCAAGATCACGGTGGAGGACGCGCGGGTCGACTGGGCCGCCCCCGCCCTGCGGGTGGACCGGGTGGTGCGCGGCTGCAACCCCGCGCCCGGCGCCTGGACCAGCTTCCGCGGCGAGCGGCTGAAGCTCACCCAGGTCGCGGCGGTCCCCGACCGGACCGACCTGGCGCCCGGCGAGATCGCGGCGGGCAAGAACAACGTGTACGTCGGCACCGGGTCGCACGCCGTCGAGCTGGTGTGGGTGCGGCCGCAGGGCAAGAAGCCGATGCGCGCCGCCGACTGGGCCCGCGGCGTCCGGATCGCCGCCGGGGAGACCCTGGGCGCCTGAGCCGCCGCCCGGCCCGTGCCGGCCCGTGCCGGCCGGCCCGCCCGCGGCCCGTCGCCGTACCTCGGCCGGCCGCCGCACCTCGGCCGTCTGCCCCGACCGGCCGCCCCGTCGGCGGGGCGGCCGGGGGCCGTACCCTGGGGAGGCATTCCCCTTCTCGATTTCCGATCCGGAGCACCTTTTTCGTGAGCGACCCCTCCCGCCGGCCCCGCAAGCCCGCCAAGCCGTACCGCCGGCCCCAGAAGGACCCGGTCCGCATCCTCGCCTTCGAGGCGCTGCGCGCCGTCGACGAACGGGACGCGTACGCCAACCTGGTCCTGCCGCCGCTGCTGCGCAAGGCCCGGGAGAAGGAGGGCTTCGACGGCCGGGACGCCGCTCTCGCCACCGAGCTGGTCTACGGCACGCTGCGCCGCCAGGGCACCTACGACGCGATCGTCGCCGACTGCGTCGACCGCCCGCTGCGCGAGGTGGACCCGCCGGTGCTGGACGTGCTCTCGCTCGGCGCCCACCAGCTCCTCGGCACCCGGATCCCGCCCCACGCGGCGGTCTCCGCGACCGTCGAGCTGGCCCGGGTCGTCCTGGGTGACGGCCGGGCCAAGTTCGTGAACGCCGTGCTGCGCAAGATCGCCCGGCACGACCTGGACGGCTGGCTCGAGCGGGTCGCCCCGCCCTACGACGAGGACCCCGAGGACCACCTCGCGGTGGTCCACTCCCACCCGCGCTGGGTGGTCTCCTCGCTGTGGGACTCGCTGGGCGGCGGCCGGGCCGGCGTCGAGGAACTGCTGGCCGCGGACAACGAGCGCCCCGAGGTGACCCTGGTGGCGCGCCCCGGACGGGCCACGGCCGGGGAGCTGCTGGAGTCGCTGGGCGAGGAGGCGGCGGCGCCCGGGCGCTGGTCGCCGTACGCGGTCCGGCTCACCGAGGGCGGCGAGCCCGGCGCGGTGGAGGCGGTGCGTGAAGGCCGCGCGGGCGTGCAGGACGAGGGCAGCCAGCTGGTCGCCCTGGCCCTGGCCAACGCCCCGCTGGAGGGCCCCGACCGGGCCTGGCTGGACGGCTGCGCGGGCCCCGGCGGCAAGGCGGCGCTGCTCGCCGGACTGGCCGCCGAGCGCGGGGCGGTGCTGCTCGCCTCCGAGAAGCAGCCGCACCGCGCCGGACTGGTGGCGCGGGCGCTGGAGGGCAACCCCGGCCCCTACCAGGTGATCGCCGCCGACGGGACGCGTCCGCCGTGGCGCCCCGGATCGTTCGACCGCGTCCTGATGGACGTGCCCTGCACCGGCCTGGGGGCGCTGCGGCGCCGGCCCGAGGCGCGGTGGCGGCGCCGCCCCGAGGACCTGGACGGGTTCGCCCCGCTCCAGCGGGCGCTGCTGGGCACCGCGTTGGACTCGGTGCGGATCGGCGGCGTCGTCGGGTACGTGACCTGCTCGCCGCACCTGGCCGAGACCCGCGCGGTCGTCGACGACGTGCTCAAGCAGCGGGCCGGGGAGGCCGAACTCCTCGACGCGCGCCCCCTGCTGCCGGGTGTGCCGGAGCTCGGGGAGGGCCCCGACGTGCAGCTGTGGCCGCATCTGCACGGCACCGACGCCATGTACCTGGCGCTGTTCCGCCGCCTGGCCTGACGCCCGGCCGCGCGGCACGCCCCCGGCCGCCGCGCGTGCCGCGGGCCCGGCCGCCGCGCGCGGCGGGTCCGGGCGGAAATCCGAGCGGAAAAGAGAGGCACCCGGATGCCGCCCGGAGGCGCGCGGCATGGGAGGCTGGGGGCATGGCCGTGCAGATCAACCCGAGCATCCTGTCCGCGGACTTCGCGCGCCTCGCCGACGAGGCGAAGGCGGTGTCCGGAGCCGACTGGCTCCACGTCGACGTCATGGACAACCACTTCGTGCCGAACCTGACCCTCGGCGTGCCGGTGGTCGAGTCCCTGGCACGGGCGACCGACACCCCGCTGGACTGCCACCTGATGATCGAGCAGCCCGACCGCTGGGCCCCCCAGTACGTGGAGGCCGGCGCCGGGTCGGTCACCTTCCACGTGGAGGCCGCGGCCGCGCCGGTCCGGCTCGCCCGGGAGATCCGCGCCAAGGGCGCCCGCGCCTCCATGGCGCTGCGGCCGGCCACGCCGATCGAGCCGTACGAGGACCTGCTGCCCGAGCTCGACATGCTGCTGATCATGACGGTGGAGCCGGGCTTCGGCGGCCAGGCCTTCCTCGACATCATGCTGCCCAAGATCCGCCGCACCCGTGAGCTCATCTCCAAGCACGGCCTCGAACTCTGGCTGCAGGTGGACGGCGGTGTCTCGGCCTCCACCATCGAGCGCTGCGCGGAGGCCGGGGCGGACGTGTTCGTGGCCGGTTCCGCGGTCTACGGCGCCCAGGACCCGGCCGAGGCGGTCCGCGCGCTGCGGGCGAGCGCCGAGTCGGCCACCGCCGCCGCGTCCTGGGCGTGCGGCCACTGACACCGCCCGGCCGGGATGTGACGCACGGCGGATGCGGGGCCAACGGAACGTGAACGACGCCCACAGGGGGCGGATACGTCCTGCCACATCTGCAAGGATGGACGGCAGGTCCAAGATGTGAACAGCAGTGAGGAGAGCGCCGTGTCGGGTATGTCGGCGGGCCGGTCAGCCATGCGGATGGGTCCCGCTGAGCTGGTGCAGGCGGCGGCCATGGCCCGCCGCTTCTACCTCGAGGGCAAGTCCAAGATCCAGATCGCCGAGGAGTTCGGCGTGAGCCGCTTCAAGGTGGCGCGGGTCCTGGAGACCGCCCTCGAGAGGGACCTTGTGCGGATCGAGATCCGTGTCCCGGCCGAACTGGACGCGGAGCGCTCCGACGCGCTCCGGGCCCGGTACGGCCTGCGGCACGCCGTCGTGGTCGAGTCCCCTCCGGAGGCCCAGGACTCCCCGGACCCGGAGGGCCTGGGCGAGGTCGCCGCGGACCTCCTCGGCGAACTGGTCGACGAGGGGGACGTCCTGGGGCTGGCCTGGGGACGGTCCACCATCCACATGTCGGTGGCGCTCAACAAGCTGCCGCAGTGCACGGTGGTCCAGCTCACCGGTGTCTACGACGCCGGAACCGCCGAGCGCGGCTCGGTGGAGGCGGTGCGGCGCGCCGCCCAGGTGTCGGGCGGCGACGCCCACCCCATCTACGCGCCGATGCTGCTGCCGGACGCGGCCACCGCGGCGGCGCTGCGCAACCAGACGGGCATCGCCCGGGCCTTCGAGTACTTCGACAAGGTCACCGTCGCCTGCGTCTCCATCGGGTCGTGGGAACCGGGCGTCTCCACGGTGCACGACATGCTGAGCGACGAGGAGCGGGAGCACTACGCCTCGCTGGGCGTCGCCGCGGAGATGTCCGCGCACCTCTTCGACGCGCAGGGCCGGCGGGTCGGCCGCGACCTGGGCGAGCGGTGCATCACGGTGAAGGCGGAGCAGCTGCGCCGCATCCCCGAGGTGGTCGCGATCGCCGGAGGGGCGCGCAAGGGCGCCGCGATCGACGCGGTGCTGCGGTCGGGTCTGGTCACCAGCCTGGTGACCGACACCTCGGCCGCCGACTACCTGCTCACGGCGGGCCAGGCGCCCGCCCCCGCCCTCAACCGGGCGGACCCCGACGGCGTCTGACGTAGCGTCACCGGACGGCCCGCGCCCCAGGCGCGGGCCGTCCGGCGTTCTCCGGCCGTGCCGCGCGCCGTTACCCCGGTGCGCGGCGGTCCATGCCTTCGCCGGACCGGTTGGCGAGTTTGGGCCAGCCCGGCGTGGAAGGCGCATTCCGTTCTTGTGAAGTCATGCACATGATCGAAGAATGGGCCGGTCGCCGGGCCCATGACGGCCCGGCCTCAGCGTTCCACCACTCAGCACGACTGCAGCAAGTCGGGGCGGGAGATCCCCGCCGCTCGTGGGATGGAGACCTGTTGAGACCGAACCGGAGACCGGTCAGAGCCGCGCTCGTGGCTCTGACGTCCATGGCGCTGCTACCGCTCGGCGCCCTCGGCGCCACCGCCGCGCCGAACGCCGCCGAGGGCCTGCCCGCCAAGGCCGAGAAGCGCGTCCTCGAGGAGTTCGAGGACGGGGGGAAGACGACGTTCTGGGTCAACCTCGCCCAGGACGCGGACCTGACCAGGGCCAACAGGCTCACCGACAAGACCGCCCGGGGCGCCGAGGTCCTGCGGTCCAAGAAGGAGACGGCCGAGGAGAGCCAGGCAGACGTCCTGGCGGTGGCCGAGAAGAACGGCGCGGAGGCGCGCTCCTTCTGGATCATCAACACCGTCCAGGTCACCGCGGGCAAGGCGGTGGCGGAGAAGATCGCGGCCCTCCCCGAGGTCGAGTCGATCCGCGCCGACCGGGGCATCAAGCTGGACGAGCCCGAGAAGGGCGAGCGCGAGAACCGCGTCTCCGGCGTCGAGTGGAACATCGACGCCGTCAACGCCCCCGACGTGTGGGAGGGCGACGGCGTCCGCGGCGAGGGCATCGTCGTCGCCAACGTCGACACCGGCGTGGACCACACCCACCCGGCCGTGGCCGCCTCCTACCGCGGCCGGAACGGCGACGGCACCTTCAGCCACGACTACAACTGGTTCGACCCGGCGTCGATATGCGCCGGCGGGAACCCCTGCGACAACAACGACCACGGGACCCACACCATGGGCACCATGGTGGGCGACGACGGCGGCGCCAACCAGATCGGCGTCGCCCCCGGCGCCACCTGGATCGCCGCCAAGGGCTGCGAGTCCAACTCCTGCTCGGACGCCTCCCTGCTGGCCTCCGGCGAGTGGATCCTCGCCCCGACCGACCGCGCCGGGAACAACCCGCGGCCGGAGATGGCGCCCGACGTCGTGAACAACTCATGGGGCGGCAGCGGCTTCGACCCCTGGTACCAGGAGATCGTCGACTCCTGGCGCGCGGCGGGCATCTTCCCCGCCTTCTCCAACGGGAACAGCGGTTCGTCGTGCAGCACCTCCGGCTCACCGGGCACGTACGTCTCCAGCTACTCCACCGGCGCCTTCGACGTGAACGGCGCCATCGCCTCCTTCTCGTCGCGCGGCCCGGGCGAGGCCGGCACGGTCAAGCCGAACATCGCCGCCCCCGGCGTCAACGTCCGGTCCTCCGTCCCCGGCGGCTACGACAGCTTCAACGGCACCTCCATGGCCTCCCCGCACACCGCTGCCGCCGTCGCCCTGATCTGGTCGGCGTCCCCGCAGTTGCAGGGCGACGTCGAGGCCACCGAGGAACTGCTCGACCAGACCGCCGTCGACACCGAGAACCTGCAGTGCGGCGGCACCGCGGCCCGCAACAACGTCTTCGGCGAGGGCAAGCTGGACGTGCGCGCCGCCGTGGACAACGCGCCGCGCGGCCCGGTCGGCTCGCTCGGCGGCACCGTCACCTCCGGCGGCGAGCCGCTCGCGGGCGTGCGGATCACCGTCGACGGCCCCATCGACCGCACCGTCACCTCCGGCGCCGACGGCGGCTGGACGCTGCCCGTCCTGTCGGTCGGCGAGTACACCCTCACCGCCTCCAAGTACGGCTACCTGAACGGCACCGCCCGGGCCACCGTCACCGAGGGCGCGACGGCGTCCGCTTCCATCGCGATGGAGCAGGCCCCGTCCTCCACCGTCTCCGGCACGGTGCGCTCCACCGAGGGCCCGGTCGGCGGCGCCACCGTCTCCTTCGCGGGCACCCCGGTCTCCACCACCACGGCCGCGAACGGCACCTATTCCGCCGTCGTCCCGAACGGCGACTACACCCTCGAAGCGGTCTCCTCCTCGCTGTGCCTGACCAAGGCGCAGAAGGAGATCAGCGTGAGCGCCGACCTCACGGCCGACCTCACCCTGCCCGCCCGGAAGGACTCCTTCGGCACGGCCTGCTCCACCGGCACCGCCGAGTGGATCGCCGGCGACACCCCGCTCGCCCTCACCGGCGACGACGCGGCCGCCCCGGTGAACCTGCCGTTCACCTTCCCGCTCTACGGCAACCAGTACGGCGCCGGTCACGTCAGCACCAACGGCGTGCTCACCTTCGGCGGCAGCTCCACCAGCTTCTCCAACGTCGCCATCCCGTCCACGGCGGCCCCCAACGCCGCCCTCTACCCGTTCTGGGACGACCTGACGGTCACCTCGCCCGGCCAGGTCACCACCAAGAGCTGGGGCGAGGCGCCGAACCGCAGGTTCCTGGTCGAGTGGCGCGACGTCATGCCGCGGGGAACCACCGTGCGCTTCTCCTTCTCGGTGGAGCTCACCGAGAGCGGCGGCGTCACCTACCGCTACAAGGACGTCCCGGCCGGCAACGCCCGCCTCCAGGGCAACAGCGCCACCGTCGGCGTCGAGAACGCCACCGGTACGGTCGCCCTCCAGTACGCGCTGAACCAGCCGGTGCTCGCGGACGGCATGAGCATCTCCTTCCGCGACACCAGCTCCCGGATCCGCGGCACGGTCACCGACGCCAACGACGGCAGGCCCGTCGAAGGGGCCGAGGTCACGGCCGGCGGCGCCACGGCGGTCACCGGCGCCGACGGCGGCTACACCCTGCGCGTGCCCGAGGGCGAGAACACGGTCGTCGTGCGGGCCCCGGCCTACCGCGGCTTCGAGAAGACCGTCCAGGTCGGCTCCGGGGAACTGGTCGAGGTCGGCGCTGCCCTGGCCACCGGCGCCGTCGCCGCCTCCGCGGAGAGCGTGCTCGCCGTCGTCCCGCCGGGCGAGGACCGGGAACGCGGCCTCACGCTGGCCAACTCCGGCTCCGAGACGGAGTTCACCGTCACCGAGAACGCGGACTGGCTGGCCCTGGACGGCGCCACCGGCACCCTCGCCAAGGGCGCCGAGGAGAAGCTGGGCCTGAGCCTGTCCACCGACGGGCTGACCGCCGGCCAGGTCTACACGACCGAGGTCACCGTCCGCTCCGCCTCCGGGCGCGCGCCCGAGTTCACCGTGCCGGTCACCCTGGTGGTGCCGGGCTACTCCCGGGCCGTCGACGTCGGCGCCACCACCGGCACCGCGGCCGACTCCGACGGCGCGGCCTGGAGCGCCGACCGCGCGTACACCAGCGGTTCGCACGGCTGGGTCGGCCGGTCCACCACCACCCGCGTCAGCGGCGGCATCGCGGGCACCGTGGACGACGCCCGCTTCGCCACCGCCCGCGAGGGCGCCCTCGAGTACCGCTTCGACGGCCTCGCCGACGGCGTCTACGACATCGAGGTGGACTTCGCGGAGATCGGCAACAAGGCCCCGGGCAAGCGCGTCTTCGACGTGATGGCCGAGGGCACGACCCGTGTCGACAACCTCGACATCGCCCTCGAGGCGGGCCAGCGGACGGCGCTCACCAAGACCTTCCGGGTCACGGTGACCGACGGACAGCTGAACCTGCGCCTCGTCGCCGGTGACGGGAAGACGCTCGTCAACGCCCTGAAGGTCACCGAGCGCCCCGACCTGGGCTGACGCGGCGCCCTGGGGCCCGTCCCGCCGCCTACGCCGCGGCCGGGCGGGCCTCAGGGCGTCCGTGGTGCGGAGAGGAGGGACAAGCGGATGGAAGCGCACAGGGCGGAGTCCGGGGGGCTCGACCTGCAGATCCTGCGCATGCTGCTCGACGGGTGCACCGACGCCACCGTCGCCGTGCGCCTGGGCATCGGGCGGCGGACCGTGCAGCGGCGGATCCGGCAGATGATGGACGCGGCGGGCGTCAACACCCGCATCCAGCTCGGCTGGCACGCCAGGGAACACTTCCCCCGCCTGAGCCCCCGCGCGTCGGCGCGGGACCTGCAGGACCTCGCGGATCTTAGGAGGAAAGTACAAAGCTGAAGATCGCGTTTGTGGATGATCCGTGTCTGGTTCCCCCGGCTTCGGCCGGGGGAAACTGAAGTACGTGCCTTTTTCCCTCGGCGGTCCACGCCGCAGGGCCGTATCTGTTCTTTCGGGATGTGCACGTGCGATTCCTCAACGACGTCCAGCCGACGTACGACCTCACCTACGACGACGTCTTCATGGTTCCGAGCCGCTCCTCCGTCGGCTCCCGCCAGGCCGTCGACCTCTCCTCGCCGGACGGCACCGGCACCACGGTCCCGCTGGTCGTCGCCAACATGACCGCCGTCGCGGGCCGCCGGATGGCCGAGACCGTCGCCCGCCGAGGCGGACTGGTCGTCATCCCGCAGGACATCCCGATCGAGGTCGTCACCGAGGTCGTCGGCTGGGTCAAGAGCCGCCACCTCGTGCTGGACACCCCCATCGTGCTCTCCCCGCACCAGACCGTCGCCGACGCGCTCGCCCTGCTGCCCAAGCGGGCCCACAACGCCGGCGTGGTCGTCGACGAGCACTACAAGCCGGTCGGCGTCGTCACCGACCAGGACCTCTCCGGCGTCGACCGGTTCACCCAGCTCTCGCAGGTCATGTCCCGCGACCTCTTCCTGCTGGACGCCGACGTCGACCCCCGCGAGGCGTTCGTCACCCTCGACGCCGCCAACCGCCGCTACGCCCCCGCCGTGGACGCCGAGGGCCGCCTGGCCGGCATCCTCACCCGCACGGGCGCGCTGCGCGCCACCCTCTACACCCCCGCCGTCGACGCGCAGGGCAGGCTCCGCATCGCCGCCGCCGTCGGCATCAACGGCGACGTGGCCGGCAAGGCCAAGCAGCTGCTGGACGCCGGCATCGACACCCTGGTGATCGACACCGCGCACGGCCACCAGGAGTCGATGATCAGCGCCGTCCGCACCGTCCGGGCGCTCGACCCGGCCGCGCCGATCGTCGCGGGCAACATCGTCTCCGCGCAGGGCGTGCGCGACCTGATCGAGGCGGGCGCCGACATCGTCAAGGTCGGCGTCGGCCCCGGCGCCATGTGCACCACCCGGATGATGACCGGCGTGGGCCGCCCGCAGTTCTCCGCCGTCCTGGAGTGCGCCGCCGAGGCGAAGAAGCACGGCAAGCACGTCTGGGCCGACGGCGGCGTCCGCCACCCGCGCGACGTGGCGATGGCCCTCGCGGCCGGCGCCTCCAACGTGATGATCGGTTCCTGGTTCGCCGGCACCTACGAGTCCCCGGGCGACCTCCAGCAGGCGCCCGACGGGCGGCTCTACAAGGAGTCCTTCGGCATGGCCTCGGCGCGCGCGGTGGCCAACCGGACCTCCGAGGAGTCCTCGTACGACCGTGCCCGCAAGGCGCTCTTCGAGGAGGGCATCTCCACCTCGCGGATGTTCCTCGACCCGGCCCGGCCGGGCGTCGAGGACCTCGTCGACTCGATCGTTGCGGGCGTCCGCTCCTCCTGCACCTACGCGGGCGCGGGCGACCTGGCGGAGTTCGCGGAGAAGGCCGTCGTCGGCATCCAGAGCGCGGCCGGCTACGCGGAGGGCAAGCCGCTGCACGCCAGCTGGAGCTGATCTGTTCTACTGCCCGTACAACCACGTACGGAAGTGATCCCCGCGCCTTGCTGAACGAGCTCGACGAACGCATCGTGCGCGCCCTCGCCGAGGACGCGCGCCGGTCCTACGCCGACATCGGCCAGATGGTCGGCCTGTCCGCGCCCGCCGTGAAACGGCGGGTGGACCGGCTGCGGGAGACCGGGGTGATCACCGGGTTCACGGTCCGCGTGGACCCGGCCGCCCTCGGCTGGTCCACCGAAGGGCTGGTCGAGGTGTACTGCCGCGGCAACACCTCGCCCGAGACCATCCGCCGCGGGCTGGAGCGCTATCCCGAGGTCGTGTCCGCCTCCACCGTCACCGGGGAGGCGGACGCGGTCGTCCAGGTCTTCGCCGAGGACATGCGGCACTTCGAACAGGTGCTGGAGAGGATCGCGGGGGAGCCGTTCGTCGAGCGCACCAAATCCGTTCTGGTCCTTTCCCCGCTTCTGCGGCGCTTCTCCGGCGGATCCGGACTACCCTCGACGGTATGAAGCGCCGACGACATTGACCTGATGCCCCGGGCCGCCTGACGGCGGCCCTGTACGCCTACTCCTTCCTGGGCGACTGCGTCGTCCTGTACCCGGTGTACGCGTTGCTGTTCGCCGACGCCGGGCTGTCCGTGGGGCAGATCTCCTCGCTGTTCGCGATCTGGTCCCTGACCGGTGTCGTCGCCGAGGCGCCCTCCGGGGCCCTGGCCGACCGGTACTCGCGGCGTTCCGCGCTGCGCGCCGGACCGCTGCTGTCGGCCGCCGGCTTCGCCCTGTGGGTCTGGGCGCCCTCCTACTGGTCGTTCGCGGCCGGTTTCGTGCTGTGGGGTGTGGGCGGCTCGCTGGCCTCCGGCGCGCTCGAGGCCCTCGTCCACGACGAACTGGAGCGGGCGGGCGCGGTCGCGCGCTACCCCGCGGTGATGGGGCGGGCCCGGACGGCGGAGACCCTGGGCGTCGTGGCCTCCATGGCGGTGGCCGGTCCCCTGCTCGAGGCCGGGGGACAGACGCTGATCGGCGTGGCCTCGGTCGCGGCGTGCCTGCTGGCGGCGGGGGCGGCCCACGCCATGCCGGAGCGGCGGGACGGCGGGGTGCCCGGCGGGCCCGGTGAGCCCGCCGAGACGGATGAGCCCGGCGTCCTCGGGGAGGACCCCGACGGGGCCGGCGTCTCCGGCGAGGACCGAGCGACCCGGGTGCGGCCCGTCCGGTGGCCGGTCGGGGCGATGCTGCTGGTCGCGGCGGTGTCCGGGGTGTGGGGCGCGCTCGACGAGTACACGCCGCTGCTGGTCCGGGAGACCGGGGCGGCGGACGGCGAGGTCTCCTGGTACCTGCTGGCGATCTGGGCGGGCGCGGCGGTGGGCGGTCTGCCGGCCGGGCCCGCGGAGCGGTGGTTCGCGGGGCGGAGGCTCGGTCCGCTGCTCGCCGGTTCGGCGGCGATGCTGGGGTGGGGAGCGCTGTGGGGGACGCCCGCCGGGACGGCGGTGCTCGCCGGACTGGCCTTCGCCGGGTTCCAGCTCGCCACGGTGCTGGCGGACGCGCGGCTGCAGCACGCGATCCGGGGGCCCGGGCGGGCGACGGTCACCTCCGTGGCGGGCATGGCCACGGACCTCACCGTGATAGCGACGTACACCGCGTACGGCGCGCTGGGCGAGCCCCACGGCGTGACCTTCGCGGTCCTGGCGTGCGCGTACGCCGTGCCGGCGGCGGTCCTGCTGCGGCGGGACGGTGGCCGCCGTGGCCGCGGGAGTCGTCACGGCAGCCGCGTCTGAGCGGCGGCGCCGACCCCGCACGCGCCCGCCCAGGGGGCACACGCAACGTTTCGACGGGGATGCCGCGGTACACGCAACGATTCGCGCGGTTGTCCGCAACGGATCCGTATTGTCCGCCCCGACGCACGGACCGTACTGTCGTGGGCGCGGTCGAAGCCGCAGCTCGACCCACCCGCCTTCCCGCCGGAGACCCCGCCATGCGCACCGCCCTGCTCCAGAGCTCCGGCCGTCCGGGCGACACCGGCGCGAACATCGCCGTCCTCGACGCGGCGGCCGCCCGCGCCGCCCGCGCGGGAGCGGAACTGATCGCCGCCCCGGAGATGTTCCTGACCGGCTACGCGATCGGGGACGCCGTCCCCCGGCTCGCCGAGCCCGCCGACGGACCGTCCGCCGAGGCCCTCTCCGCCGTCGCCGCCCGCCACGGCATCGCGATCGCCTACGGCTACCCCGAGAGCGACGGCGGGCACACGTACAACTCCGCCCGGCTGATCGGCGCGGACGGCGCCCCGCTCGCCAACTACCGCAAGACGCACCTCTACGGTGACTTCGAGCGGACCCACTTCACCCCGGGCGACACCCCCGTCGTCCAGGCCCGCCTCGGCTCCCTCACCGTCGGTCTGCTGATCTGCTACGACGTGGAGTTCCCGGAGAACACCCGGGCCCACGCCCTGGCCGGAACGGACCTGCTGCTGGTCCCCACCGCCCTGATGCACCCCTACCGGTTCGTCGCCGAATCGCTGGTACCGGTGCGGGCGTTCGAGAACCAGATGTACGTCGCGTACGTCAACCGCACCGGCACCGAAGGGGAGTTCGCCTTCACCGGCCTCACCCTGCTGGCAGGCCCCGACGGGGTCGTCGCCGCGCGGGCCGGCGAGGGGGAGGAGATCCTTCTGGCCGAGGTCGATCCCCGGCTGCCCGCCGCGTCCCGCGAGACCAACCCGTACCTCCAGGACCGGCGCCCCGGCCTCTACGGCGCCCTGGCCGAGTCCGCCCTCGCCGAGCCCGCCCGCGCCGCCGCCCGCACCGCCTGAACCGTCTCGACCCGTCAGCCAGCCGTCTCGACCCGTCGGTCAGTCACCCCAGGAGTCCGCACCCGATGACGTCCACCGTGCCCACCGCCGTCCCGCACGCCGGTGAGGGGCTTCCCCCGGTCACCATGTTCGGCCCGGACTTCCCCTACGCCTACGACGACTACCTGGCCCACCCGGCCGGTCTCGGCCAGGTGCCCGCCACCGAGCACGGCACCGAGGTCGCCGTCATCGGCGGCGGGCTGTCGGGCCTGGTCACGGCCTACGAGCTGATGAAGATGGGCCTCAAGCCCGTCGTGTACGAGGCGGACCAACTCGGCGGACGCCTGCGCACCGTCGGCTTCGACGGCTGCGACCCCGGCCTCACCGCCGAGCTCGGCGCGATGCGCTTCCCGCCCAGCTCGACCGCGCTCCAGCACTACATCGACCTGGTCGGCCTGGAGACGAGGCCGTTCCCCAACCCGCTCGCCCCGGTGACCCCCTCGACGGTGGTCGACCTCAAGGGCGAGAGCCACTACGCGGAGACCGCCGAGGACCTCCCCGAGGTCTACCGCCGGGTCGCCGACGCGTGGGCGCGCTGCCTCGAGGAGGGCGCGGACTTCTCCGACATGAACCGCGCCATCCGCGAGCGCGACGTGCCGCGCATCCGGGAGATGTGGGCCCGACTGGTCGAGAAGCTGGACAACCAGACCTTCTACGGCTTCCTCTGCGACTCCCCGGCCTTCGCCTCGTTCCGCGACCGCGAGATCTTCGGCCAGGTCGGCTTCGGCACCGGCGGCTGGGACACCGACTTCCCCAACTCCATCCTGGAGATCCTGCGGGTCGTCTACACCGAGGCGGACGACCACCACCGCGGCATCGTCGGCGGCTCCCAGCAGCTGCCGCTGCGGCTGTGGACCAGGGAGCCGGAGAAGATCGTCCACTGGCCCTACGGCACCTCGCTGAGCTCCCTGCACCCCGGCGGCGAGCCCCGCCCCGCCGTCACCCGCCTGCACCGGACGGCCGGCAACCGGATCACCGTCACCGACGCCGACGGCGACATCCGCACCTACCGGGCCGCGGTGTTCACCGCCCAGTCCTGGATGCTGCTCTCCAAGATCCAGTGCGACGACGCGCTGCTGCCCATCGACCACTGGACCGCGGTCGAGCGCACCCACTACATGGAGTCCAGCAAGCTGTTCGTGCCGGTGGACCGGCCGTTCTGGCGGGACAAGGACCCGGAGACGGGCCGCGACCTGATGTCGATGACCCTCACCGACCGGATGACGCGCGGCACCTACCTGCTGGACGACGGCCCGGACCGGCCGGCCGCCATCTGCCTCTCCTACACCTGGTGCGACGACAGCCTGAAGTGGCTGCCGCTGTCCGCCCACGAGCGGATGGAGGTGATGCTGAAGTCGCTGGGGGAGATCTACCCGGGCCTCGACATCCGCCGCCACATCATCGGCAACCCGGTCACCGTCTCCTGGGAGAACGAGCCCTACTTCATGGGCGCGTTCAAGGCCAACCTGCCCGGCCACTACCGCTACCAGCGCCGCCTGTTCACCCACTTCGTGCAGGACCGGCTGCCCGAGGACCGGCGCGGCCTCTTCCTGGCCGGCGACGACATCTCCTGGACGGCCGGCTGGGCCGAGGGCGCGGTGCAGACGGCGCTCAACGCGGTGTGGGGCGTGATGCACCACCTGGGCGGCTCCACCGACCCGACCAACCCCGGACCGGGCGACGTCTACGACGAGATCGCGCCGGTCGAACTCCCGGAGGACTGACGGGAACCGCGGCAGGCGCACGCGAAGGCGCAGACGCAGACGCCGGCGACAGTACAGCCACAGCCACGGGCCCCGGCGGCGGTCTCAGCGGTCGAGCGGGGTGAGGAGCATCCGGCTCACCACGCCCACGGCCGCGTCCAGCCGCTCGGTGAACTCGGACGCCAGGTCCGGCAGGCGCCGCAGCGCCCACAGGGCCCGGGCCATCGACCAGGTGGTGTCCCGGGCCCGCTCCAGGCTCCACGAGCCCGCCAGGTGGGTCAGGGGGTCGGCGACCTGGAACAGGTCCGGGCCGGGCATCAGCTCCTCGCGCACCCGCTCCTCCAGGGACGCCAGCAGGTCGCCGACCCGCTCGAACTCGTCCTCCAGGTCGGCCGGGCGGCAGTCGAGCGTCCGACACGCGTCCACCACGGCCAGCACCAGGTCGTGGCCGATGTGCGCGTTGACCCCCGCCAGCGCGAACTGCACCGGCCGCACGCCGGGATGGCCGCGCAGCCGGAACAGCGGGCGCCAGCAGGCGGGCGGCCGTCCGCCCCGGCCGTCCGCCTCGGCGACCGCCAGGTAACGCTCGGCGAAGACCACGCCCAGCGCCGAGGCCTGACCGCGGTCCGCGAAGCGGCCCCGGCCGAGCAGCTCGGCGAACTCCGCGGTGACGGTGAGATAGACCCGGT
Organism: Streptomyces sp. NPDC047130; assembly: GCF_040643475.1. Lineage (NCBI taxonomy): Bacteria > Bacillati > Actinomycetota > Actinomycetes > Kitasatosporales > Streptomycetaceae > Streptomyces > Streptomyces sp. NPDC047130. The sequence continues at coordinate 24,279 of NZ_JBEYUK010000009.1, read as the reverse complement.
TGAAGACGGCCACCCCGTCCCGTCGGTGCAGCGAGGCGTCCAGCGCGCGCATCCGTTCGACCACGGCGTCAACCGCGCGTGCCGAGGTGCAGTCCACCGTGTCAACGGGGGGTGGGATTTCTCCGATCGTGGCCATGGGAGCAGCGTCGCAGTCCTACGCTGGCCGCGGTGTCGCCCCGGCATCCGTTCCCCCCTGCGGGGGATACGGGCGCCGGGGCCGATGACGCCGGAGCAGGGCAGGACCGTGAGGGGAGCACCACGCGTGGACCGACCGGAGCAGGCGGCGCCGGGACGACGGGCCGGACACGGTCGGAGGCTGCTCGCCGCGGCCGCGGGGGCGCTGGTGGCCGCGGCGCTGACGGCGGGCCTGGTGGCGCAGGCTCCCGACACGCAGGCATCGCGGCCCCCGGCTTCGGGGAACCCGGACGCGCGGACCGGGACCGAGGTGTCGCCCCCGGCCACCGGGTGGGACCCGGTCCCCTCGCCGCAGATCATGTCGACCTCCTCGCCGCGGCCCGGCCCGGAGTCCGGCGGGAATCCCGCCGGGCAGCGGGCGGCCGCCGGGGTCGGGCGGCTCTACCTGCACCCGGACTCGCAGGTGGGGGCGTGGGTGCGCGGCAACCGGGAGGACCGGCGCCGCCCCGTGATCGAGTCCCGGATCGCCTCCCGCCCCGCCGCGGTGTGGTTCGCCGACCCGGACGCCGGCACGGTCGCGGACCGGGTCGCGGCGGTCACCTCCCGGGCCGCCGCGGAGGGCCGGGTCCCGGTGCTGGTGGCGTACACGATCCCCCACCGGGACTGCGGCCAGTACTCCGCCGGCGGCGCCCACGACCTGCGCTCCTACGACCGGTGGGTCGACCGGTTCGCCGCCGGGGTCGGCGGCGGGGAGGCGATCGTGATCCTGGAGCCGGACGCGGTCGCCCAGTCGCACTGCCTCTCCGCCCGGGACCGGGACGCCCGCTTCGCCTCGCTGGCCCGCGCGGGACGGGTGATCAAGCGGGTCGCGCCGCGCGCCCGTGTCTACTTCGACGCCGGTCACTCCGGCTGGATCGACCCCCGCAAGCAGGCCGGTCTGCTGCGGCAGGCGGGCGCCGCCTCGCCGAGCGCCTCCGACGGCGTCTTCAGCAACGTCTCCAACTTCCGGAGCACCGGGGACGAGGTCCGGTACGTCCGCGAGGTTCTGGCCGCCCTGGACGCGCCCGCGAGCCACGGCGCGGTCATCGACACCAGCCGGAACGGCAACGGGCCTCCCGCCGGGGGGGAGTGGTGCGATCCGCCCGGCCGGAGGATCGGCCGGGCGCCCGCGCTCTTCCCGGGGGAGGCCCGTGTCGACGCGTACCTGTGGGTGAAGCTGCCGGGCGAGTTCGACGGCTGTCGGGGCAAGGCCGGCGTCTTCGACCCCGCCTACGCCTACGAACTGGCGCGCTGACCGCCGCCGTCGGCCGTGCCGCCGCCGTCGCCGGTGCCGTGGGCCGGACCGGAGTCGTAGCGGGAGGTGCCCTCGTCGAGCAGCGGCTCCTGGGCCTTCATGTGCGCCGGGGCGAACAGGCGCAGCGCGTGGTAGCCGGTGATGACCACCAGGGTGCCCAGCGCGATGCCGCTCAGGGTGAAGTTGTCGGTGATCTTCATCGAGACGTTGCCGACGCCGATGATGATGCCCGCCGCGGCCGGGACCAGGTTGAGCGGATTGCGCAGGTCCACCCGGCCGTTGAGCCAGATCTGGGCGCCGAGCAGGCCGATCATGCCGTAGAGGATCACGGTGATGCCGCCGAGCACCCCGCCCGGGATGGCCGCGACGACCGCGCCGAACTTGGGGCAGAGGCCGAAGAGGAGCGCGAAGCAGGCGGCGGCCCAGTACGCGGCCGTGGAGTAGACGCGGGTCGCCGCCATCACGCCGATGTTCTCGGAGTAGGTGGTGTTCGGCGGGCCGCCCACCGCGGTGGAGAGCATCGAGCCGATGCCGTCGGCGGAGATCGCCTTGCCCAGCTTGTCGTCCATCGGGTCGCCGGTCATCTCGCCGACGGCCTTGATGTGGCCGGTGTTCTCGGCGACGAGGGCGATCACCACGGGCAGCGCGACCAGGATGGCGGACCAGTCGAACGCCGGCCCGTGGAAGTCCGGCAGGCCGAACCAGGCGGCGTCCTGCACGCCGGAGAGGTCGAGCCGCCAGTGGTCCACGACCTTGCCGGTGGCGTCGGCCGAGTGGATCCGGCCGAAGACCACGTCGAACAGCCAGGAGATGCCGTAACCGAAGATCAGCCCGAGGAAGATCGCCACCCGGGACCAGAAACCGCGCAGGGCGATGACCGCGAAACCCGTGAACAGCATGGTCAGCAGGGCCACCCACTGGTCCTGGGGCCAGTAGGTGGTCGCGGTGACCGGGGCCAGGTTGAAGCCGATCAGCATCACCACGGCGCCGGTCACCACCGGGGGCATGGCCGCGTGGATGATCCGGGCGCCGAACCTCTGGACCGCGAGACCGACCAGGAAGAGCGCCACGCCGACGCAGAACACCGCGCCGGTGACGGTGGCGCTGGACCCGCCCTGGGCCCGGATGACCGCGGCGACGCCGACGAAGGAGAGCGAGCAGCCGAGGTAGCTCGGCACCCTGCCGCGGGTGACCAGCAGGAAGATGATCGTCGCGACGCCCGACATCATGATGGCGAGGTTCGGGTCGAGCCCCATCAGGATGGGGGCCACGAACGAGGCGCCGAACATCGCGACCACGTGCTGGGCGCCGAGCCCGGCGGTGCGCGGCCAGGAGAGTCGTTCGTCCGGGCGTACCACTGCTCCGGGTGCGGGCGTACGCCCGTCGCCGTGCAGTTTCCAGCGCACGCCGAGGTCCATAGGAGTTCTGCTTTCTCAGGTTCCGAGATCTCCGGTTCTGACCGATTCTGTTCAACCGGAGGATCGCTGTCCGCAACATTGTGGCGGATGGCGACAGGGGTCACCCGGCGGGATGCTCCGCCGTCCGCGAGGCGCCCTGCCTGTCCGACGTCCCGGGCGCCCGGGAGCCGCCGCCTTCCCCGTCGCCCTTTCCCTCGCCCTCTCCGCCGCCCTTTCCGTCGCTTCTCCCGGCGCCCGTCCCGGTGGTCCGCCCGCCCGGCCGCAGCACCCCGGCGAGTCCCGCCACGCCGAAGGCCAGCAGGGTCACCAGGGAGAAGGAGACGACCAGGCTGGTCGCCTCGGCCAGCGCGCCGATGGCTCCGGGGGCGATCAGGCCGGAGGTGTAGGTGATGGTGGCGACGCCCGCGATGGCCTGGCTCGGGTTGGGGCCGCTGCGCCCGGCGGCCGCGAAGCAGAGCGGAACCACCACGGCGATGCCCAGCCCCAGCAGGGCGAACCCGGTCATGGCGAGGGCCGGGTGCGGGGCCACGACCACCAGCACACCGCCCAGCGCCGCGAGCGTGCCGCCCGCCCGGACCGTGCGGACGGCGCCGAAGCGGTCGACGACCGGGTCGCCGGCGAACCGGGCCAGCGCCATGGTGAGGGTGAAACCGGTGGTGCAGGCGGCGGCCAGGGTCGCCGAGGACCCGAGCACGTCCCGCAGGTAGACCGCGGACCAGTCCAGGCTGGCGCCCTCGGCGAAGATGGCGCAGAAGCCGATCGCGCCGATCAGCAGCGACGACCTCGGCGGCAGCGCGAACCGCGGCGGCGGCTCCTCGTCGACCGCCGCGCGGATGTCCAGCACCCAGGAGCAGGCCGCCAGGCCGACCACGGTCAGCACCGCCGCCGCGACCGTGAAGTGCAGCCGGCCGTCCGCCTCCAGGTGGGCGGCCAGGGTGCCGCCCGCCGAGCCGAGCAGCGCCCCGGTGCTCCACATGCCGTGCAGGCCGGACATGATCGACCGGTCCAGACGGTTCTCCACCTCCACGCCGAGCGCGTTCATCACCACGTCGGCCATGCCCGAGGTGGCGCCGTAGACGAGGAGCGCGAGGCACAGGGTGAGCAGGTCCGGGGCGATCCCGGGAAGCACCAGGGAGAGCGTCCAGGCCGCCAGCAGCAGGCGCAGCGACGTCCGGCCGCCGAGCACGTGGGACATCCGGCCGGCCAGCGGCATGGCCAGCGAGGCGCCCAGGGCCGGCATCGCCAGCGCCAGACCCAGCCGGCCCGCGCTCACCGAGGCGTGGTCGGCGACCCACGGGACCCGGGAGGCGAACGACCCCGCCACCGCGCCGTGCACCGCGAACACCGTGGCCACGGCGTAGCGCGCCCGGCGGACCTGCGAGGGTCCGTGGGCCGGACCGGACGTCGACGTGTCGGACACCAAGGTCTCTCCCCCGGGCGGAGCAGGTGCACCGTGCACCGATCTGACCGTACACGCGAGCGAAGGGTCGTTGTGAGTCAGTCCACAGAGGCGGCCTGTCGACGGCCGTCGGCGGCATGGCACACTGGGCGTGTCAGATCAATGACCAACAGCGCACTCCGGGGTCGGTGAAAATCCGAACCGGCGGTTACAGTCCGCGACCCGGCCGCCTCCAGCGGTCGGCTGACCAGGTGAAATTCCTGGACCGACGGTTAAAGTCCGGATGGGAGGCAGTGCGCGGCGGGCAGGGCACATCCGTGTCGTCCGCCGGAACGGGCATGCGCCCGCAGGTCGTCCTGACCGCGTCCTCGGGCGCGGTCGTCAGGCGTACCCGCGGCCGGTACCCGCCGTCCGGCGCGACCTCGGTGCGGTGTGGGCCGTACGCCCGTTCATGTCCTGCCGTCCGTCACGGCAGCCCCGGAGTCCGTGCCTTCACGGCAGGAGGACCCGGGAAGTGTTCACCGGCATCGTCGAAGAGCTGGGTGAGGTGACGGCCGTCGAGCAGCTCGACGACGCCGCACGGTTCCGGCTGCGAGGCCCCGTCGTCACCGAGGGCGCCCGCCACGGCGACTCGATCGCCGTCAACGGCGTCTGCCTCACCGTGGTGGAGCACGAGGGCGACGAGTTCACCGCGGACGTCATGGCCGAGACCCTCAAGCGGTCCGGCCTGGGCGCGCTGGCCGTCGGCTCCCGCGTCAACCTCGAACGGCCCACCCCCGTGGGCGGCCGCCTGGGCGGGCACATCGTGCAGGGCCACGTCGACGGCACCGGCACCGTCCTGGACCGCCAGGCCTCCGAGCACTGGGAGGTCGTCCGCATCTCGCTCCCCGCCGAGCTGTCCCGCTACGTCGTCGCCAAGGGCTCGATCACCGTCGACGGCATCAGCCTCACCGTCGTCGAGGCCGGCCAGGACTTCTTCACGGTCAGCCTGATCCCCACGACGCTGGCGCTGACCACCCTCGGCATCAAGCGGACCGGCGACCCGGTCAACCTCGAGGTCGACGTCGTGGCCAAGTACGTGGAGCGGCTGCTCGGCGCGGACCGGACGGAGGCGGGCGAGTGAACTGGCTCACCACGGACGCGTTCACCGTCCTCGGGCAGAACATCATCTGGTCCGACCTGATCGGCAACACCCTCGGCCTCGCCGCGCTCGCCCTCGGCTGGCTGCGCAACGTCTGGACCTGGCCGCTCCAGCTCGTCTCCGGCCTGGTGCTGATCGCGGCGAACCTCGCCGTCCAGCAGGGCGGCGGCGTCGGCAAGCAGGTCGTGGTCATCGCCGTGGCCGTCTGGGGCTGGCGCGCCTGGACGCTGGGCCGCAAGGAGTCCCAGGACGGCACCCTCCAGGTCCGCTTCGCCACCTGGCGCGAGCGGGGCCTGCTGGTGGCGGGCGCCGTGGCGGGCACCCTGGCCGTCGGCGGCCTGTTCACCCTCTTCCCGTCCCTGTCCTGGAGCCCCTGGGCCGACGCCTACATATTCGTCGGCACCCTGGTCGCCATGTACGCGCAGGCCAAGGGCATGGTCGAGTTCTGGTTCGCCTGGCTCCTGGTCGACCTGGTCGGCGTCCCGCTGAACTTCGCGAGCGGTCTCGCCTTCTCCGGCCTCATCTATCTCGTCTACGGGGCACTCGTCCTGTGGGGCATGCGCGACTGGTGGCTCCGGTCCCGCGCCGCCCAGCGACCCGTCCTGGAAGGAACGCCGGCATGACGGCACCCGCCTGGAACCCCCGTCCCGGAACCCCCGAGGACCCGGACTCCCTGATGCTCGCCCTCGACCCCGTCGAACAGGCCGTCGCCGACATCGCGTCCGGCCGCCCCGTGGTGGTCGTCGACGACGAGAACCGCGAGAACGAGGGCGACCTGGTGGTCGCCGCCGAGGCGGCCACCCCCGAGATCGTCGCCTTCATGATGAGCGAGTGCCGCGGCCTGATCTGCGCCCCCATGGAGGCCGCCGAGCTCGACCGCCTGCGGCTGCCCCAGATGGTCCGGGACGAGGCGAACACCGAGTCCATGAGGACCGCGTTCACCGTCTCCGTGGACGCCACCGCCGCCCACGGGGTCAGCACCGGGATCTCCGCCGAGGACCGCGCCGCCACCCTGCGCCTGCTGGCCTCGGGCACCGCCGGCCCGGACGACTTCGTGCGCCCCGGACACGTCTTCCCGCTCCGCGCCCGCCCCGGCGGCGTGCTGGAGCGCCCCGGCCACACCGAGGCCGCCGTCGACCTGGCCCGGCTCGCCGGCCTGCGCCCGGCCGGCGTCATCGTGGAGATCGCGGGGGAGGACGGCCGGATGCTGCGCCTGCCCGAGCTGGTGCCCTTCGCGCGCAAGCACGGACTGACCATCGTCTCCATCGAGGACCTGATCGCCTACCGCCGTTCCGCCGAGCCCACCGTGCGGCGCGAGGCCGAGGTCCGCCTGCCCACCCGGTACGGCGACTTCACCGCCCACGGCTACCGCTCCACCGTCGACGGCGTGGAACACGTCGCCCTCGTCCACGGCGAGATCGGCGACGGCCGCGACCTGCTGGTCCGGCTGCATTCCGAGTGCCTCACCGGCGACGTCTTCCACTCGCTGCGCTGCGACTGCGGACCCCAGCTCGAGGCGTCCCTGGCACGCATCCACGAGGCCGGCCGCGGCGTCCTGGTCTACCTGCGCGGGCACGAGGGCCGCGGCATCGGCCTGATGTCCAAGCTGCGCGCCTACGAACTGCAGGAACGCGGCCACGACACCCTCGACGCCAACCTGGAGCTGGGGCTGCCCGCCGACGCCCGCGACTACGGCGCCGGCGCGCGGATCCTCGCCGACCTCGGCGTCCGCACCGTGCGGGTGATGACCAACAACCCCGACAAGACCGACGCGCTCGCCCGCCACGGCCTGGAGGTCCTCTCCCGGATCCCCATGCCCGTGCAGGCCGGCGAGCACAACGCGCGGTACCTGCGCACCAAGCGCGACCGGATGGGGCACGACCTCCCGTGGCTCGACCAGGACGGCCCGGTGGCCGGCTGCGCCGACCAGTGACCCCCTCGTCCCCGACCCCCCACCCCACCCCCGATCCCCACCCGAAGAACCAGGAGCGAACGTGAGCGGCAAGGGCGCACCCGAACTGACCGTCGAGAACTGCGGGGACCTGCGGGTCGCCGTCGTGGCGGCGCAGTGGCACGAGAAGATCATGGACGGCCTGGTCGACGGCGCGCTGCGCGCCCTGACCGATCTCGGGATCACCGAGCCCACCCTGCTGCGGGTCCCCGGCAGCTTCGAGCTTCCCGTGGTGGCCAAGGCGCTGGCCGACCGCGGTTACGACGCGGTGGTCGCCCTCGGGGTGGTCGTCCGCGGCGGCACCCCGCACTTCGACTACGTGTGCGAGGGCGTCACCCGGGGACTGGTCCAGGTCTCGGTGGAGACCGGCGTCCCGGTCGGCTTCGGCGTGCTCACCTGCGACACCGAGGAACAGGCCCTCGACCGGGCCGGACTGCCCGGCTCCCACGAGGACAAGGGCCACGAGGCCGTCACCGCCGCCGTGGCCACCGCCACCACCCTGCGTTCAGTATCCGAACCGTGGCGGTGACTCCTCGCGGGGGCGCGTAGGGTAGGACCACCATGTCCAAGAAGACTTTCGAGGAGCTCTTCTCCGAGCTCCAGCACAAGGCCGCGCACGGCGACCCCGCCACCTCCCGCACTGCCGAACTGGTGGACAAGGGCGTCCATGCCATCGGCAAGAAGGTGGTCGAGGAGGCGGCCGAGGTCTGGATGGCGGCCGAGCACGAGAGCAAGGAAGCCGCCGCCGAGGAGATCTCGCAGCTGCTGTACCACGTTCAGGTGATGATGGTCGCCCGCGGCATCAGCCTGGACGACGTGTACGCCCACCTGTAGGCCGCCCCCGCCCCGCGCGACCCCACGCGCCGCCCCGGCGGCCGCTCCCGCCTGCGTCCGCCCCGTGCGCGACACCCCACCCGAGTCGAACGAAGGAAGCCGTTTCATGCTGCGCATCGCCGTCCCCAACAAGGGTTCCCTCTCCGGCCCTGCGGCGGCCATGCTGCATGAGGCCGGCTACCAGCAGCGCCGGGAGTCCAAGGAACTGCGGATCGTCGACCCGGTCAACGAGGTGGAGTTCTTCTACCTCCGCCCCCGCGACATCGCGATCTACGTCTCCTCCGGCCGCCTCGACATCGGGGTGACCGGCCGCGACCTGCTCATCGACTCCGGCGCCGACGCCGAGGAGATCCTCCCGCTCGGCTTCGCCCGCTCCACCTTCCGCTTCGCCGCCCGGCCCGGCGCCGTCGGGGACCTCGCGGACCTGGCCGGCAAGACCGTCGCGACCTCCTACGAGGGCATCGTCGACAAGTACCTCGCCGAGCAGGGCGTCGACGCCTCCGTGGTCCACCTGGACGGCGCGGTGGAGACCGCCATCGAGCTGGGCGTCGCCGAGGTCATCGCCGACGTCGTGGAGACCGGCACCTCGCTGCGCAACGCGGGCCTGGAGGTCTTCGGCGACCCGATCATGAAGTCCGAGGCCGTGGTGGTGCGCCGCACCGGCGCCGGGACCGACGACCCCAAGGTGCAGCAGTTCCTGCGCCGCCTGCAGGGCGTCCTGGTCGCCCGGACCTACGTGATGATGGACTACGACTGCCGGGTCGAGCAGCTCGAGAAGGCCGTCGCCCTCACGCCCGGCCTGGAGTCCCCGACCGTGTCCCCGCTGCACAACGAGGGCTGGGTCGCCGTCCGCGCCATGGTCCCCTCCGCCGACGCGCAGAAGATCATGGACGACCTGTACGACATCGGCGCCCGCGCCATCCTGACCACCGCCATCCACGCCTGCCGCCTCTGACCGCGCGGCCGGCACTGCCCCGAGGAAGTCCCGCATGACCACGACGGACCGGCCCGAGCTCCCCGTCACCTTCCGGCCCGGCCGCACCCGCACGGTGCTGCTGTCGTTGGGCGCCGCGATGTTCGTGGTCCTCTCCGGCGTCGCCCTGCTGCTGCCCAGGCTCGGGCCGGGGGAGCAGCTGACCTTCGTCCTCTCCGGAGCCCTGGTGTTCGGCGTGCTCTGGGTGCTCGCACGGCCCCGGGTGGAGGCCGACGACACCGGGGTCACGGTGGTGAACATCGCCTCCGGCCGGCGGCTGGAATGGGCGCAGATCGTCCAGGTCCGGCTGCGGCCCGGCGACCCGTGGGTCTTCCTCGACCTCTCCGACGGCACCAGCCTGCCCGCCCTCGGCATCCAGCCCGGCATGGCCCGGGAACAGGCGCTGCGCGACGCCCGCGCCCTGCGCGCCCTGGTGGAGGCCAGGAGCGCGGCCGACCCCGCCTGAGCCACCCCGAGGGGGCGCGCGACACCCCCCGGCGCCCCCCCCGCACGGCGGAGTCGCCCCTGCCGCGGACCGCCCTCCGTTGACTAACCTGTCGGCTGGGGCGTCACGGTGACGCCTCCGCCCCCGAGCCCTGCCCGGCCCGCCGGCCGGACCCCGGGGGCTCCTGCGATCCGAGGAGTGACGAACTCCGGCGATGGACGGACCGTCCTGCAGTACCTGCGCCGCCCCTGCCCGACCTGCCGCGGACCTGTTCCGCGGCATCGCGGAGGCGGCGGCCACATGACCCTCCCCCTGCTGCTCCTGGCAGCCGCCCTCCTGCTGATCCTGGCCAACGGATTCTTCGTGGCCGCCGAGTTCGGCCTGGTGACCGTCGACCGCCCCGAGGCGGAACGCGCGGCCGCCGCGGGCGACCGGCGCGCCCGCCGCGTGGCCGACTCCCTCAAGGAACTCTCGTTCCAGCTCTCCGGGACCCAGCTCGGCATCACCCTCACCTCCCTGGTCGTCGGCATGCTCGCCGAGCCCGCGCTCGCCGGCCTGCTGCACGGCCCGTTCACCGCGCTGGGACTGCCCGCGGGCATCGTCCCCGGCGTCTGCGTGGCGGTGGGCATGCTGCTCGCCTCCGCGGTGCAGATGGTGATCGGCGAACTGGTGCCCAAGAACTGGGCGGTCTCCCGGCCGCTCCAGGTGGCCCGCTTCGTGGCCGGACCCCAGCACCTCTTCGCCCGCCTCTTCCGGCCGGTGATCGCCGGACTCAACGCGGTCGCCAACCGGCTGGTGCGGGCCCTCGGCTTCGAGCCCGCCGAGGAGCTGGCCTCCGCCCGCACACCCGGCGAACTGGTCTCGCTGGCCCGGCACTCCGCCCGCGCCGGCACCCTCGAACAGGACACCGCCGACCTGTTCGTCCGGACCCTGTCCACCCTCTCCCTGGGCGACCTGGCCGCCCACCACGTGATGACCCCCCGCGTGCGGGTCGCCGCCCTGCAGGCCTCGGCCACCGCCGAGGACGTGATCAACCTGACCCGGGCCACCGGCCTGTCCCGCTTCCCCGTCTACCGGGAGCGGATCGACGAGATCGTCGGCATGGCCCACCTCAAGGACGCGCTCGCCGTGCCCGCGGCGGACCGGCTGCGCACCCCGGTGACCCGGATGTGCCGCCCCGCGCTCCTGGTCCCCGAGACCCTCCCGGTCCGGCCCCTGCTGACCCGGCTGCGCAGCGAGCAGCCGATCGCGGTGGTGGTCGACGAGTACGGCGGCACGGCCGGCGTGGTCACCCTGGAGGACATCGTCGAGGAACTGGTCGGCGAGGTCCGCGACGAGCACGACGGCCTCGACCTGCCCGAACTGGCCCCGGCGCCCGCCGAGGACGGCGCCCCCGCCTGGGACGCCGACGGCGGCTGCCGCACCGACCTGCTGGAGCGGGCCGGACTCCGGCCGCCGGACGGGCCCTACGAGACGGTGGCCGGGCTCGTCGCCGACCTGCTGGGACGCATCCCCGCGGCGGGCGACACCGTCGAGCTGCCCGGCTGGCGGCTGCGGGTCCTGCGCGTCGGGCACAACCGGGCCGAACGGGTCCGGCTGCTCAAGGTGGGCGCCGTCACGGCGTCCGCCGTGCCCGGGACGGCCCCCGTACCCGCCGTGCTCACGGCGGTCCAGGCCCCCGCGGCCGAGACCTCCGCGGCCCAGGCCCCCGCGGCCCAGCACCTTGCGGAGGCCGCCCGGTGAGCGCGCTGCAACTGCTCCTCGCGGCCCTGCTGGTGCTCGGCAACGGCTTCTTCGTCGGGGCCGAGTTCGCGCTGGTCTCCGTGCGGCGCAGCCAGATCGAGCCGCTGGGCACCGCCCGTGCCCGGCAGGTCCTGTACGGACTCGAGCACCTGCCGCGGATGATGGCCGCCGCCCAGTTCGGCATCACCGTCTGCTCGCTCACCCTCGGCGCCGTCGCCGAACCCACGGTGGCGCACCTGCTGGAACCTGTCTTCACGGCGGTCCGGCTGCCGGAGGCCATGGTCCACCCGCTGGGCTACGCCATCGCCCTCGCCGTGGTGGTCTTCTTCCACCTGGTGATCGGCGAGATGGTGCCGAAGAACCTGGCGATGGCCGCGCCCGAGAAGGCCGCGCTGTGGCTGGGACCCGGGCTGGTCGCCTTCGCCCGGCTGTGCGGCCCCGTCACCTCCGCCCTGGGCGCCTGTGCCGGGGCGGTGCTGCGGCTGTTCCGGGTCGAGCCGAAGGACGAGGTCGAGGCGGTGTTCACCAGCGAGCAGCTCAACCGGCTGGTCGAGGACGCCGGCCAGGCCGGTCTCCTCGACCCGGAGGACGCGGAGCGGCTGGAGGACGCGCTCGAGCTGGGCTCCCGCCCGGTGACGGACGTGCTGCTGCCGCTGGAGTCCCTCGTCACCGTCGGGCCCTCCGTCACCCCCGGCGAGGTGGTCGCCCTCACCGCGCGCACCGGGTACTCCCGGTTCCCGGTGGTGGGGGAGGGCGACGTCTTCCTGGGCTACCTGCACGTCAAGGACGTGCTGGACCTGGACGACGCGGACGGGCCGGTGCCGCCGAGGACGCGGCGCCGGATGACCGAGCTGCCGGCGGGGCTGCCGCTGGACGACGCGCTCACGGTGATGCGGCGGGCCGCCGCGCACCTCGCGGCGGTCACCGACACGGCGGGGCGGGCGGTGGGGCTCGTGGCCCTCGAGGACGTCCTCGAACTCCTCGTCGGCGAGGTCCGCGACCCGGCCCACCGGGTACCCGCCCCTGGTTGATCCCTCGCCGCCCGTGCCGCCGGGGCGGCACGGGCGGCGGGCACGGGCCCGCGCGCACGCACGCCGCCCGCGCGGGACGGCGCGTACGCACTCCGGGTCCGGAGCCGGGTCCGCCCCGCCGAAGCCGAAGCCGAAGCCGGAGCCGAAGCCGGAGCCGGAGCCGGAGCCGGAGCCGGACCCGACCCGGCAACCGTCACGCGTCCGGCCCCTCCGGTTCGCGCCCCGCGAGGACCTCCCCGTACGCCTGCATCAGGTCCGGCAGCCGCAGCGTCGACAGGTCCTCCCGTGACAGCTCCGCCTCCCCGGGCACGGAGGAGAGCCGCACGTCCCGGTAGGCGCAGCTCTTCTCGTACAGCGTCCGCAGGAACCGCCCGTTGCCCAGCTCGTCGATCCACCCCTGCTCGACCACGTGCGTGCTGATGGACAGCAGCTCCTCCAGCGCCTCCTCGTCCCAGACGTCCTTGTTCTCCTCCGCCAGCACCGTGCCGATCGCGCACAGCTCGTCCGGCCGGTAGGAGGGGAAGTCCACCCGTGTGGTGAAGCGGGAGGACAGCCCGGGGTTGGCGGCCAGCAGCCGGTCCATGCCCTCGGGGTATCCGGCGAGGATCACCACCAGCTGGTCGCGGTTGTCCTCCGCCCGCTTCAGCAGCACCTGGAGCGCCTCCTCGCCGTAGGCGTCGCCCTTGCCGTACCCGGTGTTGACCAGCGCGTACGCCTCGTCGACGAAGAGCACCCCGCCGAGCGCCGAGTCGATCAGCTCGTTCGCCTTCACCGCCGTCTGGCCGAGGAACTCGCCCACCAGGTCCGCCCGTTGCGCCTCGACCAGGTGGTCACCGCCGAGCAGCCCCAGCGCGTAGAAGACCCGCCCGAGTATCCGGGCCACCGTGGTCTTGCCGGTGCCGGAGGGGCCGGAGAAGACGAAGTGCCGCTGGGGCGGCCGTACCGGCAGCCCCTGGTCCGCGCGCAGCCGCGCCATGTTCAGCTGCGCGGACAGCGCCTTCACCTGCCGCTTGACCGGCTCCAGGCCGACCATCCGCTCCAGCTCGGCGAGCGCCTCCTCCAGCAGCGCGGGATCCGCGGGCCCCGGCGGGAACGGCCGCATCGGCCCGAACGCCTTCTCCCGCACCGTGTCCGGGGAGGACAGGGGAGAGGCGCCCGGGGCCGGTTCGGAGACCTTCACGCCCACGTCACGTCCGGCCGTGCCGACGAGCGGGTCGAGGCCCTCCGTGCCCTCGCCGCCGGGGGAGAGGGGGAAGCCCGCGTAGCCGTCGATGCCCAGTTCGGCGTCCTCGTCCCAGCCGTCGCCCTCGGAGATCGCCGCCAGCCGCGCGGCGGTGTCCATGAAGGACGGGTCGGCATGGTGCACGGCGCGGTACAGCGGCAGCGCGGCGGCGGTCCGGCCGGTGCCCTCGTGGGCGCGGGCCAGCCAGTACCGCAGCTCCTTGCGCTGCGGCTGCTCGCTGCGGCACCGCATCAGCGCGGTCGACAGCAGCGGCTCCGCCTGCCCGTACATCTCCAGCCGGACCCGGGCCATCCCGCCGAACAGCCGGGCCTCTGTCCCCAGCGCGGGATCGTCGAGCAACGGATCGGTGCACCGGACGAGTTGGTCCCAGTCCTTCACCAGGTAGGCACGGCAGGCGTGCAGGAAGCGGACCTGGGGGTCGGTCCCGGCCGGAGGTAACGCGGCCATGGCGCGGTCGAGTTCGGGAACGTGACGGCCGTCCAGCCAGTGCGAGGCGTACGCCAGCAGCAGGTCGCGCCGGCTCTCGAGCACCGGCTGCACCCACCAGCCGAGCCAGTACCAGGAGTTGAGCGGCCGTCCGTGCCGGGTGCGCTGCTCGCCGAAGCGGTCGCCGTGCTGGTGCATCCGCAGCAGCGCCGTCGTCGTGTCGACCCGCAGCGCGTGCAGGCCGAGCCAGGCGTCCGCCATCGCGGGGTCGAGCCGTACCGCGGCGCGGAACTCCTCCTCCGCCTGGGGATAGGCGCCCATGGTGTAGGCGTCCACGCCTCGGAGCCAGGCCAGGTCGGCAGGGGCGCCGGGGCCCCGCGTGCCGCATTCCCTCACGTCGTCGTCCCCCACAAAACCGTGCCCCCGTCCCCTTGCCGCCGGGCCGGCCCCGGCTGCCGCCTCGGCCCAACCGCCCCGCCACCGGCCCCGGTCGGCCCCGCGGCGGCGGGCCGACGGACGCACCGAGGGCATCGTACCCATGGGGTCGCCGCGGTCCGAAGGGTGCGGGAAGGGCGCTCGGGGCATGACCGGCGCACCGCACCGGCCGCCGTCCCGGCCGGACGGTCGCGCGGTCACCCAGGGTGAGGAAAGCGGCCCCGCCGGGAGCGGTGGGAGGCCGGCCGGGGGCAGGACGAAGCCCCCGGTCACGGGGGAACAACCGGGGGCTTCGCGTCGGCGGACGACCCGCGAGGGGTCGTGCAGGGAGAACGTAAGACCTGCGCCGCCCCGTGGTCAAGCGGTGCCGGCGTCCCCGTCCGAGGTTCCGCGCGGCCCCGGGCCGAGGGGTTCGCGGGGTGCCGACGGACCGTCACCAGGAGTCAGGAAAGCGGAGGCCGGACCCTCCGAAAACCCGTAACCCGACGGCAGTCGACGGACCATCAGGTGCGCGTGGGGACGCGAGGGATCGCGCGCGAAGTGCGCGCGCTCGGCCTCCTCCCACGCGTCCCAGAACGCGCGCTGCTCCTCGCCGTCCCGGCGGCGGCCCCACCGCCACGACTCCTCGGCGGGCAGGTCCATCCAGATCAGCCGGGCCAGAAAAGGCCGCAGCTCCCGGCGGCCGGCCCCGACCCCCTCCAGCAGCACCACCGGCGCGGGCGACAGCGCGCGGGGAGCGCCGAACCGGCGGGCGGTCCAGTCGTAGGGCGCGTACCGGGCCGTGCGGCCCTCCCGCAGCGGCTCCAGCACCTGGGAGGCCAGGCGCCCCGTCCAGGAGAACAACTCCCGGTGGGTGGCGATGTCGTCGAGATGGAGCACCGGGGCGCCCCCGAGGGCCTCCGCCAGGCGGGCGGTGAAGGTCGTTTTGCCCGAGCCGGCGTGCCCGTCGATCCCGACCAGCCGGACCGGCCCGCAGGACGGCGGCAGGCCGAGCAGGGAGGAGGCGAGGTCGGCGATCACGGTTCCACTGTAGGTCGCGCCGGTCGCGCCGGTCGCGCCGGTCGCGCCGGTCGCGGCGTCGGAGGGCGGCGGACGGCGTCCGAGGGCATCGGGCGGCGTCCCAGGCGTCCGCGGCGGCGTCGGGCGGCATCCGACGGTGTCGCGGACGCCGGCCGCCGGTGGTGCTATCAGAGGTCGATACCAATATTGCGCCCACCGGAACGGCCGAGGTACTGGATCAGCGGCGTACCGCTTGGTCATAGTGGGGGCCCGGAGCCGCGGACACCATCACCCGACTCGTACCCCAGGGGGCCGATCAGCCATGAACAGAGCACAGCAGCCGTCCCGCAGAAACGTTCTCGCGGCGGCGGTCGCCGTCGTCGCCGGGGCCACCGCCGTCACCGCGGCCCCCGCGGTCGCCGCCGCACCGGACCCGGACGCAGCGGAGGCCGGAGCGGCCGCGGCGGCGGCCAAGGGGCGGGTGGACAACCGCGCCTGGGTCACCTACGCCGACTGGCGCGAGGGCCGCGCCGACGGCGTGCGGACCCTGGCCGGCGCCCGTCCGGGCGTGGCCATCGGCGTCCCGGCCGGCGTCACCGACTACACCGACCCGCACACCGGGACGACCGCCGCCTGGGAGTACGCCACCTGGACCTCCCCGTCGCACCGCCTCAAGGTCCCGGCGACCGAGGTCATCCCCAGCTGGAACGCCGACACCCCGGACGGGACCTGGATCCAGATCGAGCTCCAGGGCCGGTACAACGACGGCACCGACACCCCCTGGTACGTGATGGGCCGTTGGGCCGCCGGCGACCGGGACATCCGCCGCACCTCGGTGGACGACCAGAGCGACGGCAGAAGCACCGTCTGGACCGACACCTTCTCGGTCGACGACGCCTCCACCGGCCTGCGCCTGGTCTCCTACCGCCTGCGCCTCACCCTCCACCGCCGCCCCGGCTCCACCGCCACCCCCACCGTCTGGCGGCTGGGCGCGATGGGCTCCGACGTCCCGGACCGCTTCACCGTCCCGGCCTCCACGCCGCGCGTCGCCCGCGAACTCCCGGTGCCGCGCTACTCGCAGAACACCCACGTCGGCCAGTACCCCGAGTACGACAACGGCGGCGAGGCCTGGTGCAGCCCGACCTCCTCGCAGATGATCGTCGAGTACTGGGGCCGGAAGCCCACCGCCGAGCAACTCGCCTGGGTCAACCCCGAGTTCGCCGACCCGCAGGTCTGCCACGCGGCGCGCTTCACCTACGACTACCAGTACGAGGGCTGCGGCAACTGGCCCTTCAACGCGGCCTACGCGGCCACCTACCCGGACCTCCAGGGCGTGGTGACCCGGCTGGAGTCGCTCGCCGACCTGGAGACCCTGGTCGCGGCCGGCATCCCCGCCATAACGTCGCAGTCCTTCCTCGCCACCGAGCTCACCGGGGCCGGCTACGGCACCTCGGGCCACCTGATGACCGTGATCGGCTTCACCGCCGAGGGCGACGTCATCGCCAACGACCCGGCCTCCCCGAGCAACGAGGCGGTCCGCCGGATCTACAAGCGCCGCGAGTGGGAGAACATCTGGCTCCGCACCAAGCGCTACAACGCCAGCGGCAAGGTCTCCTCCGGCACGGGCGGCGTCTGCTACCTGTACTTCCCCGCCCGCCCGACGCCCGCCCAGCGCAAGGCCCTCGAGGCGGTGGGCGTCCGCTGACCCCGTCGCCCCGCAGGCCCCCGTCGGCCTGCCGGCGCAGCTGAC
The DNA here is from genome assembly GCF_040643475.1 of Streptomyces sp. NPDC047130. NCBI lineage: Bacteria > Bacillati > Actinomycetota > Actinomycetes > Kitasatosporales > Streptomycetaceae > Streptomyces > Streptomyces sp. NPDC047130. The sequence continues at coordinate 7,062 of NZ_JBEYUK010000009.1, read as the reverse complement.
CCGTGGGCCTGCCGGGCCTGCTTGACCTGCGCTTCTGTGACGAAGCTCTCCGCCCCGCCGGGCCCGCGCGATGGCATGGTGGAGGAACGGGTCCGGCCGCGCGGCCGGGTCCGGGGGGATCCACCGCACGCGACCCGAGCGAGACACCATGAGCGCAGCGACTGCCACCCTGACCCGCACCCTCACCGGCGGCCCGAAGGACGACGACGACAGCAACCTCGTCGAACACATCGCCGGCTGGGTCCTGGTCGTGGTCGTGGCCATGCTGGTCACCCGGCTCGGCCTGGTCTGACCCGTACGACGCGGCGGCGGACACCGCGGAACACCACAGGACGACAGCAGTGGGGCCCGGCCGGACGGCCGGGCCCCACTGCTGTCCGCCGTCCGTCCGACCTGTGTCCCATCCGTTACGAGTAAGCGAGCGTTAACCGGTGACGCGGCGACGACTACCGGGCATACTCACAGCGCGCAGCCGCCGACCTGCCGTTTTCCTCCGCGACCCGGAGGGGCGTCGGCTCTGCTCGTGAGCCGGCGGGACCCGCACCATCCACGCGGTCTCCCGCCCCGGCCCGTACAGGGAGGAGAACACCGCCATGACCGATCATGGTGCCCCGCAGCCGGTCGACCGCGCGCTGCCCACCGAGGAGGCGAGGGACCTGCTCGCCCTCGTCCGCGACATCGCCCAGCGCGAGATCGCCCCCAAGGCGGCCGACGAGGAGGAGGCGGGAGTCTTCCCGCGCGACCTCTTCACCCTGCTGTCCGAAGCCGGTCTGCTCGGCCTGCCGTACGAGTCCGAGCACGGCGGCGGTGACCAGCCCTACGGGGTCTACCTCCAGGTGCTGGAGGAACTGGCCGCGGCCCGGCTCACCGTCGGCCTCGGGGTGAGCGTGCACACCCTCTCCTGCCACGCCCTGGCCCACTTCGGCACCAAGCAGCAGAAGCTGGAGCACCTGCCCGCCATGCTCGGCGGCGGCCTGCTGGGCGCCTACTGCCTCTCCGAACCCGCCTCCGGCTCCGACGCCGCCTCGCTGCGCACCCGCGCCGTCCGCGAGGGCGACGACGGCGACTGGGTGGTCGACGGCACCAAGGCGTGGATCACCCACGGCGGGGTCGCGGACTTCTACACGCTGATGGCCCGCACCGGCGCCGAGGGCCCCCGCGGCATCAGCGCCTTCCTCGTCCCGGGCGACGCCCCCGGTCTGAGCGCGGCCGTACCCGAGAAGAAGATGGGCATGAAGGGCTCGCCCACCGCCCAGGTCCACTTCGACGGCGTCCGGCTCGCGGACGACCGCCGGATCGGCGAGGAGGGCCAGGGTTTCGCCATCGCCCTGGCCGCCCTCGACTCCGGACGCCTCGGCATCGCCGCCTGCGCGATCGGCGTGGCCCAGGCCGCACTCGACGCCGCCACCGCCTACGCCGGCGAGAGGCGCCAGTTCGGACGGCCCATCGGCGACTTCCAGGGCCTGCGCTTCCTGCTCGCCGACATGGCCACCCAGGTCGAGGCGGGCCGCGCCCTCTACCTGGCCGCGGCCCGGCTGCGCGACGCCGGCCGGCCGTTCTCCCGGCAGGCGGCCATGGCGAAGCTGTTCTGCACCGACGCCGCGATGAAGGTCACCACCGACGCGGTCCAGGTCCTCGGCGGCTACGGATACACCGCGGACTTCCCGGTGGAACGCCACATGCGGGAGGCCAAGGTGCTGCAGATCGTCGAGGGCACCAATCAGATCCAGCGGATGGTCATCGGACGTCACCTGCTGGGCCCCGAGTCCCGCTGACCGGTCCACGCCGGCCCGGTGGGGTCGCCAGGCGGTTCCACTCCGGGTCGTGCCGGCCCGGAAGGGTCCGCCCTCCGTCCGCCCAGCTCCGCAGCAGGTCGCGGTAGATGGGAGGGTCCTCGGACGCGGGCGCCGGCACCGCCGGCGCCTCCACCGGGCCCGGGACGAACACGCGTCGCCGTCGGGCGACGGCCGAAGAGGTTGCGGTCATACCGGGAGAACGCCCGGGGCGGCGACACGTCACCCCGCCGGGCGTCAGCGCATCAGTTCGGGCGCCCTCAGGCGGCGCGGCGCATCTGGCGGCGGGTGATCGGGGCGCGCATGGGGCGCGAACCCGGACCGCCGACGTGCGAGAAGGGCTGCGTCCGCCAGTCCAGCCCGGCGGGCAGCGTGAGCAGCAGGCCCGTCTCCTGCTCCTGGGGGTCCGTGCCCGCGTCCGCCGGCTCGGCGTCCGCGGCGGCCCGGCCGGTCCCGGGGCACACGGTGAGCCCGAACGGGTTCCACGGCGAGGCGCACAGCGCGTGCTCCGGCAGGACGTCCTCGTCCGCCAGGAGGGCGATGGGCTGCGCGCAGTCCGGGCACACCACCCGGTACATCTCGAAGGTGTCGTAGGCGTCGAACTCGTCGCCGGCGTCCGGTTCGGCGCCCTCCGGCTCGGGCTCGACGACCTGCTGGAACTTCCTGGACGCGGAGCGGCCAGGGCGCTGAAGACTGTGCATCGGGTAACTCCCCCTCGGGCTGGGCCTGAGGCTCTGCGGCCTCGACCACAGCAAGCATTTCCCTGCACCCCGGGCAGGTAATCACGTGAACATCATGGAGCGGGGTCAGGAAGTGTGTCCTTCATCACATACTCATGCGCAAAGGCCCCATGCGCGCCGGTCGCGCCCCTCCGGGCGACCGACCCGTGGACGCGTATGGGCCGGACGATCTCCCGCCCTGTACGTTTTCCGCATGGAGGCGCTGGACCGAGAGATCGTGCGACTGCTCGTCGAGGACGGGCGGATGAGCTACACCGACCTGGGCAAGGCCACGGGCCTGTCCACCTCGGCGGTGCACCAGCGGGTGCGCCGGCTCGAGCAGCGCGGGGTCATCCGCGGCTACGCGGCGGTCGTCGACGCCGAGGCGGTGGGGCTGCCGCTGACCGCGTTCATCTCGGTGAAGCCCTTCGACCCCAGCGCCCCCGACGACATCGCCGACCGGCTGGCCGGCGTGCCGGAGATCGAGGCCTGCCACAGCGTGGCCGGGGACGAGAACTACATCCTCAAGGTGCGCGTGGCCACGCCGCACGAGCTGGAGGAACTGCTCGCCCGGGTGCGCGCCCTGGCCGGCGTCTCCACCCGCACCACCGTGGTCCTCTCCACGCCCTACGAGAGCCGCCCGCCCCGCCTCTGACCCCCTCCGCGCCCGCCGCACCCCCGTGCGCGGGGCGTCCCCGCGGGGCGAGACACTGGTGCCATGAGCAATGGCACCGCCCCGACCCCCCGCACCGTGCTGCTGCGCGGAGGTGAGGTCCACAGCCCCGCCGACCCCTTCGCCACCGCCATGGTCGTCGAGCACGGCCACGTCGCCTGGGTCGGCTCCGAGGGCGCCGCCGACGCCTTCGCGGACGGGGTCGACGAGGTCGTCGACCTGGAGGGCGCCCTCGTCACCCCGGCGTTCACCGACGCCCATGTGCACACCACCGGCACCGGGTACGCCCTCACCGGCCTGGACCTGTCCGGCTGCCCCTCCCTGGAGGAGGCGCTCGCCCGGATCCGCGCCTTCGCCGCCTCCCGTCCCGCCGACCGGGTGCTGCTCGGGCACGGCTGGGACGCCGCCCGCTGGCCCGGCGGCCGCCCGCCGGCCCGCGCCGAGCTGGACGAGGCCACCGGCGGCCGCCCGCTGTACCTCTCGCGGGTGGACGTCCACTCCGCCGTGGTGACCACCGCCCTGCTCGACCTGGTCCCCGGCGTCACCTCGGCGACCGGCTTCGCGGCGGACCGGCCGCTCACCGGCGACGCGCACCACGCCGTCCGCGCCGCCGCCTTCGACGCCGTCACCCCCGCCCAGCGCGCCGAGGCCCAGCGGGCCGCCCGGGCGTACGCCGCCTCCGTCGGCATCGGGACGATCCACGAGTGCGGCGGGCCGACCATCTCCTCCGAGGACGACTTCACCGGCCTCCTCCGCCTCGCCGCCGAGGAGCCCGGCCCCCGTGTGGTCGGCTACTGGGCGGAGCAGGACGTCGACAAGGCCCGCGAGCTCGGCGCCCACGGCGCGGCCGGCGACCTGTTCGCCGACGGCTCCCTCGGCTCCCACACCGCCTGCCTGCACGACGCCTATGCCGACGCCGGCCACAGCGGCACCCCCTACCTGGACGCCGTCGCCGTCGCCGCCCACGTGGCCGCCTGCACCGAGGCGGGCCTCCAGGCCGGTTTCCACGCCATCGGCGACGCCGCCGTTGCCGCCGTGGTCGAGGGCGTCCGCGCCGCCGCCGAGAAGGTCGGCCTGGCCCGGATCCGTGCCGCCCGGCACCGCGTCGAGCACGCCGAGATGATGACGGAGGCGACGATCGCCGCCTTCGCCGAACTCGGCCTCACCGCCTCCGTGCAGCCCGCCTTCGACGCCTTCTGGGGCGGCCGCGACGGCATGTACGCCCAGCGCCTCGGCGTGGAGCGGGCCCGCACCCTCAACCCGTTCGCCGCCATGCTGCGCGCGGGCGTGCCGCTGGCCTTCGGCTCCGACAGCCCGGTCACCCCCCTCGACCCGTGGGGCACCGTCCGGGCCGCCGCCTTCCACCGCACCCCCGAGCACCGCGTCTCGGTCCGCGCGGCCTTCACCGCCCACACCCGCGGCGGCTGGCGGGCCGTCGGCCGGGACGACGCCGGGGTGCTGGTCCCGGGCGCCCCCGCCGACTACGCGGTCTGGCGCACCGGGGAACTGATCGTCCAGGCCCCCGACGACCGGGTGGCCCGCTGGTCCACCGACCCGCGCTCCGGCACCCCCGGTCTGCCCGACCTCACGCCGGGCAGCGAACTCCCGGTCTGCCTGCGCACCGTGGTGGGGGGCGAGACGGTCTTCGTACGGCCGGGCGAGTGATCTCTGGCGCCGGGCGTCCCCCCGGACGCCCGGGCCGCCCGCGGTGCGGTGCGCGCGGGCGGACGGGAAGAACCGTTCTTCCGGACGCCCTCCGGCCTCCTCGGGCCCGGGTTTGACAGGGCGCGGCGGGCGGCGGGTAGGTTCGGCCGGGTCCACCACCGGACGCCCGACCGGGAGCCTCCGCGCACTCGCGGTGCCGTCGCTGGGTCGGGCCGGTGCGCCGGGGCGGCGCACCGGCCCGCTGTGCCAGGCCCAGCGGCCGTGACGCCCGAGGGAGGTCGTGGCCGGTCGGCAGGTGAGACCAGGGCGGGGTGCCGGCGCTCAACAGACAACGGCCTTCGGCGGATCCGCAGCCGGCGGATCCCGGGCCGGCCCGAAGGGCACCGGCCCCCGCCTGGCGGCTCCCCGCCCGCCGCCCCGCCGTCCGTCCTCCGTGTCCCCGCACCGGGTCCCCGCCACCGCGCTCCCGGGGCCCGCGCCCACCCGGTCGCGCCGCCGTCCGGACGGTGCCCGTCGCGTCGCCGTGTCCGCCGGGAGGCCTCCGCACTAAGGTGGTCCCCTGCGTACGGACTCGGCTGTGCACGGCGCCCGCCTCCGCGCGGACGACGGCGCGGAAACGGAAGGGCAGCAGTGAACGACGGCGTCGGGGCCCCCGCTGCGGGCGGCCAGGAAAGACGGTTCGGCCCGCTCGGCAAGGCCTTGGTGATCATCCCCACCTACAACGAGGCCGACAACGTCGCGCCCATCGTCCGCCGCGTCCGGGCCGCCGTCCCCGAGGCGTACGTCCTCGTCGCCGACGACAACAGCCCCGACGGGACCGGCAAGATCGCCGACGAGCTGGCGGCCGAGGACGGCCACGTGCAGGTCCTGCACCGCAAGGGCAAGGAAGGGCTGGGCGCCGCCTACCTGGCCGGCTTCCGCTGGGGCATGGAGCACGGGTTCGACGTGCTGATCGAGATGGACGCCGACGGCTCCCACCAGCCCGAGGAACTGCCCCGGCTGCTGACCGCCCTCAAGGGCGCCGACCTGGTGCTCGGCTCCCGCTGGGTGCCCGGCGGCCGGGTCGTCAACTGGCCGCGCAGCCGTGAGTTCATCTCCCGCGGCGGCAGCCTCTACTCCCGCGTCCTGCTGGACGTCCCGATCCGCGACGTCACCGGCGGCTTCCGTGCCTTCCGCAGGGCCACGCTGGAGGGGCTGGGCCTGGCCGACGTGGCCTCCCAGGGGTACTGCTTCCAGGTGGACCTGGCCCGGCGGGCCGTGAAGGCCGGCTACCACGTGGTCGAGGTGCCGATCACCTTCGTCGAGCGGGAGCACGGCGACTCCAAGATGAGCCGGGACATCCTGGTCGAGGCACTCTGGCGGGTCACCGCCTGGGGCGTGACGGAGCGGGCCGGCAGGGTCATCGGGCGGCCCCGGCGCGGCTGAGCGGGGTCACCAGGCACACTGGAGACATGACGACCGGCCCTCAGCGCTCCTTCCTTCCCCCCTCCGGCCCTTCCGGCTCCACCGACTCCTCCGGCCGGGCCCGCCGACCCCGCTCGCGGGCGCGGACCGCGGTGCCCCTCGGAGTGGCCGCGTGGCTGGTGCTGGAGATCTGGCTGCTGACGCTGGTCGCCGACGCGGCCGGCGGGTTCACGGTGTTCCTGCTGCTGGTCGCCGGTCTGCTGCTGGGCGGCGCGGTGGTGAAGCGGGCCGGACGGCGCGCCTTCCGCTCGCTGGACGCCGCGGTCCGCGGCCGCGGGACCGGTCAGGAGCCCGACCCCTCCGAGAACGAGGGCAACGGGTTCACCATGCTGGGCGGCATCCTGCTGATCGTCCCGGGCATGATCACCGACGTGCTGGGGCTGCTGCTCCTCGTGCCGCCGGTCCAGCGCAAGGTGCGGGGCGCCCTGGAGCGGACCGTCGAGCGCAGGCTGGCCCGGGCGGCCACCGACATGGAGGGCCTCTTCCAGCAGGCCCGCATCCACCGGCCCGACGGCAAGATCGTCCCCGGTGAGGTCGTCCGCGAGGAGTCCGCCGCCGACCGCGACGGCCAGGACCCCCGCCCGCCGCTGGTGCCCTGAGCCAGCCCCTTTCCACCCACGGTGCCCTGAGCCCCCTCCCGCCCGGGAACGCCCGGGAACGGAGCGGCCGACGGCCGCCGCCTGGGGCCGCGGCGGCGCCCCGGCGCCCGCACCCCGCACACGAACACGGCCGCGGGCGCCGTACGTGA
>NZ_JBEYUK010000008.1:0-225992 GCF_040643475.1 Streptomyces sp. NPDC047130 | reverse complement strand
GTCGGCGGGTTCAACGTCTACCCGGCGGAGGTCGAACAGGTGCTGGCCGACCACGACGCCGTGGCCGGGCCACGCGCGTGTCACCGGGGGCGCTCGGACCGGATCGTTCTCCGCCGTCGGGCGGGGCGCGGTTCGTCAGCCGGCCGGCAGCGCCGCCTTGTCGATCTTGCCGGAGGCGTTGCGGGGGAGTTCGTCAAGGACGACCACCTCGCGGGGGACCTTGAAGTTGGCGAGCCGGTCACGGCACCAGCCGACCAGGGCGTCCGGGTCGGCCCCGGCGCCCGGCCGGGCCGTCACGTACGCCCGCCCGACCTCACCGAGCCGCGCGTCCGGGACCCCGACCACGGCGGCCTCGGCCACGGCGTCGTGGTCGGCCAGCACCTGTTCGACCTCCGCCGGGTAGACGTTGAACCCGCCGACCACGAACATGTCCTTGGAGCGGCCGGTGACCACCAGGTTGCCGCGCTCGTCGAGATGGCCGATGTCGCCGGTGGCCAGCCAGCCGTCCGCGTCGACGGCCGCCGCGCTCGCCCCCGGATCGTCCAGGTAGCCGAGCATCACGTTGTAGCCGCGGACCATGATCTCGCCGTCCTGCCCGGCGGCCGGCTCACGGCCGCCCGCGTCGGCGATCCTCACCTCCACGCCGTCGATGGGGCGCCCCGCGGTCAGCGCCACGGTCTCCGCGTCGTCGGACGCCGAGCAGACGGTGACCGTGCCGCAGCACTCGGTCAGTCCGTAGGCGGTGAGCACCTCGGGGAACAACTCGGCCCGCATACGGCGGACCAGGGAGACCGGCACCACGGCGGCCCCCGTCACCGCCAGGCGCAGGGACGACAGGTCGAAGCGCGTCCGGTCGGGGGCGTCCAGGAGCTCGGTGTAGACGGTGGGCGGGCCGGGCAGGACGGTGATCCGCTCGGACTGGACGGTGCGCAGGACCCGCCGCACGTCGAACACCGGGTGCAGCACCATGGTGGCGCCCCGCAGCAGGCAGGCGAGCACGCCGGCCTTGTAGCCGAAGCAGTGGAACAGCGGATTGACGATCAGGTAGCGGTCGCCGCCGGTGAGCCCGGTCCGCCCGGTCCAGCCCCGGTAGGTGGCGAGGTTCTGCCGGTGCGTGGTCAGGGCGCCCTTGGGCCGGCCCGTGGTGCCCGAGGTGAAGAGCAGGTCGGACGGGTCGTCGGGGCGCACCGAGGTGGTGCGGTGGGCGGCCTCGGCATCCGGCCGGCGGGCGCCGAGGGCGAGGAAGTCGTCCCACGACAGGGTGCCGGGGCGATCGGCGCCGTCGAGCGTCACCACCCGGGTCAGGAGGGGAAGGGACGGCACCGGACACCGGTCCTGCACGGACGACCGGCTTCCCTGGTGCTCGCCGTCCCCGCCCAGCATGGCCAGGTAGTCCTTGCCGAGGAAGCCGTTCTCGACGAACAGCAGCCGGACCGCCCCGCGTTCCAGCAGCCAGCGCGCCTCACCGCCCTTGTAGCGCGTGTTCACGGGGACCAGCACCGCCCCGGCCGAGGCGACGGCGAAGGCGGCCACCACCCAGCGGTGGCTGTTGGGAGCCCACACCGCGACCCGGTCGCCGGGGCGCACTCCCAGCTCGATCAACGACTTCACCGCCGCCATGACCCGTTCGCGCAACTGCGTCCAGGTCAGCCGGACGCCGCCGTCCACCAGCGCCTCCCGGCCGGGGAAACGGTCCGCGGCGAGGTCCAGGGCTGCGGGGATCGTCAATGGGGGCTGGGTGTCGCTCATCTGGTCTCCGGGAGGGACGGTGCGCGGGGTGGGTACGGGGCGAAGAGGGGAGGCGAACGGCGCGCGAGGGCCGCGCCGTTCGCCGGTCGGAGGGCCGGCGGCAGTGGCTGCCGGGACGCGACCGCGGGACGTGCCGCGCCGCCGGAGCTCACTCGTCCCGCCGGTGGTGGTGTGACGATTCAGCAGACCCCGTCGGCGGCGGCGGGAGCGAGTACCGTCCCACTCACCGGTACGACGGGACGGTCGATGACCTCGCCCGGGGCGGACGCTCAGACGAAGACGGCCGACACGGATCCGAGCCCTGCGAACTCGGCGCGGAACTCGTCCCCCGGCCCCACGTCCACCGCACGGGTGCACGATCCCGGCAGCACCACGTGACCGGCTTCCAACCGCACCCCGTAGGAGGCCACCTTGCGGGCCAGCCAGGCGACCGCCTCGGTCGGATCGCCCAGCACGGCGCCGGTGTTGCCGCGGGCGACCTCCTCGCCGCCCTGACGGAGCACGACGGCGATGTCGGCCGGATCGAGCTCGGCGGGACTCACCCGGGCCGCCCCGAGGATCACGCCCGCCGACGAGGCGTTGTCGGCGATGGTGTCGGCGAGCCCGATCCGCCAGTCCTTGATCCGGCTGTCGATGAGCTCGATGCTCGGCACGAGGTACTCGGTGGCGGCGAGGACGTCCGCCGTGGTGCAGCCCTCGCCGGGCAGGCCGCGGCCCAGCACGTACCCGATCTCGACCTCGATCCGGGGCCGGCAGTACCTGCCGACCTCGACGGGCACTTCCTCGGGCAGCACCATGTCCGAGAGCAGATGGCCGTAGTCGGGTTCGTCGACGCCCATCATCTGCTGCATGACCTTCGAGGACAGGCCGACCTTGTGCCCTCGGACCGTGACGCCGTCACGCAACTGCCGTCGGATGTTGAGCAGCTGGATCTCGTACGCGTCGGTGACGTCGATGCCGGGGTACAGATCGGTCAGCGGGTCGACCGGCGCCCGGTCGAGCTGTGCTGCCCGGAGCAGGTCGGCGGCCTCAGCGCGCTGCGCGGGGTCGAGCATCAGGGTTCTCCTCATGGTCGTTCAGGGGTGTGCGAGGGCGTTCGGAGCACCGGGGGCGAAGCGGGCGTGGCCGCCGGAGAGCACCGCGCGGCCGTCCTGGCAGGACGCCTCGAAACGGACGCCCGCACGGTTCTCGCTCCAGCCCCGCAGGGAGAGCCGGTCGCCGGGAAAGACCGGCGCGGCGAACCGGGCCTCCAGTTCCAGCAGGTCCGCGGGGTGCCTGCCGAGGGTGTCCGCCAGCGGCAGCAGGGCGGCGGCGAGGGTGCACAGCCCGTGCAGGAAGGGACGGGGCATGCCCGCCGCCTCGGCGGCAGCCGGGTCGATGTGCATGGCGTGCCGGTCGCCGAGCAGCCGGTAGAGGGCCGCCTGCCGGGCATGCGTGACCACGGCCGCCGTGTGCTCGGCGGGCCGGTCCGGGCGGCGTGGCGCGGACGGTCCGCGGTCGCCGCCGAAGCCGCCGCGGCCCGGGGCGAAGAGGGACCAGGACGCCGTGAAGAGTTCGCTGGACACCTCCACCTCGAAGACGGCCGCAGAGCCCTTGTCCCAGACCTCGGCGACCCGCGCGGACATCGTCAGTTCACCCGAGGCCGGCAAGGGTCCACGGACCACCAGCCGCTGGCCGCCGTGCACGGCGGTGGTGGTGTCGAAGGCGCCGAGCCCGCCGAGCGCGTCGGGCGCCCACTGGGCCAGGGTCAGCGCGAAGGTGGGGAGCACGCGCAGGCGCTCCTCGTACACGAGATCCAGCCGGTCGGCGGCCGCGCCGACCGCGAGGGCGTACAGGATCGCGTCGCGTTCGCTGTAGGAGACCGTGCGGGTGCCCAGGTCGTGGCCACGCCAGGGGGATGCGTTCATGGGTTCGGCTCCAAGGATCGGACCGCTGATGTGGATGCCGGTGCCGTGGTCGGTCGTCCCGGGCCTTGGCGGGGGACGACCGGCACCGGGGGGACGGGCCCGCGGCGGGCCGTCAGTCGAAGTTGGCCTGACCGCCGTCGAGCGGGACCGTGGCGCCGGTGAGATATCGGGCGTCCGGGCCGCACAGCATCACCACGGCCCGCCCGATGTCCTGCTCGCAGTCGCCGACGTAGCCCAGCGGGATGGTGGCGCAGAACTCAGCGGCTTCCTCGGGGAACTCCTCCTGCCACTTCGCGTAACCGGGCGACATGGCGTGCGGGGCGATGGAGTTGACCCGGATCCCGTCGGGGCCCCACTCGTGGGCCGCGGCCCGGGTCAGTGAGCGGAGGGCGGACTTCGCCGCCGCGTAGGCGCCGTAGGTGCTCAGGTCCCAGCGGACCATGACCGAGGTGACCAGGTTGACGACCGAGCCGGCGCCGCTCCGCTTGAGGTACGGGTGGGCGGCCTTCATCAGCGCGAAGGCCGCGAACGGCCCGCTCGTGAAGCCCAGGCGGAACTGCTCGTCGTCCATCGACAGCAGCGGGCCGAAGCTCCCCGTGTAGGCGTTGTTGACCAGGATGTCCAGGCCGCCGAAGCGTTCGGCGACGGCCTCGACCACACCGGGCAGGCGGTGCGTCTCCACCAGGTCCACGACGAACGGCTCCGCGGCGGCCCCTCGGGCGCGCAGCACCTCGCAGGTCCTCTCCAGCTTGGTCGCCGTCCGTCCCAGGACGGCGACCGAGGCGCCCTCGGAGGCGAGGGCGAGTGCGATGCCCTGGCCCACGCCCTGCCCCGCGCCGGTGACGAGCGCCACCTTGCCTTCGAGGCCGGTTCCCGCATGTCCCATGTCGTTCCTCCTCCAGCTCGGCCGCGGCAGGCGGTCGTCGGTGATCGCCTCCTCCGCGGTGACACAGATACGGCCGCGGTCCGGTCCGCGCACTCGCGGTCCGTCCCGTTCCGCGCGACGGTCATCCCGCTCCGCCTACTTCCGCGGGGCGGCCCCGGCGGCGGTGCGGTCCCTGGCCGCGAGGCCCACGGCGATCTCGATGAGCTGGTCCTCCTGGCCGCCGACGAGCTTGCGTCGCCCCGCCTCCAGCAGGATCTCGGCGCCGGACACCCCGTACTTGTCGGCCTGGCGGGCGGCGTGCTTCAGGAAGCTGGAGTACACGCCGGCGTAGCCCATGGTCAGTGACATGCGGTCGAGCAGGCATTCGCCGTCCATCACGGGGCGGACCACGTCCTCCGCGGCATCGATGATCTTCAGTACTTCGATTCCGGTGCGTATGCCCAGGCGTTCGGCGACGGCGGCGAACGCCTCCACGGGCGTGTTGCCCGCACCCGCGCCGAACCGGCGGGTCGACCCGTCGATCTGGGTCGCCCCGGCGCGCACGGCGAGCACCGAGTTGGCCACGCCCAGGCCCAGGTTCTCGTGGCCGTGAAAGCCGACCTGGGCGTCGTCGCCGAGCTCGGCGACCAGGGCGGCGACGCGGTCGCTCGTCTCCTCCATGACGAGGGCGCCGGCGGAGTCGACGACGTAGACGCACTGGCAGCCGGCGTCGGCCATGATGCGGGCCTGCCGGGCCAGCTCCTCGGGCGGTCGGCTGTGCGACATCATCAGGAACCCGACCGTCTCCAGGCCCAGTTCGCGGGCGAGACCGAAGTGCTGGACTGCGATGTCGGCCTCGGTGCAGTGGGTGGCGATCCGGCAGATCGAGGCGCCGTTGTCGGCCGCCTCGCGGATGTCGTCCTGAAGGCCGAGGCCGGGCAGCATCAGGAAGGCGATCCTCGCCCGACGGGCGGTCCTCACCGCGGCCTTGATGAGCTCCTGTTCGGGGGTGTGGCTGAAGCCGTAGTTGAACGAGGACCCGCCGAGGCCGTCGCCGTGCGTGACCTCGATGACGGGCACGCCCGCCTGGTCGAGGGCCGCCACGACCGAGGTGACGTGGTCGACGGTGAACCGGTGCTGCTTGGCGTGCGAACCGTCGCGGAGGGACGAGTCGGTGACGCGGACGTCCAGGTCGGTGCTGAAGGACATGACGGGTGTACTCCTGGTGAGCGGGGATCAGGTGCCGGTACGGCGGGCGGCGATCCGCCGGGCGAAGCCCTCGCCGACCTTGGTGGCGGCGGCGGTCATGATGTCGAGGTTGCCGGAGTACGGGGGCAGGAAGTCGCCCGCCCCCTCGACCTCGAGGAACACGGCCACGCGGGCGAGTCCGCCGGTGACCGCGCTCGGCTCGTCGAACTGCGGCTCCGTGCGCAGCCGGTAACCGGGCACGTAGGCGGCCACCTCGGCGACCGTCTCGTGGACCGACGCGGTGACGGCGGCGCGGTCGGCGTCGGCGGGGATCGCGCAGAAGACGGTGTCCTGCATGAGCATCGGGGGTTCGGCCGGGTTGAGGATGATGATGGCCTTGCCCTTGGCGGCGCCGCCGATGGTCTCGATGCCCCGGCCGGTGGTGCGGGTGAACTCGTCGATGTTGGCGCGGGTGCCGGGTCCGGCGGACGGCGAGGCGACGCTGGCGACGATCTCCGCGTAGGGCACCTCGGTGACCCGGGAGACGGCGTGCACGATCGGGATGGTCGCCTGTCCGCCGCACGTGATGAGCGAGACGTTCGGCGCGTCCAGGTGCTCGCCGAGGTTGACCGCGGGCACCACGGCGGGGCCGACGGCGGCCGGGGTCAGGTCGATGGCCTGGATGCCCAGGGCGGCGTACTTGGGGGCGTTGGACCGGTGGACGTACGCGGAGGTGGCCTCGAAGACCAGGTCCGGGCGCTCGACACCGGAAAGCAGCGGGTCGACGCCGTCGGCGCTGGTGTGCAGCCCGTGGTCGGCTGCACGCTTGAGGCCCGGGCTGTCCACGTCGATGCCGACCATCCAGCGCGGCTCGATCTCCCGCGAGCGCAGGAGTTTGTACATCAGGTCGGTGCCGATGTTGCCGGAACCGACGATCGCGGCGGTCGCCTTGGTCACTTGTCGAACCTCATCCGGGTCGGGGAGTGAAGGGAGGGGGCAGGGGGCGGTCAGCCGTCGTAGGTGACCTTGAGCCGGTCGCTGACCGGTCGCGCCTGGCAGGCGAGGACTATCCCGTCGGCGAGGTCCTGTGCGTCCAGGACCTCGTTGCGCTCCATGACCACCTCGCCCTCCACGAGGACGCAAGCGCAGGCGCTGCAGGCGCCTTCCCGGCAGGAGTACGGAGCGTCGACTCCCGCCCGCAGGAGGACGTCGAGAAGGGATTCCGTGCGAGGCCAACGGACGGTCCGGCTCACCCCGTCCAGCTCCACCTCGGCGGTGCTGACGGGCCCCGTGGTGTCCGGTCCGGGCCCGTCGGCCGGCGGCGCGAACGGGTCGCCGGTGAGGGAGGTGAACCGCTCGACCGTGATCCGGTGCGGCGGCACACCCAGGTCGGTGAGCGCGCCCGCGGTCAGGTCCATGAAGGGACCCGGCCCGCAGACGAAGACGGTTCGGGCGGCGTACGGTCCGGCGAGGGCACGCAGGCCGGATGCCGTGGGCCGGCCCTGGAGGGACTCCAGCCAGTGCAGCACGGTGAGCCGGTCGCCGTGTTCCCGAGCCAGGGCGGCCAGTTCGTCCCGGAAGATCACGGATCGCTCGTCGCGGTTGGCGTAGACGAGGGTGACCGCGCCGCTGCCGGCGTGCAGGGCGGAGGCGAGGATCGACATGACCGGTGTGATGCCGCTGCCGGCCGCGAGCAGCAGGAAGTCGTCGTCGAGCGAGTCGGGTGTGAAGGCGCCCGCGGGACGCAGCACTTCAAGAGTGTCACCCTCTGCCACGTTGTCGCAGATCCAGTGGGACGCGTAGCCCCCGGCCGTGCGCTTGACCGTGATCTTCGGCAGCTCGTCGCGTACCGGGGAGCTGCAGAGCGAGTAGCACCGTGCCACCGAGCTGTCCCGGTCGGAGGGTATGCGGAGCGTGAGGAACTGCCCCGGCCGGTAGGCGAAGGCCGCCCGGTCCTCCTCGGCGGGCTCCAGCACCAGCGAGTGCGCGTCGTCCGTCTCCCGGATCACCTTCGCGACCCGTACGGTCAGGGGTCCGGCGTTCACGAGGCACCTCCGGGGAGTGACGGGAGTACGGGTGACGGGAGCGTGACGAGCACGGTGGAGGGGGCGAGGACGGTGCGGGACACGGCGTGTTCGTCCGCCGCCGCGGACGCGGTGACGCTCGGGTCCGCAGCCCGGGTGGAGACGGATCGACGCACGGCTGTCGTGGCCCCGGGCGCGCACGGTGGGGCTGCAGCAGTCCCGGACGCCGCCGAGGACGCCGGTGCGCCGCCGTGCTTAGCCACCTTCTCGTTTACGACGGAGGCGGGCTCCTTGCCCCGGACCTGCCGAACCGCGGGGCTCACGCCTCGTCCTCGCGCGTCAGGAAGGCGAGGACGGTGCTCTCCCAGGCGGCCTTCTGCTCGATCATCACCCAGTGCCCGCAGTCGGGGAAGACGTGCAGTTCCGCGTCCGGGATGGTGCGCATCGGCAGGATCGCCATGTCGACAGGGCTGACCCGGTCGTCACGGCCCCAGGTGAGCAGGGTCTTCGCCCGCAGTCGGTGCAGCATCGCCCAGTAGGGCGCCTCGTCGGAGGCCGCAGCCGCGGCGGCCTGCGCCGCGAAGGCCTCGCTGCCGTACATCCGGCGGGCGGCGGCGAGCGTCTCGGGATCCGTCGCCTGGGCCCAGCGCTCCTCGACGAGATCCTCGGTCACCAGCGACGGGTCGTACACCATGGAGTGCAGCCAGCGCACCAGGGCCTCGGGGGAGGGGTTGTCGGTGAACTCGGTGAGCAGCTTGATGCCTTCGCCCGGCCCCGGACTGAACACGTTGGGGCCGACGCCGCCGATCGTCACCAGGCGCCGGACCCGGTCCGGCTGCTCCAGCGCGAACCGGGCGCCGATGATGCCGCCCATGGAGTTGCCGATGACATCGACCTGCCGCAGCCCGAGCCCGTCGAGGAACCGGGTCACTGCCGAGGCCGCGGTCACCATGGGGTGGCCGTCGACCGGGTCGCTGACCCCGAACCCCGGGAACTCCAGCACCAGACAACGGAAGTGTTCTGCGAACGTTCCCAGGTTGCCTCGGAAGTTGCGCCAGCCGGTCACTCCTGGTCCCGATCCGTGCAGCAGCAGCAAGGGCGGGCCGTCGCCGGCCTCGTGGTAGCGCAGAACGCCGTGCTCGGTGGGGAGTTCGCGCAGTGTGGAGTCGTGGCTCAGCTCCGTCATCATCCCTGCCCTTGTTTCGACTTCGTTGACCGACGGTTTCCGGGACGGCCGCCGGGTGCGGGCGGCCACGGGAGACGTGATCGATTCCTGGACGGTAGCCCGGGTGGAGGTGCCGGGCGGCGGGTGTCCCGGTCAGTGGGAGGCGGGCGGCGCCGCACACGAAGCCGCTGTGCGGCGCAGTGTCGGTGAGGGAACGGGGACGGTGCCCACGTGCGTGTCCAAGGTGAGGAAGCGGTGGCGCGGACCACTTAGGGGTGGCTGACGGCGGCACGGTGATGGCGCGTACTGGTTCAGAACAACTGCACATGGCTTGGCCAGGAGTGTTATCGAGTGGCAAGCCCGCCTGGCGGTACTCGTTGACGAGGCCGCCGACGGTCTGTTTGCGCTGGATCCGGGGCGTGGGAAGAGGTATGACGTCGGGGTCGTCGAGCGGTGCGAGACGCCATGAGCTTCCTTGCCGACCGGCGCAGGGAAACCGCTATGCCTACGCCGGGGACGATCCCATCAACAACATCGACCCCGCCGGACGCTCCTTCCTCAACGACTTTGCCGGTTTCCTGGACGACTCCACTGACCGGATGGGAGCCGCAATCGGGTGCACGTCCGGGATCGCCGCTGCAGCAGAAACGGGAGCCATAGCGTACGCACTGCGGTTGGCGTGGAGCCGTTGCGGGTTGCAACAACGCCGAAATCCGCACCTACGGGTAGCAGGCAAGAGCATCGCAGTAAGATTAGTGAATTCCTGGGCCAGGACACCTCTCCGCTGGCCCAGCAACCCGCTGGCGGCGAAATGCCACTCATCGCATTCGGGGCCGTGGGTATGAGATGTGGATCGATTCTGGAAATCTTCGTCATGTCGGCCCGACGGAAGATTCGCTCCTGACTGCTACTCCGGACTTCACGGCCATGGTGCGACGGTCACCGGGTACCCCGTAGTGCTTCGCGACGGCTTCACTGGTATTGACCTGCGACGTCTGTGAGCGGTCGGACTGTTCGCTCGTGCTCGTTGACAAGGCCAGCGACGGCTCGTCAGCGCTGCGCGGCTGCAGGGAAGGACGCCACGTCCGGGTGATCACGAGGCGCCGCAGTCAGCTGTGTACGAGCTGTCCTTGAGCGGCCACGAGCGGATCGTTGGCGGGCGACTACTGAGGCTGAACTCGTAAGGTCGCGTTCGGCTGACCGGCTGCCGCTCTGTGCGAAGTCGCCAAAGGGCCGGCCGCCCGTGGCTGGGAGGACCAGCGCTGGACACTGGGCCGGATCAAGACGGTGATCGGTCGGCGCTTCCACGTGGCCTACACCGTCCAGGGCGTGCGCAAGCTCCTGGTCCGCAACGGTTGGTCGTGCCAGGTCCCCGCCCCCGGGCCCTGGAGCGGGACGACGAGGCCGTCGCAGTCTGGGCCAAGGAGGTCTGGCCCTGCGCGGAAGACTCGCGGCGGCCCGTGGAGCCTGGCTCGTCTTCGAAGACGAAGCCGGCTTCTCCATGACGCCGCCGCACGCGAAAACGCGGTCCCGGCGAGGCCGCACCCCGGTGGTGCGCGTCCGCGGCCGCTCCCGCAGACGCATCTCCATCGCCGCGCTGACCTGCTACATACCCGGCCAGAGATTGCGACTGATCTACCGGCCCCGCCGCGACGACGGCAACCGCGACGGACGCAAGAGCTTCTCCTGGCGCGACTACTGCGACCTGCTCATCGCAGCCCACACCCGGCTCGGCGGACCGATCGTCCTCGTCTGGGACAACCTCAACGTCCACAAGGCAGCAGCGCTGCGGGAGTTCGGGGATACGCCGGTGACCTCACTGTGCGTTCTCGCGAGTGAGCTGGAGGATCAGCTTCTTGAACGCTGTCTTGGTGGCGGTCGTCCCGTGCGGGCGTGCTGAGCGCTGTAGTCCAGGTGCGGCGATTAACCCGCGGTGCCACGCCAGTAGGGTCCCGGGGGCGACCGGGAAGACGTCGCGCCAGCGGCGCCACGGCATCAGGCTGGAGAGCGAAGCCAGCCAGAACCGGTCTGCGGACTCGTAGCGGACCGCACCGGTGATCTGACGGCGCGGCAGCACAGTGTCGTGGCGGAGCACGAGCAACTCCGCGTCCTTGGCGGTGCCCGCGGCGGAGCAGCACTCCGGGGACGGACAGCAGCTCGCGAGTCGTCCTGTGGAGCTTCGTAGGGATCACGGTGGACGGGCAGCATGCGCCCCCTCCATCACCTCTTCGGCCTCCTCCAGCGCGTCGGTGGCCACCTGGTGCAGTTCCGGGCCCAGCATCGCGACGGACTCCCGGAGGAAGACGACGACCGCTTCGGATGAATCCGCGAGTTGAGGGATCAGGTAGCAGACCTCGCGGAAGAGGTCGGCGTCCGTGCCGTCGGCCTGCCTCAGCAGGTGGGGGAGCACGGAGAGGATCTCGTGCCTGCAATACCCCGCGACGTCCACGCTGCCGTCCTCCGACGCCGCTCGCGCAAGCGTGTTCCTGGCGTTCAGGACGGATTCGAGGAGGCTCACCGCCTCCGGTGTCACAGGTGTCCCGGAGGTCTCAGGGGCGCGCTGTAGATGGTGTTTTCCGGCCGCGCCCCCTTCCGGACGAGATAATCCCCGCACCAGGTCTTCCGCGCAGAAGTCACCGGCTCCGGTCTTCTTGAGACCCACCGCGACCTCCCCGGTGCGGATGTCGACGCCCGCCGACCCCATGGCGTATTCCTGATCTCGGTACCGGACATCGTTTCGCGCATCTCGTCGAGCTTGTCCGAGAGGGCCTGGTTCGCCTTGGCCGACGCCTCGTCGTAGGTGAGCCGAGGCAACGCTGAAAGAGTTCAGTGTCGGAACGGTTCCACCCGGATCACCCTCCAATCGTGCGGCCGGACGCGTCCGAAGCCGTCTTCCGGGAGATTCACGAAGGCCCTGGGTGGCTGGCGCACTCCCTCGACAAGGTAGGTGACGAGCATTCCGCTCGGGGTGCGGGAGACCCGGGAGTTGCCGAGTGTGTCGTAGTAGGGAAGCTCGACCGTCATGGAGATCTTCTCGCCGCCACGCTTCATTCGCCTGTCCAGCTCGTATTCGAAACGGCCCCAATTTTCGAACGCCGTCCTTTCCACCCGCGCGTGATTCAGGCCATCCAGCATGGCAACAATGTTTATTTTTTCGCCCGGGCCACCGAATATTTTTGCGAAGATGTGCCCTCCCACAAACTTCACCTTCAAGAACTCGCCCTTTCGCTCATCTGTCTCTGCATTTTTCGCCACCTTATGGCGACTTGCGCCATGGCGCTCCAGAGCGCCGGTGGCGAGGACGGTCCTCCCCGCTTCGTCGGTGATGTAGGTGAAGCGGTCGTTCACGTGGTAGATGCAATTGGGGCGAGGCTCCTGCAGTTCCGGATTCGGTTGACTTTTCCCCCGTGTGGCGCTCTGCTGAATTCTGTGTCCGGACAGCGTCCAGATCTCCACGATGTTCCCGAGCCCGTCGGTACGATAGGTGGCTTGGTAGGTGGCGCCGTTCTGGTGTTCGTGTGTGACCACGTAGTCGGTGTTCGGCTCCTTCACGCTGTTCTGGAACGCGAAGCGATGCCCCATGGGCAGTCGGCCTGGGACAGTGCGCACCCTGGTCCGGGTCGCCTCGGGGCGCTCGGGTGGCCCTGGGGAGATGAGCGCCTTGGCCCTGGCGGTGGAGAGGGCGGAGCCACTGGGCGTTGCCTGGCCGGCGAGCCCCCGGGCGTCGAGGAAGCGACGTGCCTCCATGGCCCCGGAAGCGGCCCGCTGGACCCGGCCGGCGGCATGGAGAGCTTCGAAGCTCATTTCATGGGTGCGAAGAGCCACCCGGCGGCTGCGTGCAAGGCTGAAGGACTGGCGCCTGCCGGTCGGCGACGGCAGAAGGTGGGAAACCTGGTCGGCGATCCGGGTGAACTCGTTCGCCGCCAACTTCATTTCCGGAGCTGCTAATTTGCCGAGGGCGGAATGCAGGACTCTGTGGCTGCGCAGCGTCATCGCATTGGCGTGCCTCACCAATTCCTCGGCCGCTTGCTCGAGATCGGTCGACGGCGTTCCAGCCGCTTGGTGGTTCTGTGCTGCCTGATTGACCCTGAAGGCGACCTCGTGTGCGCGCGCGGCCGCATCACGCGCTGCCCGGAATGCAGCTATCCAGTTTCCTCTTTTCACCTGCTCTGCCGCCTGCACCGCCCGGAGTGCGATATGCACCAATGTCAGACGATCGTGCGCAGAGGAGGCCAAGGTGATTGCTTGCGTCGCTTTCTGGACAGCATCATTCAGGGTGTCAGCCGCCGACTGTGCGGTGGACTGAAAGTCCGTAGGGTTGCCGGCCACCTCGAGGGCGGCCCGGAGAAGGCTCTGATGCTCCGTTTCCGCCTGCCTGAACGACTGCTGCCCCTCGTTCAGCTTGCTCTCGGCTGCGGCAAGGTCCTGACGTGCCGAGTCCAGAACGACGGCGACATGCGCCTGCGTCCCCGCCCGGGCGAGTGCGGCGTTCGCACGGGTGTAGTACTTCTGTGTCGCACTGATGGCCTGCCGAGCGTCGTTCACGACCTGTTGGGCCTCATGACGGGGGGCCGCCATGAGGGTGACCACTTGCTCCGCGGCCTTGGAGGCTTCCTCCACCCGTCCCTGACCGCTGCGCTCGACGACTCGTGCGGCCGCTTCTTGCAGCGCCTCCCCGAGGGCGGGCCCTTCGCTCTGCGGTTGCTTCAGGGCGTCGACGTACGTGGCGAGCTCCGACGGAGTCATCACACCGCTGGTGACGCCACGCACAGCCATGACCAGGGCGGTGATGGCGACGCCGGTGGCTATCGTCGCTGCTCCACCGACAGCCGCGGCGGCGCCGCAGCTGCCCGCCGGTGACGGGGTCGCGCTGTCATAGCTGACGCCGCAGGCCACAGCGCTGTCAGCCAGAAGGAGCAGGAATGCAAGCGTACTGGCGAGCGCGGTCGCCGCTCGGGTCACGACGGTTCTGATCACGTCAGCGCCTCCGCGGATCGCTGCTGGGGACCTTCGAGAAGCTGATCGTCCTTCAGCGCGAGGATGTGAAGGCGCAGGGTAGGTCCGTCGGGAGCCCGCCGGTCGGCCTGCCCGCGGGATGCGTGCCACAGGTGCGTGGCGAGGTCGAGCTGGGCAGCGTGCAGCGCCCTGAGCCTTCGGTAGGCGGCCAATCCGTACCGTCGCAGGACAGTGACAGCCAGCCAGAGACGCCGGACCGGGCTGAGCAGGACCGGCGCCTCCACATCGGTGACAGCGCCGTATCCCGACTGTGCTTCCGCGGCCAGTGCCTGCGAGAGTCCGGCCGACTGCTCTCGTATGCCGCGACGCAGCATCATCACGTACAACGCCACCACCGGCCCCTGGAAAACGATCAGAGCGAGGGGCTGGAGCAGGAGCGTGTCGATATTCGGGTCCAACGGGATGTCCTGCTTGACCTGGCCGACCCAGCGGAACATGACGTTACTGGTCGCGTGCGCCCCGGCGGCGGCCACGAAGCCGCAGACGACGGCGAAACGCCGCGAACGAGCATCGTCCAGTTGCCTGGCCAGGCCGAGTCCCGCCCCGAAGAGCGCCGAGAAGGCCGTGTGCGCGGCCATCAGTCCGAGGGACTGTCGCATCCAGTACTGGAACTCCGGTGCTGCCGCGGCGGCGCCCATGTACTCGACGGATTCGGCGAAGTTGAAGCCCAGACCGGCTGCTGCCCCCAGGACGATGCCGGAGACCACACCGTCGACATGGCGGCGGAACAGGATGCACACGATCGCGACTCCGGCGCCCTTGCCCAGTTCCTCGAAGACGCCGGCGTTGAAGAACGCGCCGGTCATGACCTGGTGCCGGATCTCCAGGACGTTCCCCGCGTCTCCGAAGTAGTAGGGGGCGTAGTCCATGTACCAGATGTTCATGCTGCTGCCGAACCCGCAAGCGACGAACGCGCCCCAGGCGAAGGTGGCGAGCAGCAGCCAGGCGGGCATCCGCCGGAAGCGCTGCATACGGTGGACGGCCCACAACGCGAATGCTGTGCTGGGCACGCACACCAGAAGCACGGCCGCGTTGTCGACCATGGTCCAGGCCGGGAAGAGAGTGAAGGGCAGCAGCAGCGCGGCGAGCACGACCAGGTGCGCACCCCGGGTACGGACCTGCCGCGGCGTAGCGTCCTTCTCCGCGACCCGTTGCACGGCCAGGGTCGCCCCGGCAAGCAGCGCTACGGCCCAGCCGGCGACCACGCTCCACAGCACCGCGCGCGGCAGTACCGGCATCAGAGGCGAGAACAGCCCGATCGCCGGATCCGAATCGTCGGTCCTGGGACGCGCGAGGTCGATGAGGATCTCTGCCCCGTACGCGGCGGACATCAGTGCGGCAATCACGAGCACACGTCGCATCCTGTGGTCGTGGTCCACCTGTTCGGGCAAATCTTCGACACCTGTTCCGTCCGGCACGGGCAGTGCCTCGACTCCTGTTCCGCTCGTCACCGCGCACCGCCCAGCGGGGACGGTCCCCCTGCGGCGGCCTGCTCCAGCCTCGGCAGCTCGGGGGCCCCCGGTGGCGCGTCAGGCACCGGGCCGTCGGTGGGTAGACCGGGCAGGGTGGGGAACCCCGGGCTGTCGGGTATCCGGAATGTCTGGTCGGCCTCCACGGCGTAGCCCACGAGCACCCCGACGCCGGCCATCAAGACGCCCAGCGACCCGCACACCGCCATCGTCCGCAGTTGCCCCCCGGGCTCCGTCTGACGGGGCGGACTGTCCTGGGAGGCCGTGGCCGGCGGCAGGGTGGAAAGCGGATCCGGAGTCGAGGCCAGAGCGGCGGTTCCGCGTGCCGCGAGCGCGGCGAACACTGCGGCGAGGAGATATCCGGCGCCGGGGAGCCAGGCGTAGGCGGTCATCCGCACACCAGGTTCCAGTGTCGCTGCGAGGACGCCGATCGCGGAGAGGTGCAGCGCGCCGAGTCCGACGAGGAATCCGACGACGAACCAGCGGTAGATCCGGTACGCGCGGCACACCAGGGCGATCGCCGCCGCCAGGGTCAGCGCCACGACTCCGGCGATCACGGCCGCGTAGATCATGCCTCGCCGCTCCTCGTAGGGCTGACTGTAAGCGGCGTCCTGGAGGGCTCGCTCGATCAGGGCCGCATCCAGCAGGGCGACAGGCAGCAGCGCGGCAGCAGCAGCCGTGAAGCGTGTCCACCGGCCCCGTACTCCCGCCGTCGTCGCCAGCAGGAACGCGATAACCGCCCACCCGAGGGTGGTCGCAGTCAGGTAGAGCTCCGCGACTGGATGAATCACGCCCTCGACGTAGTACTGCAGGCCGTCGCCGCCCGGGAAGGTGCGCTGCTGTTGGGTGTCCTCCCCGCCCGTCGCCCAGGGCAGTACCGAACTGAGCGCAGTGGCCAGAGTCGCCCACACCGCACCTAAGAGCCCTAATGACCGCATCCCCCGAGATGTCATGACCAGCACAATAGACCGTCGATACCGCAACCGCACCGCACATTGCCGTGACAGAGCTGAGCTCCCCCTGTTCCCGTGCATACACAGCGAGGTTGGGCTCCCTGGTGAGGCTGCGCCGAACACGGGACCGCTGCGCTCTCGCCCCCGCAGCGCAACCACCCGCTGTCATGTTCAGGGGGAACTGCAACCGATGCGGTCGCACCCGGGTGGAGACCGGTTCCGGAGTCAGCCCTTCGGCGGCGAAGCCAGAATGATGTCGGAGACGTCCCAGCCGCCTCTGACGGCGGGTCCGTTCTGCCCCATCGTGCAGGCGGCCGCCGATGTCGAGTCCGTGGGCGTCCACTCGCCGTACACCCGCATCGGCGGTTTGTCGTCGGAGACCCAGCAGTCGACCCAGACCCGGAAGTATCCGGTTCCGCCCGTGCAGGTCACGAGGAAGGTGTAGAAGGACTGGTAGCGCTCGGGGACGCACGTCTTCGGCAGTGCCTGTGCGGTGCTCGCACCGACGCCGACGAGGGTGAGCGCGGCCAGGATGGCCGCGGTGAGTAAGGCGGAGATGCTTCTGCGCATGCGGGGCTCCTTCGCGGGGTGTTGCCGCCCGGGCGGAGGCGGAGCTGATGGCGCTGTGCAGCAGTGTCGCAGGGGGAAATGCAGCGGACAACGGGTCGCGACGTGGCCCGCGGGGTCGCGGTCGACCTGCCGGGATCCTTCGCCCCGCGGGTCGGATCGGCGATCTTCTCCTGCTGCCGGACGGGGGCGAGCGGCTTGGCGCCCTCCGGGCGGACCGTGGCAGCGGGCAGCGGTCCGCGCCGATCGTGCCGTCCGCCGCCCCCCGTTTCCCTCCCGCCGGGAGTCCGGAGGACCCCCCACCAGGCGCCGGTCAGCGAGGACGTCGGCATTCTCGCCACCGCGGCGGACGCGCCGTGCGTGTACTGGCTGTTGGGCGGGGCGGACCCCCAGTTGTTCACCACCGCCCGGAGCGTCGAGGACGGCATGCGCGTCGTCGCCGGCCTGCCCTCCAACCACTCTCCCGTCCCCGCGGGCCGGGTACGCCGCCGTCGCGCTTCTCCGTCGGCGGCCAGGCCAGGACACACCTGTCCCCGGATGCGTCGCGTGCCGGCGCACCGCTTCGGCCGGGGGCGGCCGACGCGGTGCGCCGGCCGGCGGGCGGGGGCCGCGGCCGGTCAGGCGCGCGGGTTGGGAGGGCGGACCTGGTACGCCTCGGAGGACAGGTAGACGGTCACCCGGGGGGATCTGCCCTGCTGGTGGGCGACGCCGAGGTAGGCGATGAGGCCGACGCCGTCGCGCAGCTGGCGGGAGGTGAGGGCGGAGAGGGCGTGGCGGAGAGGTGACGGGTCCATGCCGTGACGGGTGAGGACGGTGACGGCCCTCTTGAGTGCCTCGCCGTCGTGCCGGACGTAGTCGCGGACCGGGACGTAGAGGGTGAAGCCGGTGGGGCGGCCGGCGGCGGTGTCGGTGAAGGCGTGGCAGGTCTGCACGGGCCGTCGGCCGGGGAGGAGGCATGCCCCGTCGTCCCCGGCGGGGTCGGTTCCGGTGGCGGCGTGGAGGAACGCCTGGATGCCGACGGGCCGAGGACCGCCGTCCATCCGGGACAGGGCTCCGGCCCCGCCGGCGGACAACTCGTGGTGGGCGAGGTAGACCTTGGCCCGGGGCTCCTCCCAGTCCCCGAGGTCGAGGGCGAAGAACAGGTGCCGGTCGCCCGGCGGCAGGACGTCGGAGGCGTCCTCGTGGCCGAGCCGGCGCAGCGCCTCCCGCACGGTGGCCGCGGCCCGCTCCGGCCCGGACGCGGCGGGATTCAGATAGACCTTGACCTTGGGCACGCCGCTGGGCCGCAGCTCCAGCGCGATCCACAGGGCGAACGCGCCCTGCGGGTCGGCGGGCAGGAAGAGGTCCGCGAGCTCGTCGAGGCGTTCGGTGGAGAAGTTCCACCGGCGGGCCATGTCCCGGACGGCGCGCAGCCCCGCCCGGCCGTTGCGTGCGAGGTCGGCGCGGCCGAAGCCCGGTTCCAGGAGGACGCGCAGGGAGGGGGCGCCCCGGGAGGAGAAGGAGAGCGAGAACTCCACCGGAGTGTGGTCGTCGGAGAGGTGGGACAAGGTGGGCGGCCGCAGGTGCAGGGGACGGCGGGCGACCGGGCCGAGCGCGGACAGTAGCGCCTGCGTGGAGGACCGTGCGTCGTCCTCGTCCATGCCGATGGCCCGGGCCAGCCGCAGCAGCTGGCCCCCCGTGTGCTCGCCGAGGGTGAGGGACGAGGGCGGACCCGCCGGGGTCCGCCGGGTCATCGGCCGGAAGGTGTCGCCGGACGCCGAGCGGGCAAAAAGATACCCGCCCCGGGAGGCGGGTATCCGCGGTCGCGGCACGGAGGCCGACGGTATGGGATCGGCGACGACCGATCTCTGCTTCACGACATCTCCTCAGCTACGCGCGTTGTCTTCGCGAGCTGCCTACCCGAAGGACAACAGGAGCATGCAGTGAAGTGATCATTTTCGTGCAGAGTCCGTCATTTGGAGAGCCAGGTGAGGAACTGGCTCCACACGCCGCCCCGCCGCTCCGGAGCGGGTTCCGCCGCGGCCGACGGCCGGTCGGAGGATGTCCGGTCGCCGGAACCCTGCTCGTAGGCCGGGCGGGCCGGCTTGAGCGGCGTGAACCGGGCCGGCAGCGCGGTCAGGCCGCGGTTGAACGGACCCGGCCGCCACACCAGGCTGTCCTCGGGGACCGCGAGTTCGACATCGGGGAGCTGGTTGAGCAGGTTCTCGACGGCGGCCATCGCGATCTGCCGGGCGGGATCCTTGGACGGGCAGGCGTGCGGACCCGCGCTCCACGCCAGGTGGGCCCGGCTGCCGGTGCCCCGGCGCGCGGACTCCAGCGCCGGGCTGCCGTTGGCGGCGGCGAAACTGACCAGGACGAGATCGCCCTCGCGCAGCTTCCGGCCGGCGAACTCGACGTCGTGGGCCGGGTAGTGGGCTGCCAGGTTCTGCATGGGAGGGTTCTCCCACAGGGTGTCCTCGAGCGCCTCGTCGATCAGGCCGCCCTTCTGCGCGTACCCCTCGTGGGTGAGTATTCGGTGCAGCGTGTTGCCGATCAGGTTGCGCAGCGGCTCGTTGCCCGCGACGAGGAGCAGGGCGAGCTGGTGGACCATCTCCTCGTCGGTGAGCGCCGCCTCGTGCCGCATCAGCCAGGAGGTGACGTCGTCCCCCGGCCGGGACCGCTTGAGCGCCACCAGTTCGCCCACCGCGCCGAACAGCACCTCGACCGCCCGCTCCGCGTTGACGCCGTCGAACATGCCGGTGGCGCCGAACAGGACCCGGTCGCCGATGTCGGCGGGGCAGCCGAACAGCTCGTTGAACACGAACAGGGGAAGCTGCTTGGCGTAGTCGGCGAGCAGGTCGGCCGAGCCGCGGGAGCCGAACTGGGCGAGCAGGTAGTCGGACACCTTCTCCGTGGTCTGCCGCAGCCGGCGCGGCTTCACCTGGGCCAGGCTCTCCGTGATCGTCTGCCGCAGCCGCAGGTGCTCCGAGCCGTCGCTGAACATGCAGTTGGGACGGTACGCCAGCACCGGTACGACCGGGCTGTCCGGCGGGATGTGGCCCTCGTTGAACTCCCGCCAGCGGCGGGCGTCCTTCCGGAAGGTGACGGAGTCCTGGAGGAGCTGCCGGGCCGAGGTGTGGTCGGTGACCAGGGTGGCCTCCACCCCCGGGGCGAGCTCCACCGGCGCGGCGGCACCGAAGTGCCGCAAGTAGGCGTAGTACGCGCCCGGATCGGACGCGAACTCCGGGCCGTACAGCGGGACCGGCGCTCCCGAACCGTGGGCCGGGCAGCCCGGCGGGGGCGTGGGGACGCCGGTGTCGTGGATGGTCATATCAGTTCCTGATCTTGCGGTCCAGCAGGTGCTGGACGAGGGTGATCAACGCATCGGCCGACGACTTCTCGTCGCGTGCGTCGCAGGTGACGACCGGGGTGTCGTCCAGCAGGTCCAGGGCTTGCCTCAGGGCCGCCACCTCGTGTCCCGGCGTGCCGTCGAAGCGGTTGACGGCGATGGCGTAGTCGAGGCCGTAGTGCTCGATCAGGTCGATCACCGGGAAGGAGTCCGCCAGCCGCTCGGGGTCGACCAGGATCAGGGCGCCCAGCGCGCCCCGGGCCATGTCCTCCCACAGCTGCACGAAGCGCTGCTGCCCGGGCGTGCCGAACAGGTACAGCACCACCCGGTCGCTGAGGGTGAGCCGGCCGAAGTCCATGGCCACCGTGGTGGTGGATTTGCCCCGGACGCCCTTGAGGTCGTCGACCGAGGCGGAGACCTGGGTCATCGTCTCCTCGGTGGACAGCGGCTCGATCTCCGAGATGGTGCCGATGAACGTGGTCTTGCCGACCGCGAAGTGACCGACGACCAGGATCTTGACCGGGGTCCGGGTCGCCCCGTCCCGGATGTACGCCGTGTCATCCAAACTTGGCGCGAAGCCCACTGAGCACCTCCTCGATGAGTTCCCGGTCGGCGGCTTCGGCCCGCCGCACCGGCGGACGGATGATCACGTGGCCGCCCTCCTTGAGGGAGGCCAGCAGGATGCGCACCACGCCCAGCGGCAGCCGGGTGTGGCCGGCGAGTTCCGCGACGGACAGGTAGCCGGCCGAGCAGATCTCGAGGAGGCCGCGCTCCTCGGGGGACAGACGTGCCGCCTGCTGCCCCTGGTCGGGGGCCGCCGTGACCAGGGTGACCAGCGAGAAACGGCCCTCCTGCGGTAAGGCCCGCCCCTTGGTGATGACGTAGGACCGCACCAGTTCCGGGGTGTCCGGCTCCTGCCGGTCGTGGCCGGTCATGAGCTGCCGCCGACGTCCTGGCGGGCCGGCGAGGTCAGTTCCTTGCCGAGCCGGCCGACCAGTTGCTGCATGCGGAAGGTGATGTCCTGCATGTCGACGTCCGGCAGCGCCGAGACACCCAGGTACGCGCCCTCGCCGGCGGAGATCAGGAACACCCATCCGCCGCTGAACTCCACCACCGTCTGCCGCCACAGCTGGTCCGGTTCGTCGCAGAAGAAGCCCAGGGAACGGCTCAGGGACTGCATGCCGCTCATGGCGGCGGCCACCCGGTCCGCGTCGTCCCGCTGGAATTCGTTCGTCCGGGCCATCAGCAGGCCGTCGGCGGAGATCAGGACGGCGTGCAGGGCCCCGGGAATCTCCAGGGCGCTGTCCAGCATCCATGACAAGTTGTCGTTCACGATTCCTCGTGCCCTTCACTGCTCGTCGTGCGTGTGCCGTTCGTGTTCCCCTCCGGGGAGGGCTGGGTCGCCCGGCCGGACCGGGTACCGCGCTGGAAGGCGCCCATGATCGCCGCCTTCTCGGTGTCCGAGCGCTCCGGTGCCCGCGGTGCGGTGCCCCCGTCGTCCCGGACGATCGTCATCGGCCGCTTCCGGCGTCGCTGGGGCAGGCCGTGCGCCCCCACGACGGGTTCGGCCGCGGGCGCCGACGCGCCCAGCTCCGCCGCCGGGACGGACGCGGACGCCGGCCGGGTGCCGGCCGCCGGGACGGGCTCGGCCGTTGAAGGGGCCGCCGGGCGGGCCGGCGTCCTCCTCTCCGGCATGCTGGTGAGCAGGTCGTGCGGCAGCAGGATCACCGCGCGGACGCCTCCGTACGGGGAGGACGAGTCGACCGCCACCTCGAAGCCGAACTTCTCGGCGAGCACTCCGATCACGGCGAAGCCGAACTGGGGCGGATTGCCGAGCCCGGCCACACCGGTGGCCCGCTCGGTGGACAGCAGCTTCTCGGCGCGGGCGCGTTCCTCGTCGCTC
This sequence comes from Streptomyces sp. NPDC047130, assembly GCF_040643475.1. Taxonomy (NCBI): domain Bacteria; kingdom Bacillati; phylum Actinomycetota; class Actinomycetes; order Kitasatosporales; family Streptomycetaceae; genus Streptomyces; species Streptomyces sp. NPDC047130. Next base: position 203,858 of record NZ_JBEYUK010000008.1, on the reverse strand, counting down.
ATGCCGACACCGGCGTCGTCGACGACGATGCAGACGCCCTTCGGCACGGTCCTGATGTTGATCTCGACCACGGTGTCCGGGCTGGAGTAGCTGGTCGCGTTGGCGAGCAGCTCGGACAGGGCCAGGGCGACCGGCTCGACCGCACGGCCGACCACGCGGTAGTCGACCTGGGAGAGGATCTCCACCCGGCGGAAGTGCCGGATCCGTCCCTGCGCGCTGCGCACCACGTCGTACACCGAGGCGGGATCGCGCCGGCCGCCCAGCCAGCCGTCGCACAGGACCGCGATGGACAGGGCGCGGCGGCCGAACTGGGCGTTGGTGTGGTCGACCTCGAGGAGGTCCTCGAAGATCGGCGAGTCCCCGTGCTTGGCCTGCAGCCGGGACAGCACCAGCTGCTGCTCCGCGGCCAGGCCCTGCAGGGTGCGCATGGCGGACTTCAGGACGGTCCTGGTGTCCTCCTCGGCCTGCTCGCGGGCTTCCTGCAGCGACTTCGCGTGGTCGTCCTCGAGCTCTGCGTTCCGGCGCTCGAGCCTGCGGGTCTCCTCGTGCAGCACCGCCAGACGACCGCGCTGCCCGCGGATCACGGCGACCGTGGCCAGGGCGAGGGCGAGCACGACGAGAAAGGCCCAGAACCAGGGGCTCTGTATGGATTCCGTCATAGGACTTTCTTCGGGGGAGGGGGGCTGATGACCTGCCTGCGGAGTCCTGTGGACGCGGGCCGGTCCGGCCTGGCCCGCGTGAGGGCATGGCGGCGGACCGGCCGGGTGAGGAGCCGTGCCTGGGGTCGGAGAAGCCGTGTCGCGTGCCTGCATCTGCCCCGCAAACGCGGTGATCTTAACAGCACGGTTCTGCAAACAATCCGTCAAAACATTTACGGGACGGATTAGTTGGGTACAAGACGTGACCGCTTCCGGGGTGGGGGCCTGTCGGCGGGAGCGTCGCGGCTGCTCCCACCCCTACGGCTCCCCACCACGGAGCCGTGCCGGCGGTCAGCGGGTGGCCGGAAGGTGTTCCCCTGCCTCCGGCGACGGGAGGAGGCCCTCCAGCTCGCGCAGGTAGGAGCCGACGTCCACCTGGACCGAGGACCCTTCCGACAGTCCGTACCGTGCGTCGATGCCGGTCAGGTGAGCGTCGATCTCCTCCCGCATGCCCTCCTCCGACGGCAGCGCGGCCTTCCCCGACACCACCTCCGCCAGCCAGCGGGCCTGGGCCTCCACCAGGCGGGTGATGGAGCCCACCGGCCGGATCAGCCCGACGAAGTGGAGGCCGGGCCGGTCCGGCGAGACCACCCGCCGGTAGAGCTCGACCGCTCCCCGCGGGCCCCGGGGGCACCCCTCGGGCAGGAACGGGAAGTGCATCCGGTACCCGGTGCAGTAGACCACCGCGTCCGCCTCCTCCGCGGTGCCGTCGGCGAACACCACCCGGTCCCCGTCGAAGGACGCGACCGCCGGCCGGGGGACGACCATCCCGTGCCGGATCCGGCTGAGTATCTCGTCCGAGATCGTCACCGCCGAGGAGAAGACCGGATGATCGGGTTCAGGGAGCCCGTAGTCCGACATCCGCCCTCGCGCCACCCGCAACGCCGTCTCCACGAACTGCCGCTGCTCGGCGAAGGGCATCGCCGAGAACCACGGCGCGACGGCTATCTCGTCCACCGGCAGCCCGAAGAGCTGCTTGGGGATCACGTGCAGTCCCCTGCGCACCGAGAGCAGGGTCCGCGACGCGTGCCGGGAGAGGTCCGCCGCGATGTCCACCGCCGACGCGCCCAGCCCCACCACCACGACCTTCCGGCCGGCGAACTCGGCACCCGTGCGGTAGTCCAACGAGTGGAGGATCCGCCCCCGGAAGTCCTCCGCCCCCGGCGGCAGCGGATCCGGCAGCACCGGCTGCGCGTGGTGCCCGGAGGCGACGATCACCTGGTCGAACCTCCGGGTGACCAGGACGCCGTCCGCGTCACGGCTCACCACCGTCCAGCCGCGATCCGGGTCCTGCTCCACGGAGACCACCTCGGTCCGCAGCTCCACGTCGTCCAGCACCCCGGCCCACTCCGCGAAGGACCTCAGGTAGGCGGCCATGTCGCTGTGGCGCGGGTACAGGGGGTAGGACGCCGGCATCGGGAAGCCGCTGAACTCGGTCAGCCGTCTGGTGCTGTTGAGGTGGAGCGCCAGATACCCCGGCCCGCGTTCACCGGCCTGGGGCTGACGCCAGATCCCGCCGACGTCGGGCGCCTTCTCCACGCACACGAACCCCACCCCACGGGCCTTCAGGGCATGCGCCACAGCCAGCCCCGACAGCCCCGCGCCGATCACACAGACACTCAACGTTTCTCCCTCGTCGATCATGAACACGCAGTCACTGCCCATCCGCGTCCCGCTGCACACCCGGATCGGTCCCTGGTGCGGTAAGGCCCGCGGCCGTGGGGCCGGTGACCGGCCGGGTGACCGACCCGGGGAGCGGCGGGCGGGGACCGCACACGGCCATCCGGCGCAGGCCGGACCCGCCACCCGGTGTCGTTCGGCGCGCCGGGCGTGCGCGTCCCGCCCGCCGTGCTGGCATGACAGGCGGCCGGGCCACGGTCAGGCACGGCAGTCCGCAACGCTTCGCAGGCATGGAACATGGAGAGTGAGGCGACTTCGTGGGTCCGACGGTGCAACCCCCGGCGACGAACCTTCCGCCGGGCGGACCGGTGGCTCTCCTGGTGGACGCGGACGGCGTGGTGAGGCAGTGCACGGACACCGTGCGGGACCTGACCGGCCGTGGACGGCAGGAGGTCGTCGGACGGCCCCTCGACGAACTCGTCGTCGACCCGCCCCGTTTCACGGAGTGGGCCGGTCACGACGGGCCGAGCGAGTTCGGCGCGGTGCTCCGGCACCGGGACGGACACCGCGTCGAGGTGTTCGCGTCCCTGGTGCGACTGCCCAGGGACGACGCGCGGCCCTTCCTGTTCCTCCTCGTGCCCGCCGAGCACGCCCGGCGCCACCGGCAGGGCCGGGACCTGGCCAGGGCCCTGCTCGACCAGGACAGGGTCGGCCTGATCCTCCGCGACGCCACCCCCGAGGACGGCTGGCCGCTCGCCAACCCGGCCTTCTTCGGCCTGCCCGCGTCCGCCCAAGGAAGCCCCTCGCTCGCGGACGCCCTGGTGGACGAGGACGCCGAAGCGATCGGGGCACGGCTGAGGGAGGTCATGCGGACCGGAGAGCCGCTGGTCGACTTCGAGCACGCCGCGCGTCGGCGGGGCGAGCCCACCGCCGAGCGTCAGGTCTCGGTGTCGGCGTTCCGCCTCCACGACGCGTCGCGACGGCCGAGCGGAGCGGCGGCGGTGTTCACCGACGTCACCGGGCAGTTCGTCGCCCGACAGCGGCTGACCCTGCTGCACGACGTGGCGCACCGCCTCGGACAGTCGCTCGACGTCACCCGCAACGCCGAGGAACTGGCCTCCGTCCTGGTACCCGACTTCGCCGACCACGCATGCGTGGACCTGTCCGACACGGTGCTCGAGGGTGGTGACGCGGCCCGTCTGGAGCCGGGCACCGTCCTGCGCCGTGCCGCCGTCGCCACGGCGGCCGGCCCCTGGCCGGCCGAGGTCCTCCCGCCGGGCGGCACACGGCGGGTCCGGGACGTCGAGAGCGAGGCACTGGCCGCGGGCACCCCCGTGGTGGTGCCCGATGCGGCGGACCCCGCCGACACCGGCCCCGTCGACCGCGAGGGGACGCAGCCGCTCTTCCCCGCCCCGGCCGCCTCGGCCGTGTTCGCGCCGCTGCTCGCGCGCGGCCACGCCTTCGGCGTGCTGGGCCTGTGGCGCGGCCCCGACCGGCAGCCGTACTCCGAGGCCGACGTGCCCCTCGTCGAGGTGATCGCCTCCCGGGCGGCCCTGAGCCTGGACAACGCCCGGCGCTACCGCCGGGAGCGCGACACCGTCGAGACGCTCCAGCGCAGTCTGCTGCCCGCTCCGGACGCGCGCATGTCCGCCGCGGAGACCGCCGGCGTGTACGCGCCGGCCCACACACCCGCGGGCACCGGAGGCAGCTGGTACGACGTGGTCCGCCTGTCCGGGACCCGGATCGCCCTCGTGGCGGGCAAGGTCGTCGGCCACGGCGTGCACGCGGCCGCCGCCATGGGGCGGCTGCGATCCGCCGTGCACGCCCTGGCCGATCTGGACCTCGAGCCCGCCGAGCTCCTCACCCACCTCGACGACATGGTGGCCCGCCTCGGAGAGAACGACCGGTCCGAGGGCCCCTCGGTCGCGGGGGGCCTGCGCGGCGCGACCTGCCTCTACATCACCTACGACCCGGTCACCGGGGAATGCCACGCGGCGTCCGCGGGGAACCCCGGTCCCGTCCTCGCCCGCCGGCAGGCGAGCCCCGTGCCCGAAACGGTGGTGCGACCGGGACGGCGGCTCGGCAGCGGGGACGGGAGCGAGCCGTACGCCGCGGCGCAACTGGTGCTGCAGCCGGGTGACGTCCTCGTCCTGCACAGCGGACCACCGGCCGGTGCCGAGCAGGAAACCGCCCCGGAGCGGAGGCGCTCGCAGGACAGCGCCCTCGCCGCCGCGAGCGGCGACACACCCTTGGCCTCCATCGCCGAGGACCTGCTGCGCGACCTCCACCGCACTCCGCGCCCGGAGGACGTCGCGCTGCTCCTCGCCCGCGTCGACCGGATCCCGCCCGAACGGACCGCGTACTGGGAGTTCCGGGCCGAACTCGACCAGGCGTCCCGGGCACGGGAGCTGGCCACCGCGAAGCTGGCCGAGTGGGGGTTGGACGACATGGCGTTCACCACCGAGCTGATCGTCAGCGAGATGGTCACCAACGCCATCCGCCACGCCGGCGGACCCATCGGCCTGCGCCTGGTCAGGGACGACCGTCTGGTGTGCGAGGTCTCCGACCCGAGCCAGGCCCAGCCGCACCTGCGCCGTGCGCGCATGTCCGACGAGGGCGGCCGGGGCCTGTTCCTCATCGCGCAGCTCGCCGACCGGTGGGGCAGCCGGTACACCGCCGGCGGCAAGACCATCTGGACCGAGCAGAACTACCCGTCCGGCACGCGGGGTGACGCGCCCGCCGACGTGGAGCGCTGAGGTGCCGCACGCGTGACGGCACACGCGTGACGGCACACGCGTGGAGGCACACGCCACCGGCTCGCGCGGGAAGCCGGTGCGGGGCCGGTGCGCACGACGAGCGCAGGCCGCAGCAGGGGCCCCGCCCCGAGGGGCCCCTGCTCCGGGCTACTCTGTGCGCAGCCCCTCCGGCCGCATCAGCCGCAGCAGCGGGGGCAGGCTGAGGAGGGTCACCGTCAGGACGACCGCGGCGCCGATGCCGGTCATGGCGAGGACACCGGTCCAGTCGACGCGGACCGGGGTGGCCGTCATCCTCAGGAGCACCGTGCCCAGCGTCAGACCCACGGCCGAGGCCAGCAGCAGGCCCAGGGCGATGGGGATCGCGGTCTGCCACAGCACCGACAGGCTCAGCGTGCGGCGCCGGGTGCCGAAGGCCACCAGGGCCGACAGCAGCTTCCTCCGCTCCCGCAGCTGCTCCAGCTGCGAGACCAGCAGGCTCGCGCCGATCAACGCCAGCACGCACGCCGCTCCGACGAACAGACCGGTGCGGATGGCGTCGAACCGGCCGGAGCGCTCCGTCTCCGCCCACGTCGCGGTCCCCGCCAGCGGCTCGACGGCCGCCGCGGCGTTCCGCACCCGGTCGTGGACGTCCGGTACCGACTCGTCCAGCCTGAGGTAGGCGTGCCCCTCGAGGGCCGGCGTCAGAGTGTCCGGCGCGGCCTTCGGCGTGATCAGGACGCCGCCCCGGTCGGTCCCGGCCAGCAGACCGTGACGCGGCTTCGCCGCCTTCAGGGCCTGCGGCACCGTCCAGGGGATCTCCAGGCTCTTCGGGCTGCCCGCGTACGACGGGTCGAGGTACAGCGTCCGTCCCGGCGCGGCCAGCTTCGCCACGTCGACCCCCGTGTCCCACTCGGCGCCGTGGACGGCGAACACGTCACCGTCGACGCACGAGGGCAGATCGGCGATCTCCCGCAGCGCGGTACAGCCGCCCACCGTCACGGTCGTGCTGACCGCCGGGTCGCGGGCGCGGTCACCGAGGTGGCCCTCGGAGTAGTCGAACACCTCGTTCACGCCCCCGGTGTCCCGCAACCTCTCGGCCACCGGGGCCACCGGCACGGCGTTCGGCAGGGACACCTCCATCTGCGCCCACGCCACGTCCTGCCCGGTGGACCTCGTGTAGTCGTCCTCGGCGCCCGCGAACAGCATCTGGAGGGCGATCGCCCCGGCGACGGCCACCGCGATGCCGTTGACCATGCGGGCCGCCGTACCGCTGCTCATCTGCAGTCGGCGCACGGCCAGCTGCCAGGCGACGCCGCCGCCACCGAGCCGGGCGACGACCGACTCCACGATCCACGGCAGCAGCGCGGTCACGCCGACCAGGAGCAGCACCACACCGCCGGTCACCTGGTACTGGTTGAAGTCCCCGTTGTCCCGTCCGTCGCCGATCATCGGGTGGAGCAGGGCCAGCCCCGCGAGCGGCAGCAGCAGCCGCCACCACAGCCGCCGCCGGGGCGGCCGGCCCGCGCGCACCACACCGAGCGGCTCGATGGCGACCCCGCGCAGCGCCAACAGCGTCACCAGCACCGCCGTCGCCGGCACGGCCACCGCGACCAGCAGGGCGAGCAGCGGCGAGGGGTTGAGGTAGCTCGGGAACACGCTGACGTGGAACACCTCGGCGGTACCCGCGAGCCGGCGCCCGACCATGAAGAACCCGGCGCCGAGGACAAGCCCCAGCGTCGCGCCCGCCAGCGCCTCACCGGCGGCGATCCGCCGGGTCATGCCGCTGTCGGAGCCCACCAGCCGCAGCGCCGCCAGCCGCCGGTCCCGCCGCTCCCCGCCGAACCGCACCGCCGCCGCGATGAAGACCACGACCGGCATCAGCAGCACCACGAAGACGACCAGGATCAGCAGGAGCAGCACCGGGTCGGACCGCTCGGAGGCCGGATTCGGGTCGCCGTATCCGTCGACGCGGACGATCCGGCCGCCGTCGATGTGCGGCGCGAGCCCTTCGGCGCCCCGGTAGAAGGCGAGTTCGGCCGAGCCGATCAGCCCGCTCTCCCCGATGGTGCCGACGATCCGGTCCGGCAGCCGCTCGCGCAGCAGCGCGCCGGAGTCCGACTCCAGCAGCTCCTTCAGCGCGGGGGAGACCACCATCTCTCCCTTCGCCGGGAACCGCGTCACCCCCGGAGGCAGCGGTGCCCGCGGCCCTTCGGGTTCCAGGGCCCGGCCCCGGACGGTGTCGTCGCGGAAGTCCGAACCGACGTTGGCGACCACGAGGGTGTCGTCGGCCTTCGGCAGGCGCTCGGCGACGTAGGTGATGTCGGTGCGGGCGGCCTCCCGCTCCTGGCGGACCGCGAGCGCGTTGGGCAACGCCGTCGTCAGCAGGAGCAGCGCCACGCCGAGCCCGACGCCGACCGCCGTCAGCACCGTCCGCGTCCACCCCTCGCGCCCGCCGGTGAAGGCGAAGCGGACGCCCATGGCCAGGTCCGCGGCCACGCGCCGCGTCCTGCTCCGTCCGTCCGGTGCCGGTCCCGGCGGCCGGGTCCGCGGCGGTTCTCCCGTGGACAGGCTCAGGCTCATACGGCGCGCTCCATGTTCCTGGACCTGCCGTCCCGCACCACGATCTCGCGGTCGGACCAGGCGGCCACCCGTGCCTCGTGGGTGACCAGCACGACGGCGGCGTCGGTGGAGCGGGCGGCGTCCGTGAGCAGTTCCATCACGCGCTCGCCGTTGAGGGAGTCCAGGGCGCCGGTCGGCTCGTCGGCGAAGAGCACGCGCGGGTCCGTGACCAGCGACCGGGCCACCGCGACCCGCTGCCCCTGGCCGCCGGAGACCTCACCGGGCCGCTTCTTCCTGAGGTCGTCGACCTCCAGACGCTCCATCCAGGTCAGCGCGGCGCTCTCGGCCTCCTTGCGCGGCCTGCCGTTCAGCCGCAGCGGCAGGGCGACGTTCTCGACGCACGTCAGCTCCGGCACCAGTTGCCCGAACTGGAACACGAAGCCGAAGTCGGAGCGCCGGAGCGCACTGCGTTCGGCGTCGCTCATGGCGGACAGCTCCCGCCCGCCGTACATGATCGTCCCCGAGTCGGGCGTGACGATCCCGGCGAGGCAGTGCAGCAGCGTCGACTTGCCCGACCCGGAGGGCCCCATCACGGCGACGACCTCGCCCGGGTGGATCGAGAACTCCGCGCCGTCGAGGGCGAGGGTGGGGCCGTAGGCCTTGCGGAGCCGCTCGGCCGAGAGCAGCGAACCCGTGGGAGGGGTCATCGGGCCACCGCCTCACGGAGCTTGTCGAGGCGTGCCGCGGTGAGCTCCAGCCAGCGCAGGTCGGCCTCCAGGTGGAACAGCGCGTGGTCGCAGATCAGCTGGTCGGCGAGGTCGCCCTTGCGCTTGCGCTCGGTGAGGACGCGCATGCTGCGCAGGTGTTCCGAACGCTGCGTGTCGAGGACGTCGCCGGCGTCGCGACGGGTGAGCAGCGCGAGGACGACCTTCGTGTACAGCGTGGACTGGAGGTACGGCTCGGGCTTCTCCGGCGTGGCGAGCCACCGCTGCACGTCGGTGACCCCGGCGTCGGTGATCGCGTACCGCTTCCGCTCGGGACCGCTGCCCGCCTCGACGCCGTCGACGACGACGAGGCCGTTCTTGAGCAGGCGGGACATCGTCGAATAGACCTGGCCGTAGTGCAGCGGCCGGTCGTGACCGAACTTCTCGTCGAAGGCGCGCTTGAGGTCGTAACCGTGGCGCGGCCCGGACTCCAGGAGTCCCAGGAGTGTGTGACCGATGGACATGACCGGGACTCTACACCGTGTGTATACATGCCGTGTATACGCACGGTGCGCAGAGGAGGGCCGCTCGCGCGGAAGCCCTGGTCGGAGGCGATTGTCACGGTTCCGCCCGGACGCCCGGACAGTGCGTGCCGTTCCCCGGGTGCCGTACAGGACGACGACATGGCCGGTGTCGGCGACGGTCTCGCCGTCGGTGTCCTCGTGGGGATCACCGGCGACGAGATCGTCGTAGCCGTCGCCGTCGAAGTCACCGGCGGCGAGGGTCCGCCCGTGGGCCTGGTGGTTCTCGGTCGCGGGGTCGGTGAGGGTGGCGCTGCCCGAGATGCCGGCCGCCGACCCCCGGAGGATCTGGACCGCGCCGGCCTCCGCCTCGCCCTCGACGTCCTCGCCGGGGACGCCCGCCGCGAGGGTGGCTCGGGGGACCCTGTCGCTCGGGCCGACGTGTCCGGCAGGGTCAGTGAAGGGGAGCACCGGCCTGGGCGACAGGCGCTCCGCTCACAGGATCTCGATGGCGTTGATCTTGGGCGGACGGTTCGGGTAGGTCACCACCCGGTGCCGCGGAATGTTCACCACGGAGCCGTTGGCGTCGTGGAGCCGCACGTCGTTGTTGCCCGTGGAGATCTTGTCGATCCACCACCCGCCGAAGTCGAGCCTGCCGGCGTTCGCGTAGCAGTCCTCGCTTCTCAGGCCCGTGCTGTGGTGCGACTGGATGCGCAGGAAGTCCCCCTGCTCCGCGCAGCTCACCTCGTTGATGGCGTACGCGGTGCCGGTGGGCACCACCAGGGTGAACGTGGTCGCCGCGGCGAGCGCCACCGCCGTGCCGAGCCCCGCCTTCTTCGTCTTGGAGATCATTTCGTTCCTCCGTCGATCGCGGATGCAGACGTCATGCACCGCATGATCGTGCCGCTGCGCCATGCATCGTGTAGCCGCCACGCATTGCCGTCCCCTGATCGGACGAGTCCGGGCGGCCGCGCGCCAGGGTGAGGGCGGCGGCAGCGCGAGGCCGCCTCACACGCTGAGGGCCGTCCGGACCGCCTGTTCCGCGTCCGTTCCGCCGTCGCCGGAGGAGGTCACCCGGCCTGCCTCCAGGACGTGGTACCGGTGGGCCGCGCGCATGGCGAAGCCGACGTGCTGCTCCACCAGCAGCACGGACAGTCCGCCGCGCCGGGGGAGCGCCAGGATCGTCTCCTCGATCTCGGCGACGACGGAGGGCTGGATGCCCTCGGTCGGCTCGTCGAGCAGGAGCACCCGCGGCCGGGTGACGAGGGCGCGGGCGATGGCGAGTTGCTGGCGCTGGCCGCCCGAGAGGAGGCCGGCGCGGCGGCCGGACAGCTCGCGCAGCGCGGGGAACAGGTCCAGGGCCTCGGCGACGGCCGCCTTGCCGTCCGGGCGGCCGTCGGCGACGAGCCGGAGGTTCTCGGCCGTGGTGAGGTGGGGGAAGCACTGCTGGCCCTGGGGGACGTACGCCATGCCGCGGGCGACCCGCCGGTGCGGGGCCAGGCGGGTGATGTCCTCGCCGTCCAGGGTGACCGTCCCGTCGGCCGGTGCGATCAGCCCCATGGCGACCCGCAGAAGGGTGCTCTTCCCGGCGCCGTTGTGGCCGAGGACGGCCGCGACGCCGTCCTTCGGCACGGCGACGCTCACGCCGTGCAACACGGTGGTGCGGTCGTAGCCCGCCCGGACGGTGTGGATCTCGAGCATCGGCCTCACGCCTCCTCGGCGACGGGAACAGCGGGGTTCACGGGCCGCGGAGCCGGCTCGGGCCCGGGTGCGGCCGCCGGCTCGGAGGCCCGCCCGAGGTAGACCTCCTGGACCCGGGCGTCGGCCTGCACCTCGGCGACCGTGCCCTCGCTGAGGACCCGGCCGGCGTGCAGGACGCTGACGCTGCGGGCGAAGGAGCGCATGAAGTCCATGTCGTGCTCGATGACGACCACCGTGCGTTCCTCCGCGACCCGCTGCAGGAGCTCGCCGGTGGCCTCCCGCTCCTCGTGGCTCATGCCCGCCACGGGCTCGTCGAGCAGCAGCAGCCTCACGTCCTGCACCAGCAGCATGCCGATCTCCAGCCACTGCTTCTGGCCGTGGGCCAGCGTGCCGGCCGGCCGGTCGCGCAGTGCGGTCAGACCCGTGGTCTCCAGGGCCCTCGTCACCTGCTGGGGTACGCCCCTGCGGCGCCGCAGCAGGGTGAGCGGGCCCCGGTCGGCGCCCGCCGCGATGTCCAGGTTCTGCAGGACGGTCATTCCTTCGAACACGGTGGCCGTCTGGAAGGTGCGGCCGATCCCGAGGCGGGAGATGCGGTGCACGGGCCTGGAGAGGAGTTCCGTACCGCCGAAGCGCACGGACCCGGTCGCCTTCACCAGTCCGGTGACCGCGTCGACCAGGGTGGTCTTGCCGGCGCCGTTCGGGCCGATGAGGAAGCGCAGGTCGCCGGGGTGGACGTCCAGGTCGACCCCGTCGACGGCCGGGAAACCGTCGAACGTCACCCGCAGATCGCGGACGGTCAGTGCCTCGCCGCTCATGTGGTGCCTCCGGTCGTAGGGGCGGGGGTGCGGGACGGGCCGCGGCGTCCGCGCAGGACGGCCGGCAGCGAGGCCAGGCCGCCGGGCAGGAACCCGACCGCGAGGACGAACAGCAGTCCCTGGAGGTAGGTCCAGGCCGCGGGCAGGGCGTCGGAGAGGGTGCTCTGCGTCCAGGCCACGGCGACGGCGCCGAGCACCGCCCCCAGCAGTGAGGCCCGGCCGCCGACGGCGGCGCCGATGACGAAGCCGATGGACGGCACGATGCCGATCAGGGCCGGGGAGATGATGCCCACGGCCGGGACGAAGAGCGCGCCGGCCAGGCCCGCCATGCCGGCCGCGACGACGTACGCGACGAGTTTGACGTTGGCCGGGTTGTAGCCGAGGAAGCGGACGCGCTCCTCGGAGTCCCGCACGGCGACGAGGAGTTCGCCGTAGCGGCTGACGAACAGCTGACGGGCGGCGGCCATCATCAGGAGCAGGGCGGCGGCGATCAGGAAGTAGACGGTGCGCCGGTTGACGGGGTCGTTGAGGTCGTAGCCGAAGAAGCCCTGGATGTCGGTCAGGCCGTTGGTGCCGCCGGTGGTGGCCTGCTGGCCGATCAGCCAGATGGCCAGGGCGGCCGCCAGGGCCTGGCTGAGGATCGCGAAGTACGCCCCCTTGACCCGGCGGCGGAAGACGAGGAAGCCGAGCAGCGCGGCGACCGCCATCGGCAGCAGCACCGTGGCCGCCAGGGCGAAGACCGGGTCGGCGAACGGCTTCCACCACCAGGGCAGCGCGGTGGAGGTGCCGTACAGCTGCATGAAGTCCGGCAGGGTCTGGCCGGTGGTGGCGGCGTCGGCGAGCTTGAGGTGCATGGCCATCGCGTAGCCGCCGAGTCCGAAGAAGACGCCCTGCCCGAGGACGAGCAGTCCGCCGCGTCCCCAGGCGAGGCTGACGCCGACGGCCACGATCGCGTAACACAGGTACTTCGCCAGGAGGTTGAGCCCCGAGTCGGAGAGGAGCAGGGGGGCGGCGCCCATGAGCAGCACCGCTCCCAGGAGGAAGGCGCCGGGCACGCGCAGGCGCCGGAGCGGTGACGCGTCGGGCGCCGCCGCGGTGGCCGGGGGCGGGGATTGCGGCGGGGCCGGGGGGCCCGCCGGCACCGTCGTCGCGTTCGGCGGCGTCGTCTCCGTCGTCATGCCAGGCTCCTGGTACGCAGGGTGTACAGACCTTGGGGGCGCCACTGCAGGAAGGCGACGATCGCCACGAGCACGACGACCTTCGCGACGCTCACAGTGGTCGAGTACTCCAGCACCGACTGCAGCACGCCCAGCACGAACGCCGTGATGACGCTGCCCTTGAGCCTGCCGATGCCACCGACGACCACCACCAGGAAGGCGTCGATGATGTAGTTGGTGCCCATCGTCGGACCGATCGGGCCCACCAGGGTGAGCGCCACCCCGGCCACACCCGCCAGGCCCGAGCCGACGAAGAACGTCGTGCGGTCCACCCGGCCGGTCGCGATGCCCGAGACCTCGGCCAGGTCGCGGTTCTGCACGACCGCCCGGATGCGGCGTCCGAGGGACGTCAGCCGGAGGATCAGCGTGAGGCCGAGGACGCACAGCAGGGCGAGGCCGAGGATGAACAGCCGGTTGTTGGCGAGGGTGACGCCCGCCACGGAGACGTTGCCGGTCAGCAGGTCCGGGGCGGCGGTCTGGACGTTGGGGGCGCCGAAGACGTCCCGGGCGAGCTGCTGGAGCATCAGCGAGACGCCCCAGGTCACCAGCAGGGTGTCCAGCGGCCGCGTGTAGAGGCGCCGGACGAGCAGCCACTCCAGGAGAGCGCCCATGGCGCCGGCGACCAGGAAGGCCAGCGGCAGTGCGACGAGCAGGGAGACCCCGGCGCCGCCGACGTACTGCTGCAGCACGTAGGTGGTGTAGGCGCCGGTCATGATGAACTCGCCGTGCGCCATGTTGATCACCCCCATCTGACCGAAGGTCAGCGTCAGGCCGAGGGCGATGAGCAGCAGGACGGCGCCGATGCTGACGCCGGTGAAGGACTGGTTGAGGACGACCGTCATGGAGCGGCTCCGGGTCGGGGGGGGCGAGGGTGCGGACCGTGCGCGGGTTCCCGCCGCGGCGGGGCCGGGCTCAGGAGAGGCCGGCCGCCCAGTCGTAGCCCTTCAGGTACGGGTCGGGCTTGATCGGCTTCCCGGAGTTCCAGACCTCTTCGATGAGGCCGTCCGCGCCGACCTTGCCGATCCGGGCCGTCTTGTGGACGTGCTGGGTCGCGCCGTCGACGGTGACCTTGCCCTCGGGCGCGTCGAAGGTGATGCCGTCGGAGGCCTCGCGCACCTTCTCGGGGTCGAAGGACCCGGCCTTCTCCACCATCGCCCGCCACAGGTGGACCGAGACGTAGGCGGCTTCCATCGGGTCGCTGGTCGGCTTGTCCTCGCCGTAGGCCGCCCGGTACGCCTCGACGAACTTCTCGTTCGCCGCCCCCGGGGTGGTCTGGTAGTAGTTCCAGGCCGTCAACTGGCCTTCGAGGTACTGGACGCCGATGCTCTTGACCTCTTCCTCGGCGATGGAGACCGACAGCACCGGAAGGCTCTTCGCCGTCAGGCCGGCGGACTTGTACTCCTTGAAGAACGCCACGTTGCTGTCACCGTTGAGGGTGTTGAACACGGCGTCCGCGCCGGCGTCCTTGACCTTGTTGACGATGGTGCTGAACTCGGTCGAACCCAGCGGCGCGTAGTCCTCGCCGAGCACCTCCATGCCGTTGGCCTCGGCGTACGCCCTGATCTCCTTGTTGGCGGTGCGCGGGAAGACGTAGTCGCTGCCGACCAGGTAGAGCCGGGTCAGGCCCTGCTTCCTGAGGTAGTCGAGGGCGGGGACGATCTGCTGGTTGGTGGTGGCGCCGGTGTAGAAGATGTACGGGGACTGCTCCATGCCCTCGTACTGCACGGGGTAGAACAGCAGCGACCTGTGCCGCTCGAAGACCGGCTTGACGGCCTTGCGGCTGGCGGAGGTCCAGCAGCCGAAGGTGGCGACGACCTTGTCCGCGGTGATCAGGGTCTGCGCCTTCTCGGCGAAGGTGGGCCAGTCGGAGGCGCCGTCCTGGCTGACCGGCTCGAGCTTCTTGCCGAGCACGCCGCCGTCCGCGTTGATCTCCTCGACCGCGAGCAGCAGTGCGTTGTGGACGGTCACCTCGCTGATGGCCATGGTGCCGGAGAGCGAGTTCAGCAGCCCCACCTTGACGGTGTCGCCCGAGGTGTCGGCCTTGGCGCCGGCGGCCGGGGACGCGTCGCCGCCGGTCTTGGCGCCGCACGCGCCGAGCGCGGCGGAGACGCCGAGGACGGATATGCCCGTCAGGAGAGATCGCCTGCTGATGTCGAACCCGGACATGCAAACCTCCTTGTCCGCCGCTGAGGACGGTACGAAGCGAGTGGAAGACCCTGCGGAGCGATGGAAGGAGTGGAAGCCGTGGATTGCACGCGTTCCAGGTGCGGCGACGTCGACGCGCGATGCCCCAGCCGTTCCGGGGGTGACCTCCGGGCTGGTCGCTGACGTGCGTCCACAGCCTGGGGCGCGACTGTTGCGCTCGCGTTTCCCCGCAATTGATGAACCGTTTCCACCGGGGCGGGGCAGGCCCCGGGGTCACGCCGGTTCGACGGGCCCTGCCCGGCCGCCGCCCTGCCCGGCCGCCGCCCGGCCGAACTTGCCGCCCTCGCCGCGACGGGCGCGGATCTGCTCCCGCCCGGTTACGCCGTTCCGGCGGGCGGGTCGGCGAAGACCCCCTCCAGCATTCCGGTGGCCTGGCCGACCTCGATCAGGTACCCGTCGGGGTCGCGGAGGTAGCAGCGCAGCTCGGCCTTGCGGTCGAGGGGCGGGGTGAGGAACTCCGCGCCCTTGGCGCTCCAGTCCCGGTGGCAGGCCGCCACGTCCGCCACGCGGATGTTGAGGAATGCCGACGCGGTACGGGGATCACCGGGGGGCCGCAGGGTCACGTCGGGCTTGTCGGGAGTGGGCCCGCCGCCGGGGTTCATGATGATCCAGCCGTTGGCGAGCCGGACGATGCACGGGTTCTCCTCCAGCACCACACTGCCGCCCAGGACGTCCGCGTAGAAGGCGCGCGACCGGGCCACGTCCCGCACGGTCAGGAAGTGCGTGAGGAGCACCCCGGTGACCGGGGCGGGCAGGTCCTCCCGTCGCATGGCGGGCCCTTTCTCCTCGTCGGCGGCTTCGCGGCGCGCACACCGGGACGCGGCGCTCGCTCCGGTCCATGGTGCACCGGGCGCCGCGTCGCGCGCAGCGCGAGAGCCGCTGGTGTCGGCCTTCCGGGCGGTCCGGCCTCCCTCCGTCACCCCGCCGGCCCCGCTCCGGCAACCCGGTCTGCGTCCGGTGCTGCTTCTTCTTCCCTATGGAGCCCCGCCCCGCCGACGGCAGTCTGCTGGAAAACACGGCTTGGAGGCTCACAGTGACAGCAGGACCGGCCCCCGAGAGGGCCCTGGACGGCGTCGACACCCGCACCGCATCCTTCGCCCAGCGCCGACTGTGGTTCATGGACCAGCTCGCCGGTTCCTCCAGTGGGTCGATGCTCCCGCTGGCGCTGAGGCTCACCGGGGCCCTGGACGTGGAGCGGCTGCACAGCTCGCTGTCGGCGATCGTGGACCGGCACGAGGTGCTGCGCTCGCGGTTCACCGCCGTCGACGGCGAACCCGTGCAGGTGGTCGACGCCCCGGCCGGCGTCGCCCTGGAGCGCGTCGAGGTCAGCGGCCCGCGGGAGCTGTACGAGCGGTACCTCGGGCGGCCCGTCGACCTCGCCGCGCAGCACCCGGTCCGCGCCGTCCTCGCCCGCGTCGCCCCCGACGAGCACCTGCTGCTCGTCGAGGTGCACCACATCGCCGTCGACGGCTGGTCCTGGGGCGTCCTGCTGGAGGAGCTCGCCGCCGGGTACCGGGGGGACGCCGTCGCCGCGCCCGCCGTCTCCTACAGCGACCTCGCGCGCGCCCAGACGGAGCGCCTGAGCGGGCCGCGTCTGGAGCGGATGCTCGCGTACTGGCGTGAGCGGCTGTCCGGGGTCGCACCGCTGGACCTGCCGACCGACCGGCCGCGGCCGCGCACCTGGGACGGATCCGGTGACGTCGTCCGGTTCGACCTGCCCGCCGACGTGGTCACCGCCGTCGACGCCTACGCCCGCTCCCGCCGCGCCACCCGCTACATGTTCCTGCTCACCGCCTACCAGGCGCTGCTCGGACACTGGGCCGGCCGCGACGACGTCGCCGTGTGCAGCACCCTCGCCGAACGGTCCCGGCCCGGCGCCGCCGGACTCATCGGCCCCCTGGTGAACACCGTCGTCCTGCGCACCGACCTCGCCGGAGCCCCCAGCTTCGCCGGACTGCTCGACCGGGTGCGCCGCAGGGTCCCCGTCGACCTCGCGCACGCCGAGGCGCCCTTCGACCTCGTCGTCGGCGCCGTCGGCGGACCCCGCGACCTGTCCCGGCACCCCCTGGCGCAGGCCTCGTTCACCCTCCTCAACGCGCCGATCCAGCCGGTGCGGATGCCCGGCCTGGACGTCGCCCTGGTCGAACCGCCGCTGTCCGAGACGCCGTTGGACGTCTTCCTCGACCTCACCCTGCGCGCCGACGGCAGCATCGCCGCCCTTCTCCAGTACGCCACCGCCCTGTTCGACGCCGCCACCATGCGCGCCTTCGCCCAGGCGTACGCCGCCCTGGTGCGGGCGGTGCTTGCCGCCCCCGACACCCCCGTGCGGGAGCTGCTCCGCGCGCTCCCCGCGCGACCGGGTGCCCTCGCCCGGCCCCGCCCCGACTGGCACCGCGCCCCCGACCGCCCCGCCGGCCCGGCGCCCGACCTCGCCTTCTCCGGCGCCCCCGAGGCGATCGCGCTGAGCTGCGGCGACCGGAGCGTCACCTACGCCGAACTCGACGCCATGACCGGAGGACTCGCCGCCGCCCTGCGGGACGCCGGAGTCGAACCGGGCGGCGCCGTGGGCGTGCTGCTGCGCCGGGGGCCGTGGTCGGTCGCCGCCATCGAGGGCATCTGGCGCGCCGGCTGCGCCTACGTGCCCCTCGACCCCGAACTCCCCGCCGAGCGCCTGCGGTACATGGCACGCCAGGCCGGCCTCGCCTGCGTCCTCACCGACGCGACGACCGCGGCCGACGCCGGCGGTCTCGCCCCCGTCCTCCTCGACACCGGCGCCGTCGCCCCCGACGCCGACGGCCCCCGGCGCCGGCCCCACCCGAGGGAGCTGGCCCACGTCATCTTCACCTCCGGCTCCACCGGCCGCCCCAAGGCCGTCGGCGTCGAGCACGCCGCCCTCGCCTCCCACGTGGCCGCCGCCCGCGAACGCCTGGGCATCACCGCCGCCGACCGCGTCCTGGCCTTCGCCTCGTTCTCCTTCGACGCCTCCCTCGACCAGGTCCTGCCCGCCCTCACCACGGGCGCGCGCGTCGTCATGCGCCCCGACGAGCCGTGGCTGCCCACCCAGGTCCCCGAGATCGTCCAGCGGCACGGCCTGACCGTCGTCAACGTGCCGCCCACCTACTGGGCGGAGCTGACCCTCTCCCTCGACCGCCGGCTCGCCGCCGCGCTGAGCGGCCTGCGGCTGCTGGTCCTCGGCGGCGAGAGCGTCCCGCCCGACACTCTCGCCGCGTGGCGTGCCGCCGTGCCCCACGTCCGCGTCTGCAACGCCTACGGCCCGACGGAGACCACCGTCACCGCCACGACCTACGACGCCGACGACCCGCCCGCGCACACCGTGCCCATCGGCCGGCCGTTGGGGGAGCGGCGCGTGTACGTCGTCGACGGCGACGGCGAACCCGTGCCCGTCGGCGTCGGAGGCGAACTCCTCATCGGCGGGACCGAGGTGGCGCGCGGCTACCTCGGGATGCCCGCCCTGACCGCCGACCGCTTCGTGCCCGACCCGTTCGGCCCGCCCGGCGGACGTCTCTACCGGACCGGCGACATCGTGCGCTGGACCGCGAGCGGCGAGCTGGAGTTCCTCGGGCGCCGCGACGACCAGGTCAAGATCCGCGGCTTCCGCATCGAGCTCCAGGAGGTGGAGACGGTGCTGCGGGCCTGCCCGCAGGTCGCCCAGGCCGCCGCACGCCCCGACCGCGCCACCGGCCTCAGCCTGATCGGCTACGTCGTGCCCGCCGAGGACGGCGGACCGGCCCCCGACCGCGTCGCGCTGCGCGCCTGGTGCGCCCGCCACCTCCCGCAGCACGCCGTCCCCTCGGACTTCGTCGTCCTGGACGCCCTGCCCGTCGGCGTCTCCGGCAAGCTGGACCGCTCCGCGCTGCCCGACCCCGCGCACACCCGCGGCCCCTCCGGGCCCGCCTACGCCGCGCCGCGCGACGAGACCGAGCGGATCGTCGCCGAGGTCTGGGCCGACGTCCTGGGCCTGGACCGGGTCGGCCTCGACGACAGCTTCTTCGACCTCGGCGGACACTCCCTGCTCGCCACCATGGCCGTCTCCCGGATCGCCCAGCGCCTGGGCCGCGAGGTCGAGCTGCGCACCGTCTTCGAACACCCCACCGTCCGCGGCTTCGCGCCCGTCGTGGCCGGCGCCCGGGTCTCCGGGGCCGCCGACGTGGTGCCCGTCGACCGCGACCGGCCCCTGCCGCTGTCCTTCGCCCAGGAGCGGCTGTGGTTCCTGGACCGCACCTCCGACACCGGCGAGTCCTACCTCCTCCGGTACTGCTGGCGCGTGCGCGGCGGCCTGGACCGCACCGCCTGGCAGCAGGCCCTGGACGACCTCGTCGCCCGCCACGAGGTGCTGCGCACCGCCCTCATCGAGCGCGACGGCCGCCCCGTCCAGGAGGTGTGCCCGCCGGTCGGCGTCCCGCTGCACTGGGAGCGGGCGCCCGAGGCCGCCGAAGGACGCGACCGCGTGGCCGAACTGCGCCCGCGCGCCGCGGCCTTCGCCACCCGCCGCTTCGACCTCGCCCGGCCGCCCCTGCTGCGCTCGGGCGTGTGGGAGCTCGCCGACGACGACCACGTCGTCCTGATCAGCCTGCACCACGCGGTGACCGACGGCTGGTCCAAGAACGTCCTGCTCGACGAACTGGCCCGGCACTACCACGCCCGCCTGCGGGGCCGGGGCGCCGCGCTGCCGCCGCTGCCCGTGCAGTACGGCGACTTCGCCGTCTGGCAGCGCGACCGTGCCGACAGCGGCGCCATGGAGCCCCAGCTCGCCTACTGGGAGGCCACGCTCGACGGCGCGCCCGTGCTCGACCTGCCCACCGACCGGCCCCGCCCCGCCGCGTTCACCGGCAGGGGAGGAGCCGTCGAGATCGACCTGCCCCACGACCTCGTCGGCCGGGTCGACGACCTGGCCCGGGAGCACGGGGCCAGCCGCTTCATGGTGCTGCTCGCGGCGGCGCAGGCCGTGCTCGCCCGCTGGACCGGACAGGAAGACATCTGCGTCGGCACCCCCGTGGCCGGCCGCGACCGGCTCGAACTGGAGCCGCTGGTCGGCTTCTTCGTCAACACGGTCGTCCTGCGCACCGACCTGTCCGGACGGCCGACCCTCGGCGGCCTCGTCGACCGTGTGCGGGACGTCGTCCTCGGCGCCTTCGGCCACCAGGAAGTGCCGTTCGAGAAGGTCGTGGAACGGCTGCGGCCCGAACGCGACCTGTCGCGCAACCCGCTCTTCCAGGTCATGGTCGACGTCCAGGACTCCGCGGGCGGCGGCTCCGCGCTGCCCGGCCTGGACGCCGACGACCTCGCCCTGCCGTGGAGCTCGGCCAAGTTCGACCTGACCGCGACCTTCGTGGTCCGGGACGCCGGGTTCGCCCTCAACGTGGAGTACGCGGCCGACCTGTTCGAACCGGCCACCGCCGTCCGCTTCGCCGAACACGTGGGACGCCTCCTGCGGACCCTCGTCGACTCCCCGGACACCCGCGTCGACGAAGCGCCCCTGCTCTCGCCGGAGGAGCGCCGCGACCTGCTCGCCGCCGCGGGCCACGACGCCCCGCCGGCGCCGCCCCTCGCGGTGGCGGGACGGCCGGAGGCCACGGCCGTCGCCTGCGAGGGGACCACCCTCACCTACGCCGCGCTCGACGCCCGCAGCGGCGGGATTGCGGCAGCGCTCGAGGCCGCGGGCGTCTCCCCGGCGGATCCGGTCGGCGTGTGCGTGAGCCGGGGTGCCGGAGCCGTCGCCGCCATGCTCGCCGTCTGGCGGGCCGGCGGCGTGTACGTCCCGCTCGACCCCCACCTGCCGGCCCGGCGGCTGGAGTACATGCTCCGGGAGGCCGGGGTGCGGCACGTCCTGTGCGACGCGGCCACCCGCGCCACCGTGGACGCCCTGGACGCGCGCCTCGTCGACCTCGACGACGCGCCGCCCCGCACCGACGGCCCGCGCCACGCCCCCCGGCCCGACGACCTCGCCTACGTCATCTTCACCTCGGGCTCCACCGGCACGCCCAAGGCCGTCGGCGTCGCGCACCACGCCCTGGACGCCCATGTCGCCGCCGCCCGCGAGCTGTTCGCGCTGACCGACCGGGACCGGGTCCTCACCTTCGCCTCGACCTCGTTCGACGCCTCGCTCGAACAGATGCTGCCCGCGCTGAGCACCGGCGCGAGCGTGCACGTACGGCCCGACGAGATCTGGGCCCCGGAGGAACTGGCCGAGCGCGTCGCCGAGGCCGGGATCACCGTCATGGAACTCACCCCGTCCTACTGGGCCGAGGTCGTCGCCCGCCTGGACACGCTGGCGCCCCGCCTGCGCACCCTGCGGCTGCTGGTGACCGGGGGAGAGGCGCTGCCCGCGGACCCGCTCGAGCGGTGGTTCGCCCACCTGCCCGGCGTCGCGGTCGTCAACACCTACGGGCCCACCGAGGCCGTCATCTCCGCCACCGCGCACACGCTGCGGGCCCGGCCGGACGGCCGGGTGCCGATCGGGCGGGCGCTGGGCGGCCGGCGCACCTACGTCGTCGACGCGCGCGGCGACCTGGCCCCGCACGGCGTCCCCGGCGAGCTCCTCGTCGGCGGTCCGGAGCTGGCGCGCGGCTACCTCGGCAGGCCCGCCCTGACGGCCGAGCGGTTCGTGCCGGACCCGCACGGCGGACCCGGTGCCCGGGCCTACCGCACCGGTGACGTGGTGCGCCGACTGCCGTCCGGGGAACTGGAGTTCATCGGCCGCAACGACGACCAGGTCAAGATCCGCGGCTTCCGGGTCGAGCCCGGCGAGGCCGAGGCCGTCCTGCGCGCCCACCCCGGCGTGCGCGGCGCGGCCGTCGTCGTCCGCACCCTCAACGGCGGACCCGCGCTGGTCGGCTACGTCGCCGGGGACGGCCTCCTGGAGGAGTCCCTGGCCACCCACTGCCGGGCCCAGCTGCCGCACTACCTCGTCCCCTCGGCGTTCGTCCTGCTCGACGCCCTGCCCCTGACCGTCCAGGGCAAGCTGGACGCCAAGGCGCTGCCCGAGCCCGAGGTCCGCGAGGCGCCCGCCCTCGTGCTGCCGCGGACGCCGGCCGAGACGGTCGTCGCCCAGATCTGGTGCGAGGTCCTCGACCTGCCCCGGGTCGGCGTCCACGACGACTTCTTCGCGCTGGGCGGCCACTCCCTGCGCGCGGTGTCGGTCGCCTCCCGGCTGCGGACCGCCTTCGACTGCCCCTTCCAGGTCCGCGACCTGTTCGAACACCCCACGGTGGAGCGGCTCGCCGCCGAAGTGGAACGCCGTCTGCTGGAGCTGATCTCGCAGATGAGCGACGACGAGATCGACCTGTCCCTGACCGCCGAACTCTGACCGCCGGACCCTGACCGCCGGCCCCCGGACGGCCGGACCCCGACGGCCGTCCGGTCCACCCCCCCGCCCGCAGCTCTGCCCCAGACCCTGAGATTCGGAGTGCCCTCATGACCACGTCCGACGTGCGCCCCGGCCCCCTGCCCGCAGGCGGTGGCCTCTCCCCGGCCGCCCGGCGGCTGCTGGAGCAGCGGCTGCGCGGCCGATCGGCCGCCCGCGACGACGGCCCCGTCCGCGTCCGGCCCCGCCCGGAGCGGACCCCGCTCTCCCCGGCCCAGCAGCGCCTGTACTTCCTGGACCGCCTGGACCCCGGCGCCGCGACCTACCTGCTGCCCGCCGCCTGGCGGCTGCGCGGCCCCCTGGACGTGCCGGCCCTGCGCGCCGCCCTCGCCGACCTCGTCGTACGGCACGAGCAGCTGCGCGTCGTCTTCCCCGAGCACGAGGGCGTTCCGTACCAGCGCGTCCTGCCGGCCGGCGGCGCGGTGCT
The DNA here is from genome assembly GCF_040643475.1 of Streptomyces sp. NPDC047130. Classification (NCBI taxonomy): domain Bacteria; kingdom Bacillati; phylum Actinomycetota; class Actinomycetes; order Kitasatosporales; family Streptomycetaceae; genus Streptomyces; species Streptomyces sp. NPDC047130. The sequence continues at coordinate 181,272 of NZ_JBEYUK010000008.1, read as the reverse complement.
CGACGTCGTCGACGCGGCGGTGGCCGACGAGTCGGACCCGGTTCCGGCCGGGGAGACGGACGTCCTCCCGGCCGGCGCCGCCGCCCGGCAGGTGGACGCCGCCGTCCACGCCGCGGCCCTGCGCCCGTTCGACCTCGCCCGCGAAGCCGCCTTCCGCGCCACCCTGGTGCGCGCGGCCGACGACGACCACGTCCTCGTCCTCGCCATGCACCACATCGTCTCCGACGGCTGGTCCCTCGACGTCCTGGTGCGGGACCTCGCCGAGCTGTACCGGGCCCGGCGCGAGGGCCGCGACGCCGAACTGCCCGAACTTCCGCTGGAATACGCCGACTACGCCATCTGGCAGCGCGCCGCCGACCAGGGCGAGGCCCTGGACCACTGGACCTCGCGGCTCGCCGGACTGACCCCGCTCGACCTGCCCACCGACCACCCGCGCCCCGAAACGCCCTCCAGCCGCGGCGCTGTGCACACCGTCACCCTGCCGGCCGCCCTGACCGACGGCCTGGCCGCCCTGGGGCGCACCGCCGGGACCACGCCCTACATGACCGTGCTCGCCGCCTTCCAGGCGGCGCTCGCCTTCCACAGCGGTCAGCACGACATCGCCGTCGGCACCGTCGTCGCCAACCGCGAGCGGGCCGAGACCGAACAGCTCGTCGGGTTCTTCGTCAACACCCTGGTGATGCGCGGCGACTTCGCCGACGACCCGACCCCCGCCACGCTCCTCGACCGTACCCGCGACCGGGTCCTGGAGGCGTTCACGCACCAGTCGCTGCCCTTCGAGAAGGTCGTCGAGGCGCTCAGCCCCGAACGCGATCTCGCCCGCAACCCGCTGGTGCAGGTGCTCTACACGCACACCGAGTCCGGGGCGGGCGCCCTCGCCCTCGGGGAGGCCGAGGGCGCGCCGTACCGCATCGGGCTCACCACCGCGAAGTTCGACCTCACCCTCGACCTGCGGGAGGGCGACGGGCGCACCGAACTCGCCTTCGTCTACCGCCCCGACCTGTTCGAGGAGAAGACCGTCGCCGCGCTGGCCCGGCACACGGTGGCCTTCCTGGAGGCGTTCCGCACCCGCCCCGACGCGCCCCTGAGCACCGTGGACCCGCTCACCGCCGCCGAACGCGCCCACCTGCTCGGTCCGGACGGCCCCGCCCGCCGGATCGAGACGCCCGCCGCGCCGCCGCGCACCGCCGCGGACCGGCTCGCCGGACACATCGCCCGCACCCCCCACGCGCGAGCCGTCACCGGCTCGGGCCGGAGCCTCACCTATTCCGAACTCGACGTGCGTTCACGGGCGTTGGCGCGACGGCTGCGCGCGGCCGGCGTCACCCCGGGCGACCTGGTCGGTGTCTGCTTCGACCGCACCCCCGACCTCGCCGTCGCCCTCCTGGCCGTCTGGCGGGCCGGAGCCGCCTACCTGCCGCTGGACCCGACGCACCCCAGGGCGCGGCGTGAGTACACCGTCACCGACTCCGGCATCCAGCTGATCGTCACCGACGCGAGCACCCGCGACGCGGTGGAGGGCCTTCCCGTCCGGCTGCTGGAACTGGGCTCCGCCGACGGGGAGTTCGCCGAGCAGGACTCCGCCGAGCAGGACTCCGTGGTGCAGGACTCCGTGGCGCAGGATACCGCCGGAGAGGCCGTCACCGGGGAGGACGCCGCCGGAGAGGGCATGGCGTTCGCCGACGTCCTGCCCGCCCACGACGACCTCGCCTACGTCATCTACACCTCCGGCTCGACCGGCCGCCCCAAGGGCGTCGAGGTCACCCACGGCAACCTGGCCTGGCTGCTGGGCGCCGCCGACCGCCACTTCGCCTTCGGCCCGGCCGACGTGTGGACCCTGATGCACTCGCCCGCCTTCGACTTCTCGGTGTGGGAGCTGTGGGCCCCGCTCGCCACCGGCGGACGCGTCGTCGTCCTCACCGGGGACGAGGTGCGCGACCCGGCCGCCGTGCACCGGGTGCTGCGCGAGGAGGGCGTCACCGTCCTCAACCAGACCCCGGCCGCCTTCAAGGGCCTGCGCGCCCACCTCGCCCAGGACGGCGCCGACTTCACCGACCTCGCCCTGCGGACGGTCGTCTTCGGCGGCGACGCCTTCGACGTGCGCGACTACCGCGACTGGTTCACCGCCCCCGGGCCGCGGCCGGAGCTGGTCAACATGTACGGCATCACCGAGACCACCGTCCACGTCACGATCCGCACGATCACCGAGGACGACGTCCACGGCGACGTCCGCTCGCCCATCGGCCACCCCCTCACCGCCGCCCACGGCTACGTCCTGGACGCCTGGGGACGCCTCGTCCCGCACGGCACCGTCGGCGAACTCCACGTGGCCGGCGGGGGAGTGGCCCGCGGCTACCGCAACCGGCCCGAGCTGACGGCGGAACGCTTCCTGGACGACCCGTTCGGCGGCCCCGGCTCCCGCATGTACCGCACCGGCGACCTCGTGCGCGTCCTGCCCGACGGACAGCTCGCCTACGTCGGCCGCGCCGACCACCAGGTCAAGATCCGCGGCTACCGGATCGAGCCCGGCGAGGTCGAGACCGCCCTGCGCGCCCTGCCCGGCGTCGCGGACACCGCCGTGGTGGCCCGCCGCGAGGGCGGCGCCGCCCGCCTCGTCGCCCACGTCGTCACCCCCGAGGGCCGCCCCCTGGACGCGCCCGCCCTGCGCGAGGGACTGCGGCTGACGCTGCCCGAGTACATGGTCCCCGCCCTGTTCGTCCGCCACGAACGCCTGCCGCTGACCGCCAACGGCAAGGTGGACCGCGCCGCCCTGACCGCCCTGCGCCCCACCACCGCCCAGGCATCCGCCCACGTCGCCCCCGAGGGGCCGACCGAGCAGGCCCTGGCGGAGGTGTTCGGGCAGGTCCTGAGTGTGGAGCGGGTCGGCCGCACCGACAACTTCTTCGACCTCGGCGGCGACTCCATCCTCGCCCTGCGCCTGGTCGGCGTCGGCCGGCTCGCCGGACTCGGCTTCTCCGTCGCCGACGTCTTCCGCGCCCGCACCCTCGCCGACCTCGCCGAGCTGGTCACCGACGCCGCCGACGTCCCCGAGCCGGTCGCCCCCTTCTCCCTCGTCGACCCCGCCGACCGGGACCGGCTGCCCGACGGCCTCGCCGACGCCTACCCGCTCACCATGCTCCAGGCCGGCATGCTCCACGAGATGCTCGCCGACCACCGGCGCGGCGCCTACCACAACGTCACCGACCTGAAGATCACCGTCCCCGAGGGCTTCGACGCGGCCGCGTTCCAGTCCGCCGTCGACGCCGTCGTCGCCGCCCACCCGATCCTGCGGACCTCCGTCGACCTCGTCGGGTACCGCGAACCCCTCCAGCTCGTCCACCGCGCGGCGCACCTGCCCGTCGGCTACACCGATCTGCGCGGACTCCCCCGCGAGGAGCAGCGCGAGCGGCTGCGCCGGTTCGTCGACGCCGAGTTCGACCGTCGCTTCGCCCTCGCCGCCGCCCCCCTCGTCCGCATCCACCTGCACCACGTCACCGACCACGACCTGCGCCTGGTCCTCACCGACTGCCATGTCGTCCTGGACGGCTGGAGCCTGACCTCCCTCGTCGCCGACCTGCTGGCCCTGCACCGCGAGGCCGTCACCCAGCGCACCGCGCCGCGCCCCCCGAGCGTTCCGGCCTTCGCCGAGTACGTCGCCCTGGAGCGGGCCGCGCTCGCCGACGACGACTCCCTGGCCTACTGGCGCGACCGGCTCGCCGCTCTGCGCCCGGTCACCCTGCGCCGGCGCACCGAGGCGGCCGCCGCGGACGGTCCGCCGGTGCACGAGGTGCGCCGCTCCTACGCCCACCTCGCGACACGCATCGGACGCCTCGCCAAGGAGGCGGGCGTGCCCCGCCGCACCGTGCTGCTGGCCGCCTTCCACCACACCATGAGCCTGTTCGCCGACCGCGACGACAGCGTGCGGGGCCACAGCATCGGCCTGGTCACCAACGGCCGCCCCGAGGTGCCCGGCGCCGACCGGATGCGCGGACTGTTCCTCAACACCGTGCCCTTCGGGGTGGAGCGCCCGCGCGGCGACTGGCTGACCTACCTGAGGGACGTGTTCGGCGCCGAACAGGAGATGCTGCCGCACCGCCGGGTCCCGCTCGTCCGCATCGCCCAACTGCGGCCCACCGAACCGAACCTGACCGACACCGTCTTCAACTACGTCAACTTCCACCGTCTGGCGCACGACTCCTGGGACGACTCCCTGGAGATCGCCCGCACCATGTTCCCGCTGCTGGTCAACGCCAGTGTCAACGCCTTCACCCTCGACGCCGACCCCGAGTACGTGGCCCCGGCCACCGCCGAACAGGTCGCCGACGTCTTCGTCGCCCAGCTGGAGGCGATGACCGCCGACCCGCACGCCCGGATCCGCCGGCCCGCCGCCACCGGCGCCGCCCGTGAGACGGTCCTCGGCTGGGCGGCGGGCCCGGACCTGCCCTCCTCGCCGCTGCTGTTCCACGAACACGTCGCCGGATGGGCCGCCCGCACCCCGCACGCGGTCGCCGTCGAACACCGCGGACAGACCCTCACCTACGCCGAACTCCACGAGCAGGCCGAACAGATCGCCCGCCGCCTGCGGCTGCTCGGCGTCGGACCCGAGAGCGTCGTCGGCATCTGCGTCGACCGGGGGCCGGACTGGGTCCGCGCCGCGCTCGGCGTGCTGCGCTCCGGCGGCGCCTTCGTCCCGCTGGACCCCCAGCACCCCACCGAGCGCCTGGCGTTCATGGCCGAGGACAGCGGCATGCGGGTGCTGCTGACCCAGCGGGCACTGGACGGCACCGTCCCCTTCGACGGCCCCGCCCTCCACCTGGACGTGCCCGCCGAGCCGGTCGGACCGGTGCCCGGCCGGGAGCCCGACGCCGACACGTTCGCCTACCTGATCTACACCTCCGGCTCCACCGGCGTCCCCAAGGGCGTCGCCATCGCGCACGGCGGGCTGTCCAACATGCTCGAAGGCCAGCGCGACCTGGTCGACCCGACCCCCGAGGACCGCGTCCTGCAGTTCGCCTCCTTCGGCTTCGACGCCTCCATCCTGGAACTGACCTGGTCCCTCGCCAACGGCGGCCGGCTGGTCACCGCCCCCAACGAGGACCTGCGCCCCGGCCCCGACCTGGCCCGCACCCTGCGCGAGGCCCGCATCACCGGCGGCATGCTCCCGCCCAGCGCCCTGGCCGTCCTCGGCGAGGACACCTTCCCCGACCTGCGCGTCCTCCAGGTCGCGGGCGAGGCCTGCCCCGCCGAACTCGCCGACCGCTGGTCGCGGGGCCGCCGCTTCCAGAACGTCTACGGCCTCACCGAGGCCACCGTGTGGTCCGTCGCCACCGACCTCGCCCCCGGCCGGGGCCGGCCGGCCGTCGGCACCCCGATGCGCAACACCCGCGTCCACGTCCTCGACGACGACCTCCGGCCCGTCCCGGTCGGCGTCCCCGGCGAGATCCACCTCGGCGGACAGGCCGTCGGCCGCGGCTACCTCGGCCGGCCCGGCCTCACCGCCGCCACCTACGTCCCCGACCCCTACGGCGGTCCCGGCGAGCGGCTGGTCCGCACCGGCGACCTCGGCGCCTACCGGCCCGACGGCACCGTCGAATGGCTCGGCCGCCGCGACGCCCAGGTGAAGCTGCGCGGTTACCGCATCGAACTCGGCGAGATCGAGCACGCCCTGCGGCAACTGCCCGGCGTCCGCCAGGCCGTCGTCCTGCACCGCACCGACCTGCCCGGCGGGGAACCCGCCCTCGTCGCCTACCTGGTCACCGACGACGCCGGCCGGCACACCCCCGAGACGCTGCGCGGCGCCCTGCGCACCGGACTGCCCGCCTACATGGTGCCCTCCCGCTTCGTCCTCCTCGACGAGATGCCCGTCAACCGCAGCGGAAAGATCGACCGGCGGGCGCTGCCCCTGCCGCCCGCCGAACTCGGCCAGGACGAGACCGAGTACGTCGCCCCCTCCACCCCCGCCGAGCGGATCCTCGCCGAGATCTGGCGCGAGGTGCTGGGCCTGTCCCGCATCGGCGTCCACGACGACTTCTTCCGGATCGGCGGCAGCTCCCTGTCCACCGTCCGCGTGTCCCTGATGGCCGCGGGACGCGGACTGCCCGTCACCGTCGGCGACCTGATCGAACACCCCACCCTCGCCCGCCTCGCCGCGCACGCCACCCGCGCGGTCGGCGCCGGACTGCCCCGGACCGTCACCTCCGAGGTGCGGCTGCGCGAGGGCGACGGCGAACCCCTGTGGTGCGTGCACCCCACCGGCGGCAGCGCCGCCTGGTTCGTGCCGCTCGCCCGCGCCCTCCCGCCCGGCCGCCCCGTCCACGCCTTCCAGGCCCGCGGACTGCTCGGCGGCGTCGACCCCAGCACCGTGACCGGCATCGCCGCGAACTACGCCGCCGAGATCACCGACCGCGCGGCGCCCGGCCCGCACGCCCTGCTCGGCTGGTCCATGGGCGCCAACATCGCCCTGGAGATGGCCACCCAGCTGCACCAGTCCGGCCACCCCGTCGCCCCGCTCGTCCTCATCGAGCCCTACCTGCCCAACCCCGCCGCCCGCGCCCGCCTCGAAGGCGTCACCCGTGACCTGCGCGAGGCCCAGCGCCAGCGCGACCGGCTGCGCGAGATGCCCGACTCCCCGCAGCGCGACCGCGCCACCGCCGAACTCACCGCCACCCTCCTCGGCGCCGGCATGAGCCCGGCCGAGGCCGCCCTCGTCGAAGGCGCCCCCATCGAGGTGTGGTACTCCCTGCTCGCCGCACTCGCCGCCTACGAGGTCCGCCCCTACCCCGGCCACCTCCACCTCGTGGTCGGCAGCGAGGCCGCCGACCTGCCCCGCGGCGTCCCGATGCCCGGCCTCGACGTCGACTTCGACACCTACGTCGAACGCTGGCGGGCCACCGCACGCGACGGGCTCACCCTGCACATCAGCGAGGGCGACCACATGTCGATGATGGCCGAGCCCCAGGTCACCGGCATCGCCGACCTGCTCGCCGCCCTGGAGACCGGAGAGGCCCGATGACCACGTTCGCCCCCGCCCCCACCGAGCGCTACCTCCTCGCCCCCGACCTGGTCGCCGACCCCTACGGCCACCTCGACGCCCTGCGCGACAGCGACCCCGTGCAGTGGAGCCCGCTCCACCACGCCTGGCTCGTCACCGGCTACGACGAGGTCATGCGCTGCCTGCGCGACCGCGCCGTCTCCGCCGACCGGGTCCGCCCCCTGATGGACGCCGTGCCGCAGGGAGCCCGCGAGGACGCCGAGCGCGCCTTCTCCATCCTGTCCCGCTGGATGGTCTTCAACGACCCGCCCCAGCACCGCCGGCTGCGCCAGGTCTTCCAGGAGGCCTTCGCCGCCCGCGCCGTCACCCGCTACAGCGCCTTCACCGAGAAGGTCACCCGGGCCGTCCTCACCCGGAAGGCCCCGCCCGGCCGCGGCGGCGACCTCATGGCCGACGTCGCCAAACCGCTGCCCGCCCTCGTCTTCGCCCGCTGGCTCGGCATCCCGCCCACCGACGGCCCCTCCTTCTGGTACTGGAACGCCCGCGTCGCCGACCTCGTGCTCGGCACCGCCCAGGAGGAGAGCGAGTACCGGGCCTCCCTCCAGGCGCTGGTGAGCCTGGAGGACTACCTCGGCGCGCTCGTCGAACGGCGGCGCGCCGAGCCCGGCGACGACCTCATCAGCCAGGTCCTCGCCGAGGGCCGCGTCGGCGACACCGTCAGCGAGCAGGAGTTCGTCGGCATGCTCACCCAGATGGCGTTCGCCGGCGGGGAGACCACCAGCAACCTCATCGCCAACACCGTGCTGGCCCTCCACACCCGCCCCGACCAGCTCGCCGCCGTGCGCGCCGAACCGGACCTGGCCCAGGGCGCCGTGGAGGAGACCCTGCGCCTGGACGGGCCGTCGAAGATGTCCATCCGCACCGCCGCCCAGGACCTCGAACTCGGCGGCCACACCCTGCGCGCGGGCGACCGGATCTTCCTCGTGACCGCCGCCGCCAACCGCGACCCCGCCCGCTTCCCCGACCCGGGCCGCTTCGACGTCACCCGCAGCGGCGCGACCCACCTCGGCTTCGGCTTCGGCGCCCACTTCTGCATCGGTGCCGCGCTCGCCCGCCTCGTCGCCGTGTGCGCCGTGCGCACGCTCGTCCGCGAGCGGCCCGGCCTCGCCCTCACCGACCCCGCACGGCTCTCCTGGCAGCCGTCCCTGCTCAACCGCAGCCTCACCGCCCTGCCCGTCCACTACTGACCGGACCGGACCGCACACGTCCCCCGAAGAGAGGCACCCCCATGGCCACGACCCTCGCCGCGGACCGCCCGCGGCTGTGGGCGCCCGCCCGGCACCGTTCCTTCCGCCTGCTGTGGACGGGGCAGGCGCTCTCCCTGCTCGGCGACGGATTCAGCGTCGTCGCCTTCTCCTGGATCACCCTGAGCCTGACCGGCTCCACCCTCACCCTGGGGTACGTCCTGGCCTTCCAGGCCGTGCCCCGCGCCCTGCTCACCCTGGTCGGCGGCACCCTCGGCGACACCTGGTCCACCCGCACCCTCATGGTGGCCTCCAGCTGGACCCGCAGCGCCCTGATGGCCGCCGTCGGCATCGCCGGCCTCACCGGGCACCTCACCGTGTGGATGCTGTGCGCGGCGGCCGCCGCCTTCGGCGCCGTCGACGCCTTCTTCCAGCCCGCCCGCGTCTCCATCCTGCCGTCGGTCGTCGACGAGGAACTGCTCGCCCCGGCCAACGCCCTGCTCGGCGCCGGCGCGCGCACCGCCGCCGTCCTCGGCCCCGCCGTCGGCGGTGTCGTCATCGCCCTCACCGAGGCGCCCATCGCCTTCCTCGTCGACGCCGTCTGCTTCGCCCTGTGCGGACTGTGCGTCGCCCGCATCCGCACCCGCCCCCGGCCCGACAAGCCCAAGGCCGCGCCGGAGGAGAAGGGGCCCTCCCTGGGCGCCCGCATCCGCGAGGGCGTCACCTTCACCCTGCGCGACCCGCGCCTGCGCACCATCGTCGCCCTCGACACCGCGGTCAACTTCTGTTACGCGGGCCCCTTCACGGTCGGCTTCGCCACCCTCGCCGACCAGGTGCTGCGCGGCGGCTCGGCCACCCTCGGCGTCCTCAACGGAGCGCTGGCCGGCGGAGCGGTCCTCGGCACCCTCGTCGGCGGGGCGGTCGGCGGACGGCCCCGCGTCGGCCTCCTGGTCGCCGGCCTGGCCGGCTGGCTGGGCGCCGGGATGGCCGTCCTCGGGCTCGCCCGAAGCACCCCGGTCGTCATCGCGACCGTCCTCGCCATGGGCTTCGCCATCGGCTACCAGGGCGTGTTCGGACTGAGCTGGATCCAGCGCAACATCCCGCAGGACGTCCTCACCCGGGTCGTCTCCGTCGACATGGTCCTCGGCTACGCCGCGGCCCCCCTGTCGCTGATCCTGTGCGGGGCCCTGGCCGGGACGGGACACCTCGCCCTGTTCGGGGTGGTGGCCGCGGTCCTGGCGGTCACCGGGCTCGCGGTGCTCGGATCACGGGCGGTGCGGGAGATGCGCTGAGCCGTCCGGGGCGGCTCAACCCGAGCGCAGGGCGGCCGACCGCGCGCACAGGTCCGCGCGGTTGGCCGCCCCCGTCTTGGTGATCAGACTGGCGATGTGCTTCTCCGCCGTCCGGGGCGAGATGAACAGCCGATCCGCTATGTCCTTGTTGCTGAGCCGCTCCGCCAGCAGCCGGAACACGTCGAACTCCCGGACCGTCACCCCTTGCGTGCGCAGCTGCTCGGGAATGCCGCTGGTGCCGCTGCGGTGCTGGTGCACCGGGGCGCCCAGACGGCGCAGCCCCGCCCGGCAGGCGCCGGTGACGGCCGCGACGTCCCGCTCGTGGAAGTAGTGTTCGGCGCGCCGCAGCCAGACCACCGGGTCCCCCCAGCCGTCCTGGTGCGCGGCGTCCGCGATCAGCCGCAGCCCCAGGTGCTGGGCCAGCGGATACGGCTCGGCCGCCGCCAGCGCCCGCTCCACGGTGGCCGCCGCGTCCGCGCCGGCCCCCTCCCGGCCCAGCAGGACGGCTTCGGCGAGGTGGACGAACTGCCGGTTCCAGCGCATGCGGGCCATCGCCGTCGCCGTGATCTCCGCGTGCCGGGCCCGGTCGGCGTCGCCTTCGAGCACGTCCAGCAGGAGCCCCAGTCCGTGGGTGCCGCCGAGGTGGTAGGTGGAGGGGTTGTCCGCCTCCATGGCCTGCACCGCCACCAACTCCTCGCGGGCCAGCCCACGGTTCTCCTCGAGCAGCGCGCAGAACGCCCCCGCCAGGCCCCTGGTGAGCGGCTCCTCCTGAGAACCGGCGCCGTCCCACTCGGTGAACGCCGCCAGCGTCGCCTCCATCGCCTGCCGGTCCCCGCGGTGGGCCTCCAGCGCGGCCTGCGCCATCAGCACGTACCGCACGGCCGGGGCCAGCCGCAGCCGGCGCACGACGGCCAGGCACTCCGCGGCCGCCTCGCGCGCCGCGCGGTCCTGACCGCGCAGCACGGCGTCCAGGACGAGGATGCCGTCGACGGTGTGCACGATGTTCACCGAGCCCAGCCGCAGCGCCTCCTCACGGGCCGACAGCAGCCCGCCGGTGTCGCCCTCGGCCAGCCAGGCGTTGCCGCCCATACGGGTCGCCGCGTACATGCGCTGCAACGGCAGCCGGTGCCGCTCGGCCGCGTACATCGCCTGCCGGAGCATGGCCTCCGACTCCTGCGGGTCCCGTTCGCGGGCGACCGTGGCGAGCAGTTCCCAGGCCTGGCAGGCGACGGCCGGCAGGCCGTGGCGCTCGGCCGTGTCGGCGGCGGAACGCGCCAGCTTCTCCGCGTGCTGGGTCCGGTCGGGGCCGGGGGTGTCGAGGGCGAGGTAGGCGGCGGTGACGTCCACGGCCGCCGCGGTGGCCTCGTCGGGGGTGCCCGCCAGCACCTCGCGTGCGCGGACGACCTGCCGGTTGCCGTCGTTCCACCGTCCCGCCGTGTGCGCCACCTTGGCCAGCCGGGCGTGCAGCGTCGCCAGCCGGACCGGGCTCAGCCCCTCTCCGCCGAGCGCGTGCAGGTCGTCGACCAGGTCGAAGGCGCGGGCGAAGTCACCGGCCTCGGCGAGCGCGGGGAGCAGGTTCTCCAGGGCGGCGGCCCGCGCCTGCGGATCGCCCCCCTCGGCGAGCAGCGACTCGGCCCGGCTGAGCAGGGTCACCGCCGAGTTCAGGGCGCCCGCCGCCAGGGCGCGACCACCGGCGTCGGCGTAGAGCAGTCCCGCCTCGACCCGGTCGCCGGCCTCGCAGCGCAGACCGGCCGCCAGCGCGCACCAGTCCCCCTCCAGCGCCGGATGCAGCTCTTCCACGGCCTGGGCGCCCCGCCGGGCCAGCTCCGCGCGCTGGCCCGGCGTCATCTGCGTGAACAGGGCCTCCAGCGTGGGGGAGTGGCGGAAGGAGTACCAGTCGGGCGCGGGTTCGTCGGGGACCACCAGGCGGGCGGCGACGCCGGCGTGGAGGTGGCCGAGCAGGGTCCGGTCGTCGACCCCGGTGACGCGCTGGAGCACCGAGAGCGGGAAGCGGCGGCCCAGGACCGCGGCGGCCGACATCAGCGTCAGCCCCTGCGCGCCGAGCCGGTCGATCCGGCGCAGGATGCCGCGGGCCAGCGTCGAGGGAACGTCACGGCGCAGGTCGCCGACGGCGTGCCAGCCGGCGGGACCCTGTACCAGGGCGCCCGAGCCGATCATGGACTGGAGCAGTTCCTCGACGAGGTAGGGGCTGCCCGCGCTGTCCTCCCACAGCCGGTCGAGGACCTCGGCGGGGACGTCGCCGGGGCTGTCCACGCCGAGCTGGGCGGTGATCACCTCATGCACCTGCGGACGGGACAGCGGCGGCAGTTCCACCACGGTCGCGGCCCCGCGACGGCGGGCGGACTGCGCGAGGTCCAGCGCGTCGCTGATGTCGGTGCGCACGGTCGCCACCAGGAGCACGGGCGTGTAGGCCAGGTTGTCGACCAGGTACTCCAGGACACCGAGCGTCTCGGGGTCGGCGTCGTGCAGGTCCTCCAGGAGCAGCAACTGACCCTGGCCGCGTCCGGCCGCGATGAGCAGCCGCAGCACGGCCTCGCCGAGGATGACCATGGAACTGCTGTCGCGTTCCCCGGTGTCCCAGTCCGGGATCAGCCGCCCCAGCACCGGCCGGTAGGGGCCGAGCGCGAGGTCGTCCATGGGCTCGCCGCCGCGGAACAGCGACATCAGCGCCTCGGTGAGCGGCCGGAACGGCACGGCGGGACCGGTGGTGCTGCTTCGGCCGCGCAGCACCCGCATCCCGGAGCCCACGGCCTGGCCCACCGCCTCCGCCGCGAGCCGGGACTTGCCGACCCCGGCCTCGCCGACCAGGAAGACGACGCTGCCCATGCCCTGCCTGGCGTCGACCAGGGAGCGCTCGAGCTGGGCGAGTTGGTGGTCCCGCCCGACCAGGGAAGGCGTATGGGAACGCATGAACGCTGATGATAATCGGCCGGGTCGGTCGGGGGCAGGTCGCGCCGGGGTCGAGGTCGACCACATGCGCGCCGGAGGGAGCGGGAGGGAGCGGGAGGGAGAGCCGGGTGGAGCCGGAGGGGGAGCCGGGTGGAGCCGGAGGGGGAGCCGGGTGGAGCCGGGTGGAGTCGGGCGGGCCCGTACGGCGGCCGACCGGTGACCGCTCGCCGGGCGCCCGGAGACGCCGCGGCGCGGGCCCGCCGTGGCGGGCCCGCGCCATCACGCCGAACAGCTCGAGGCCGCTGGTCAGTTGGGGGCGGAGACCGAGGTGTCCAGGCTGCTCAGCGTGATGACGATGCCGCTGGTGAGGACCATGCCGGCCAGCACACGGGCACGGGCGCAGGCGCGGTTGCGACCGGAGAGGCTGATGCCGCCCACGGCGTCCTGCTCGGTGTGCGCGGTCTCGGCGGATTCGACGGCGGTGAACTCGGCGGAGTCGGCGGCGGCGAGGTGCTGGTCCATGACGGTGGTCCCTTCTGGTGGTCCCGTGCGGGGGCCCGGGTTCGGATGCGGGGAGGTTCCGTGGTGCTGACGAGCGCGTGACGCGGGTGGTGCGGGTGGTGCGGGCGGAACGGGTGGCGCCGAAGGTGCCGGCGCCGGTGGGGCGGTGGTCGGGGCGGGTCAGTGGTCCGGGTGGTGCAGGAGCAGGACCGACGGGACGGTCCCGGGGTGGGCCAGGCGGAGCAGTCCGTAGCCGATGCCGGCGAGGCCGGTCATCAGCCCGGGGGAGGGGACGTGGTCGGGGGTGGCGCAGCGGTGGCCCTGTGCCTCGACGAGCGCGAGGACGTGACCGGTGTGCCGCCGGAGCGCCGAACGGGCCGTGCTGTCGCCCCGCCCGGCCAGGACGGTCAGAGCCTCCAGCCGGCCGAGGGCGCCCTCGGCGAGGCTGAGGTCGGGGCCGACGGGAGCGTCCGCGAGCCGGACGGAGGCCTCCAACGAGCGCGCGTCGTCCGGCAGGCGCACCGGATCCGGCAGTCCGGTGGCGGCCCGTCCGGCCAGCCCGTGCGACCAGGAGAGGTCCGCCGGGTCGCCGTGGTGCGCACCGGAGTCCAGCAGGGCGACGGCCGCGCGCTCGGCGCGGGCGGCCCGCTCGGGCCGGTGGCCCGCGTGGCGCCGCAGCGCCCAGGCGATGCCGGCGGCGCCGTCGGCGAAACCGGCGGACGACGGGGCGTCGGAACCGGCCACGGCGGACCTGACCGGGTCCTCGGGCAGGGACCCCGGCAGCAGGTCCGCGACCTGGTCCGCCAGCCGCAGCGCCGCCGGATCCCCGGTGGCCTCGTACGCGGCGACCGCTGCGGCCAGGGCTCCCGCCCGCCCCTGGGCCAGACCGGGGACGGCGCAGGCGGCCGCCGCGTGCCCCAGGGCGGTGAGCGCGTCCGGCAGACACGCCCGCAGTCCCTCGTCGAGGAGCGCCGCCAGCCGGACCAGGGCGTACACGATCCCGCCGAGTCCGTCGTAGGCGCCGGGGCCGGCGGCCGCGCTCAGCTCGGGGTCCTCGGCGAGCGCCTTGAGCAGGGCCGGCAGCGGACGCACCGCCTCGCGGGCCGCCGCGCCGTAGCGTCCCGAACCGGTGAGGGCCTCGGTGTGGGCGAGGAACAGGGCGACTCCGCAGTAGCCCTGGGCCAGGCCCGCCCCCATCGGCAGGACGGCCCAGTGGTCGCCCGACACCCGCTCCAGCCCGATCCAGTTGGTGCGGGTGCCGCCGCGGACCGCGCGGGCCGCGATCTCGTCGGCGATCCCGCAGGCGGCGGCCAGCAGCCGGGACGGTTCCGGCGCCACCGGCGGCACGGGGACCGGCGTGAGCTCCGACCGGGGCCGGCCCAGCGGTGAACCCGCCCCGCGCACCGCGAGGGTGGCCGAGATGATCCACTCCTGGTCGAGGCAGTCGACCTCCTCCATGCGGCCGATCTTGTCGCGCACCGCGGCCACGGCCGCCACCGGCAGGACACCGCGCAGCAGGGCGCCGTCGTCGGCGGTCACCGCCGTGCCGGTGGGCCGGTGGGTGAAGAAGGGGACGTCACCGCGCCACAGCGCCGCCGTCTCGTGCTCGGCGAGCCGCTCGCGCGCCGGGTCCTGCGCGGACTCCGTCCACAGCACCGCGAACACCCCCTCCCGGGCCAGGGCGTTGCCGAGCAGCGCCGGGTGGGTGGACTCCTCCAGCAGGGTGGCGTACAGCCGGGTCGCGCGGGCGATGAGCCGGGCCGGGCGGTCGCCCCATCGGGTCAACGGGCCGTCCTCGGCGAGCAGTTCGCCGCGGTGGGCGGCGATCGCCGCGTAGGCGGCGCGGAACCCCTCCAGCAGGGCCGCCGTGTGGTCGGCTCCGGCGAGCGAAGTGCCCTGCGGCAGCGGATGGTTCTGCGCGGCGGGGCTGGCCAGCAGCCCGCGCACCGCCCGCATCGTGTCCAGTCCGGTGTCCTCCCAGCGCAGGCCCTCGCTGGGGAAGGTGCCGTCGGTGTCCCGGCCGAGCGCGGAGATGTCCAGCGCGCCGTGCTCGCCGATGAGCAGGTGCGGGAGCAGGCAGGTGCGGTGGACGGAGGCGGCCAGCGCGTCCGCGGCCGGGTCGGCGCCCGCCGTGAGTGCCTGGCCGAGGCCGGTGTGCAGCAGCGTCTCGGCGTCCACCAGGACCGGCTGGTCACCGTGGGCGATGACGTTCTCGTAGTGCATGTCGGCGCCGTCCACCGCGTACAGCAGGGCCAGCAGGGCGCCTTGGCGGCGGTAGAAGGCGTCGGTCTCGGTGACCGAGGAGCACCAGCGGTGCTCGACGAACTCCAGCCAGCCGTGGGACTCCCGGCGCAGCGTGCGCGGGGTGCGCAGCCCCAGTCCGGGGACCTTCGCGTTGAGCCAGGAGACCAGGTCGTCGAGGAGGGCGTGCTGGTCGAGCGGGCGGGGCTTGTGGACGAGGCGGCGGCCGTCCGCGAAGTGCAGGACCGCCACCGACCGGTTGCCCTGGTGGGCGTCGCCGCGGCCGAGGTCCACGCGGACCAGCGGGCCCGGCGTCCGGCCGTCGAGGAGGACGGCGACCAGGTCGGCGCGGTCGGACCGGAAGCGGGCGACGAGTTCGGCGGCGGCCTCCGTCGCGTCCAGCGCGGTCCGGCTCAGCATCCGCGCCAGGACCGGGTAGGAGGTGAACAGGGACGACAGTCCGCGCCGGGTGCCGGCCTGCGCGACGAAGAAGGCGAACCGCTCGCGCGGGCCGGCGCCCGCCAGGCACCGGGAGCGCCGGGCCCGGTGCAGCTCCTGGGTCAGGGTGCGGGCGGCGAGCCGGACCAGCTGGTGGGTCAGACGGCGGGTGAACGCGTCCCGCCACACGGTGGCCTCGGCGTCCGGGACGTCGGCCATCCGGTCCGCGAGGCGGGCGGCGGCCGTGGAGACCAGAGGACGCACGGCCGGCGCGAACGCGTCGGGACCCTCGCCGCCGACTTCGACGTCCGGCAGCCCCTCGGGGGCCGCGGCCAGCACCTCCTCCGCGTACGACGCCCAGTCGGGCTCGACGGTCCGCTCCGCCAGACGCTCGGCGGGCTCGGCGGCCAGGGCCGCCGCCGTGGCGTCGTCCACACCCAGCCGGTTCAGCCGGAGGGCGAAGCCCTCGGCGTCGCCGACCGTCCAGGGCAGCGGCCCGGCGGCGCCGGTCGCGGCGGCCGGCCCGGGGAGCCCGGGGGCGGCGAGCCGCTCCGTGAGGGTCAGCGCCGGGGCCCACCAGGTGGCGGGGAGTCCGGTGCTCCGGGGAGTCGGGAGGCTGGCGGTGTCGGTCACGAGAAGAAGGTCGCAGACCTTCCGCACCCCCCACATGGGTAACCGTCCCCCATATTCTCCCCGTCCCCTCCCCATGGGTGGGGACGTGGCGGACGGCGCCAGGAAACCGCAGGTGGGAGGGCATCCCCCACGGGCGCGCGTGACGTGCGGACCGCGGGCGCGACGGGCCGTGCGGGCACGGGACGGGCATCCGTGCGGGTGCGCCTCCCCATGCCCGCCCCCCGGAGGGCCGGTCGGCGCCGCCGCCCGGGGCGCCACGGGGCCTGCGCACCCGCCCGAACGACCGCCCCACCCCCACGACCCGGGCGCCCGGACGCGCCCGGCGCGCAAATCTGGGGGTCCGTCTACCGATGCCCCGGCGGTCATGGGGGAGGCACGGTGTTCCCCAGTCCCCACGCCAGACCGCCCGCTCAGTCGAAGGGGCGCACGAACCTCCAAGGAGCAGCAGATGGGAGCACCCGTACCTGTCAGTGTGGTCGCACTCGACCCGGTGCTGGAGGCAGGCATCCGCGCGACCCTGCTCGTCCGGCCCGAACTGACCGTGTGCGAACCCGCCGACGCGCGGGTCGCCGTCCTCACCGTCGACCGCCTCGGCCCCGCCGAGTTGGACATGGTGCGCGCCACCCGCACCCAGCCCCAGCGCCCCGCCGTCGTCCTGGTCGCGGGCGCCCTCGCCTCCGGGGACGTCCTGCACGCGCTCGCCGCCGGCGCCCGGGGCCTGCTGCTGCGCCGTGAGGCCGACGCCTCCCGCCTCGCCCACGCGGTGCTGGCGGCCTCGCGCGACGACTGCACCCTGCCCCCCGGCCTGCTGGAGGAACTGCTGGACCAGCCGGAAGCTCCCGTGCGCGGCTCCGGCGGCAGCTGGAGCGAGGGCATGCTGTCCGAGCGGGAACGGTCGGTGCTGCGCCTGGTGGCCGACGGCCACGAGACGGCGGAGATCGCCCAGCGGCTCGCCTACTCGCCCCGCACCGTGACCACCGTCGTGCACGACATCACCCAGCGCTTCCGGCTGCGCAACCGCGCCCACGCGGTCGCCTACGCGCTCCGGGCGGGCCTGCTGTGACCGCCACCCTGACGGCGCCGCCCGTCACCGCGACGTCCTCCGGCGCCACGGCCACGGCCACGGCCGCCCCCGCCGTCGTGGTGCGGGTCGTGCCGGCGCCGGGCGCGGAACGGGTCCGCGCCCTCGCCGAACGCGCCGGACTCCGGTCCGCCGCCGACGAGCCCGGCTCCTGCGTCACGGTCACCGTGATCGTCGCCGCCGACGCGGACCAGGCGTTGCGCGCGCCGCGCCCGCACGGGCCGCTGCTGTTCGTCTGCGACAGCGTCGCCCCCGAGGCGCGGCGGCGGATCCTGCGCGCGGGAGCGGTCGTGATCGGCGCGGCCGAACTGGCCGAGGAGACCCTGCTCAGGGCCGTCCACCGGGCCGCGCACCCCCATCCGAGCATCCCCTACCCGGAGTTGTCCGGGGTGCTGAGCACCGGCTGCCGTGCGGACGGTCCGACGCGCCGGGAACCGCCGGCCCTGACGGCACGGCAGACGTCCGTCCTGCGGCTGATGGCCGAGGGCCACGGCAACGCGGACATCGCGCTGCTCCTCGGCTGCTCCGAGCACACCGTCAAGAACGTCATCTACGAGCTGATGACCCGGCTCCAGGCCCGCAACCGCGCCCACGCGGTCGCCCGCGCGGTACGCCAGGGGCTGGTCTGAGGGCGGTGCGATGCCGCTGCGAACCCGGGGCCGACCCCGGGCCGGACCCGGTCCGATCCTGGGCCGGACCCGGTCCGATGCCGGGCCGGACCCGGTCTGATGCCGGGCCGGACCCGGTCTGATGCCGGGCCGGACCCGATCCAATCCCGGGTCGATCCCCGTCCAATCCCGGGCCGATCCCCGTCCGGACCCGGTCCAATCCCCGTCCGAACCCGGGCCGATCCCGGTCTGCTCCCGACTGCCACCCGGTCCGATCCCGGTCGGGGGACGGGCGCGGGGCGGGTGCGAGGGGTGCGGGGGTGCTCATGACGCGGGGTACGGGAACGCGCGGCCCCGGTACGAGGGTGCCGGGACCGGCCGGCCGTCGCCCCGTGCCGTCGCGCGCTGCCCGCCCCCGCCGGCACGGGGCCGGGGTCACGCCGACGGAAGCAGGCGCGGCTCGATCCGCTCCTCCACGGCCCGGCCGTCCTCCCGCCGCACCACGTACGCCGCCTTGCGCGGCGACTCCGCCACGGCCTCGACGAGTTCGGTGCCGCGGTAGACCAGACCCACCCCGTCGTCGGTGCAGTGGGCCTCGGCGAACGTGCCGTCGGCGACCAGCCGGTGGATCAGCGGGCGGCGGCCCTCGTCGGAGTCGTAGTGCACGCCGTTGCCGTAGGGGAGCAGCGCCAGTCCGTCGGTGACGGCGCGCAGTTCGGGGCCGAAGGAGTCCGTGGTGCCGCCCTGGTACCAGCAGATGGAGCCGGCGCTCACCCCGGCGAGCACCACCCCGGACCGCCAGGCACGCCGCATGATCGCGTCCAGGCCGTGGACCCGCCACACGGCGAGCAGGTTGGCCACCGAACCGCCCCCCACCCACACCACGTCCTGGTCGAGCACCGTGGCCTCGACGTCCTCGACGTTGGGCATGGGGAACAGCTGGAGCGGAGTGAGGTCGTAGCCCGCCGCCCGGGCCGCCTCCGAGACCCGTGCCGTGACCATCTCGGCGTCACCCGCCGCCGTCCCCACGTGGAGGACGCGCGGCCGTCGGCCGTGCGCGCCGGAGAGGTCGACCGCGTGGTGCACCAGGGAGTCGAAGAGCAGCCGCGTACGTCGGCCGGGGCGGAAGCCGCCCGAGGTGGCGACGATGGTGGGTCGGGGCGCTGTCACGGGCGTGATCGTATTCCGCTCGCCACGGTGGAAGACGTGAGTTTTTCGTGAAGGCGGCGCGCGGGTCGGGCCTCTCGGGACGCAACGCCCGTACGCCCGCGCGCCGTTCCGGCTCGGGCGCGACGCCCGCTCGGACACCACTCCCGCCTGCACACGACGCCCGCTCGCCCGCGGCCCCGGCGAAACGCCGACAGCGCGGCGGGGAACGGTGATCGACCGTTCCCCGCCGCGCCGCCGCGCGCGGTCAGCAGGTGCGCAGTCCCACCGCGGCCGCGTAGCCGGAGGGGACCAGGACGTCGCGCACCTCCCAGCCCGGCGCCGGGTCCGCGGGCGCCGGGCCCGTGCCCAGGTAGTCGAGCGCGGGGTTGCGCACCAGACCCGTGCCCAGGCCCTTGAGGTAGGCCTCCTTGCGCACCCAGGCGCGGGTGAACGCGGCCGGCCTGCCGTAGGCGGGGAGCCGTGCCAGCTCGTCCGCCTCCGCCCGGTGCAGCGCGGACTGGGCGCTGAGCATGACCTTGACGGTGGCCAGCTCCTCCACGTCCACCCCGACCGGCGCCGGCGCGAGCGCCACCAGCACCAGGCCGCCGCTGTGCGACAGGGAGAAGTGCACCCCCGACGCGGACAGCACCGGCCGCCCGTGCGGCCCGCCGCAGCCCGCGCAGGGCTCACGGGTCAACGCCAGGGCGTCGGCCCGCACCCCCGTCACGACGCTCAGCACGTTCCGCAGCGCCGCGTGGGCGACCACGTAGGCGTCGCGGTCCCGGTCGTGCCGGAAGGCGCCGGCACGGGCCCGCTCCTCCGCGTCGAGAACCTCGCGGGCGTGCCGCAGGGTCTGCTCGTCCTGCTCCGCGACCCGTGCCAGATACAGCTCCAGCGGGGCACGCAGGGCCCGCGGGCCCTGCGTGGCGGGTCCGTCCCGCAGCCCCGACAGGTCCAGCACCGCCGGACACAGCCGTTGCGGCAGCACCGGCGGCGCACCGGACCCGGACAGCAGAACTCCCGGCGACGCGGCACCCGGCGTCGTGGCACCCGGCGTCGGGGCCCGTGGCGGCGGGGTTCCCGGCGTCGGGACACGGGACGTCAGGGCCCCTGGTGGCGGGTCGTGGGCCGAGGGTCCCGGGAGCCTGCCCGGGAGTCCCTCAGGCATGTGCCCCGGCCAGCCGCCGGCGCAGGCTCAGCGGACGCATGTCCGTCCAGATCACGTCGATGTGGTCCAGGCACTCCTGCCGGCCGCCGCGCACCCCCTCCGGGTACCAGCCCGCGGGCAGCTCACGGTCCGCCCGCCAGATCGAGTACTGCTCCTCGTCGTTGCGCACCACGAGGTACTCCTCGTCGGTGTCCGGGCGGACCTCCTCGGCGTCCGCGCCGTTCGCGAAGTCGGGTTGCGTCACGGTGAACCTCCCGCGGGTGATGGCGCCGGCCGCAGGTCACGGCCGACGCCGACAGCGTGCACCGGGCCCGCGCACCGAGGTCAGGGACGAACACGCCGACCCCGCGGCACGTGTTGCTGCCGGATCTTCTCTGTCGGCGCGCCCCCGCCGCGCGGGACCGTGCTGCCAGGCCGGAGAACCCGGCGAACCCGGGGCGGACCACCGTCCGCCCCGGGGCCGGTCGCCTCCCCGCACCCCCTTTCCGGAAGGAGCACGCGATGTCGGACGAGCACGCACCTGTCCTGTTGCCGGGCGGAGGCTGGCGGCTGTGGGAACACTTCGCGCTGCGCGGTCCGGGCTTCCCGGCCGACGGCGTGCTGCGCCTCGCCCCGCCCGGACTGGCCGAGGCGGCCGACAAGTTCGGGCCCGGCGCCCCGTTGGCCGGCCCCGAGTGGACCGGTTTCACCGAGGAGCTGGCCGCCGCCGCCGTGGACACCGCCCGCCACCTCCAGGAGGTCGCCGCCCGGCCCCGCTTCCAGGCGGCCCTCGCCTGGCAGAACCCGGCCGTGCTGCGCACCGGCATCGCGCCGTTCCTGCGCTGGAACCCCGACACCGACAAGCGCAGCAGCATGCCCCGCCAGCGCGAGGAACTCGTCGCGCACTACTGGCAGCGGTTCTGCGTGAAGAACGACACCATCGGCTTCTTCGGCCCCGTCGGCTGGGGCCGCTGGGACCTCGCCGCGACGGACGCCGTCTCCACCCGCGCCGGAGACACCTTCCTCGCCGCGAGCGCCGTGTACTTCTCCGGCTGGGCGATCGACGCCCTGGCCAAGGTGCTCGGCGAGGACCCCGCGCTGATGCGCTGGATCCCGCCGCGCCGCGTCTCCATCGTCCGCACCGCCGGCACCACCGTGCGGGTGCCCGGACGGCCCGCGCAGCAGGTGGCGGAGCACGAGGCGGCCGTCCTGGCGCTGTGCGACGGGACCCGCCCGGTGCCGGAGATCGCCGCCGCCCTCGGCCGCACCGAGGACGGGACCGCCGCTGCCGTGCGGGAGCTGGCCCGCCGGCGCTGGGTGCACTGGCGCCTGGAGGTGCCCGCGGACACCCACCCCGACCGCGCCCTGCGCGCCATCCTGGAGCGGGTCCCCGACGAGGAGGCCCGCGACCGCGCCCTCGCCAAGCTGGCCGTCCTGGAGCGCGGGCGCGACGCCGTCGCCGACGCGGGCGACGACGCCGAGGCGCTGACCCGCGCCATCGGCGCCCTGGAAGCCGACTTCGCCACCCTCACCGACGCCGAGGCCCAGCGCGCCAAGGGCGCCCGGACCGCCCCCTGCCGCGGACTCGTCTACTCCGACACCCGCCGCGCCGCCACCGCCACCGCCGGGCCGGGCCTGCTCGCCCACCTGGAACCCCTCCAGCTGTGCCTGACCGCCGCCCGCTGGATGACCAACCGCTTCGCCGACGGCATCCGCGCCCGGCTGCGCGCCGTGTACGACCGTCTCGCCGCCGAGGGCCCCGTCGACCTCGCCACCCTGTGGCTGCACACCCTGCCCTCCCCGCACCCCGAGGCCGGCGCCCTCATCGACGCCGTCCAGGGCGAACTGCGCGCCAAGTGGGCGAAGTTGCTGGACATCCCGTCCGGCGCCCGCCGGGTCCGGCTGACCACCGCCGAGCTCGCCGCCCGCGTCCGCGAGGAGTTCGAGGAGCCCGGCGACGGCTGGTCGCTGGCCCGCTACTTCAGCCCCGACGTCCTCGTCGTCGCCGAGGACGAGGCGGCGCTGGCCCGCGGGGACGTGGAACTGGTGCTGGGCGAGATGCACAGCGCCCTCAACACCATGGGCGCCTCCCTCTTCGTCCACCAGCACCCCGACCGCGACGAGCTGATCACCGAGACCGGCCGCGACTTCCCCGGCCCCCGGCTGCTGCCCATGCTCGCCAAGGAACTGCCGCTGAAGTGGTCCACCCGCAGCCGCCCCTCCCTCGACCGCGACCAGGACCACTACGTGGCGCTGGTCGACCAGACCGGAGACCCGTACCGCCCGCGCACCGCGCTCGGCGCCGACGTCCTGGTGGAGGACGTCGACGGCAGGCTGACCGTCCTGCTCCCCGACGGCACCCGCTACGACCTCCTCGACGCCTACGCCAACACCCTCACCCAGCGCGTGATGGACCGCTTCACCCTGCGGCCCGAGGGCGACCACACCCCGCGGATCACCGTCGACCGCATGATCCTGGCCCGCGAGACCTGGCAACTGCCCGTCGCCGAGCTCGACTTCGCCGACGAGAAGACCGAGGCCGCGCGCTTCGTCCGCGCCCGCCACTGGCAGCGCCGCCACGACCTTCCGCGCTTCGTGTTCGTCGTCTCCCCGACCGAACCCCGCCCGTTCTACGTCGACTTCGACAGCCCCGTCTACACCACCATCCTCGCCAAGGCCGCCCGCCGCCTCGCCCGCACCGACCCGGACGCCCGGCTCAAGGTCAGCGAAATGCTCCCCACGCCCGAACAGGCCTGGCTCACCGACACCGACGGCCGGCGCTACACCTCCGAGCTCCGCTTCGTCGCCGTCGACCGGACCGTCACCGCCGAGGGGGACCGGTGATGCGCACCCTCGCCGACGACCTCGCCGAACACGCCGCACGGCACCCGGACCGGATCGCCCTGGACACCCCGGACGGGCCCGTCACCTACCGGCAACTCGAGCGGCGGACGCTGGAGCTGACCCGACTGCTGCGCGCACACGGGGCACGCCCCGAGACCGTCTGCGCCGTCGCCGTGGAACACGGCCTGGACGCGGTCGCGGCCATGACGGCCGTCCTGCGCTGCGGCGCCGCCTTCCTCACGCTGGACGTCACCCAGCCGCGGGACCGGCTGGCCGCCTTCGTCCGCAGCGCCGGCGCCCGCCTCCTGCTGACCACCACGGCCCACGCCGACGCCCTCGAACTCGGCCTGCCGGCGCTCCGGTTGGACGCCGCGGGTACCGGAGCGCCGAACGCGACGGCCGCCGGCGGCTCCCGCGACGCGGCGTCCGGCGGCCCGTGGGACGAGGCGTCCGGCGGCCCGTGCGACGAGGCGGGCACCGGCACCTCCGGCACCTCCGCCACCTCCGCGTTCCCGCCCGTCGACCCCCGCGCCCTCGCCTACGTCAGCCACACCTCCGGCAGCACCGGCGAGCCGAGTCCCGTGTTCGTCGAGCACCAGGCCCTCGACACCTACCTCCGGGACACCGCCCGCGCCTTCGGGCTCGGCCCGGACACCGTCGCCCTGCAGACCGCACCGCTCGGCTACGACGCCTCGATCCGTGACACGTTCGCGCCCCTGCTGGCCGGGGCCCGCGTCGTCCTCGTGGAGCGCGCGCGGCTGCTCCGCCCCGCCGATTTCGTCCGCACGGTCCGCGATCACGGCGTCACCGCCCTGCTCAGCGTCACCCCGTCCTTCCTCACCCACCTCGCCGGACAGCGCGACCTGCCCGATCCGCTGGCCGGCGTCACCCTCGTCGCGTCCAGCGGCGAGTCGCTGCGGCCCTTCCTCACCGCGGGCGGCCGGTCCCTCGTCCCGGGCCGGCTGATCAACCAGTACGGGCCGACCGAGTGCACCATGACGACCACCCGCCACGACGTCCCGGCGGACCCCGACCCGGCCCACGACGTCGTCGGCCTGCCCCGGACCGGCGCCACCGTCCGCGTCCTCGGCCCCGAGCTGGTCCCCGTCCCCGACGGAACCGTGGGCGAGGTCTACATCGGCGGCACGGGCCTCGCCCGCGCGTACGGAGGGCTCCCGGCCCGCACGGCGGCCGCCTTCCTCCCCGACCCCTACGGTCCGCCCGGTTCCCGCATGTACCGCACCGGCGACCTGGGCCGGTGGACCCCGCAGGGGCTGCGCTACGAAGGCCGCGTCGACCGCCAGATCAAGATCCGCGGCTACCGTGTGGACCCCGCCGAGGTGGAGGGCGCGCTGCTCACCCACCCCGCAGTGAGCGGAGCCGTCGTCACCCCGCACACCGACGACCGGGGCCGCGTGTACCTGGCCGCCCATGTCACCGGCGACCACACGATGCCGGACGCCGCTCTGCGCAGCCACCTGGCCCGCACCCTGCCCCCGCACCTGATGCCGCGCCGCTTCCTGCGCCACACCGTCCTGCCCACCACCCGTGGGGGCAAGGCGGACCGTGGCCGCCTGGTCGCAGGGAGCACCGCATGAGCACACCGACCACGACCGGCCGCCCGACGACGGGCCGCCCGACGGCCACGGGCCGCCCGGCCACCCTCGCCGGCGTCCCACACCCCACGCTCCGCGTCCACGGGCCCGCCGACCCCGACCTCGCCGTCGCCGCCGCCCGCATCGCGCCGCACACCGTGCGCACGCCCCTGCTGTCCGGTCCGGCGACCACGGTCCGCGGTCCACGCCTGCTCCTGAAGGCCGAACACCTCCAGACCGGCGGCTCCTTCAAGGCACGCGGCGCCGCCAACGCCGTCCTCGCCCTCGGAGCCGACCGCGTCGTCACCGGTTCCTCCGGCAACCACGGCATCGCCCTCGCCCGCATCGCCCGCACCCTCGGCCTGGAACTCACCGTCGTCCTGGCCGCCGGCGCGTCCCGCGCCAAGGCCGCCGCCATCCGCGCCCTGGGCGCACGGATCGTCCAGGTCGGCGGGGGAGTGGCCGAACGTGAGGAACGTGCCCGGACGATCGCCGAGACGACCGGCGCCGCCCTCGTCCCCTCCTCCGACCACCCCCTGGTGATCGCGGGCCAGGGCACGGTCGGCGTCGAGCTCCTCACCGACGCCCCCGACACCGAGACGGTCTACGTCCCCGTCGGCGGCGGCGGCCTCCTGGCCGGCGTCTGCCTCGCCGCCGCCGGACACCCCGTCCGCGTCGTCGGCGTCGAACCCGCGCTCACGCCGCGCTACGCCCGCTCCCTGGCGGCCGGACACCCGGTCCAGCTGCCGCCCACCCAGACCGTCGCCGACGGCCTGCGCGGCCAGCGGCCCGGCCACTTCACCTACCCGATCATCCGCGACCGGGTCGACGACCTCGTAGCCGTCGGCGAGGCCGAGATCCTCGCCGCGGCCGCCCTCCTGCGCCGCCACGGGGTCGACGCCGAACCCAGCGGCGCCGTCGCCCTCGCCGGAGCCCTGCGCGACGGCCGCCGCCGCGAAGCCGCGGTGGCCGTCGTCTCCGGCGGCAACACCACCGCCCGACTCCACACCCTCACCGCAACCACCACCCTCCGGAAGGACATGCCATGACCGAGAACACCGCCGTCGCCGTCAGCACCCTCGACCTGCTCGTCGACATCTTCCGCGACGTCCTCGACCACCCCGACCTCACCCCGGACACCGACTTCTACGAGTCCGGCGGCGACTCCCTGACCGCCTTCCAGATCACCGGCCGTCTCCAGGAGGCGCTGGGCTCCGACGACATCCCGGTCTCCCTGGTCTTCGCGTACCCGACCCCGCGCGACCTCGCCGAGGTCGTCGACGCGGACTTCGGCCGCGGCTGAGGGGAGAGCCGGTGCGGCGGGATCCCGCGGTGCCCGCGCCTCCCTGACGTCGTCCGACAGGCGCGGGCACCCGGGCCGCCGGCCCGGCCCGGACCCACCACCCCCACCACCCCACCATCCCGGTGAAGCCGCAGCGTCACGATGCGGCGCGGCCACCCACGACCACATCCCCTGATCCCGTGCACGCGTCCGCGTCAAAGGAGTGCCGTCATGTCCGAAGACCTCGCGCCGTACCTCGGCCGCTGGCGCCTGTGGAACCAGTTCGCGCTGCGCGGGCCGGGGTTCCCGGCCGACGGTGTGCTCCGCCTCGCCCCGCCCGGGCTCGCCGAGGCCGCCGACAAGTTCGCCCCGGACACGCCGCTGTCCGGACCCGACTGGGAGGCCTTCGCCGCCGAACTGGGCACCGCCGCCGTGGAGACCGCGCACGTCCTCCAGGAGGTCGCCGCCCGGCCCCGCTTCCAGGCGGCCCTGGCCTGGCAGAACCGCCCGCTGCTCGGTTCCGGCATCGCGCCGTTCCTGCGCTGGAACCCCGACACCGACAGGCGCAGCAGCATGCCCCGCCAGCGCGAGGAACTCGTCGCGCACTACTGGCAGCGGTTCTGCGTGAAGAACGACACCATCGGCTTCTTCGGCCCCGTCGGCTGGGGCCGCTGGGACGCCACGGCATCCGGCGCCCACATTGACCCGGGTACCGGTCTGATCGCCGACTCCACCGTCTACTGGGCGAGTTGGGGCATCGACGCGGTGGCCAGGATGCTGGACGCGGACCCGGCGCTGCGGGAGTGGATCGCCCCGAGAGCGGTCCCCTTCGTCGTGCTGAACGGGAACGAGGTGCGCGTGCCCGGCCGCCGCCCGACGGCGGTGTCCGACTCCGAGGCCGCGGTCCTCGCCCGCTGCGACGGTGTGCGCCCGGCCCGGGACATCGCCGCCGACCTCCCCGGCGTCGACGTGGCAGGCACACTGAACGACCTGGTGGCCCGCCGCTGGGTGACCTGGCGGCTCGAGGTCCCGGCCGGCACCCACCCCGAACGCGCCCTGCGCGCCTGGCTGTCGACCGTCGGCGACCCGGACCGCAGGCGACGCGGCCTCGACGCCCTCGACCTCCTGGAGCAGGGCAGGGCGAAGGTGGCGGCGGCCACCGACGAGACCGCGCTCCTCACCGCACTCCAGGAACTGGAGCGCGACTTCACCGAACTCACCGACACGGCCGCGACACGCGAGAAGTCGGCCTCCACCGCCCCCTGCCGGGCCCTCGTCTACAGCGACACCCGGCGCTCGGCCACCGCGCGCCTCGGCCCGGCCGTCGTGGAGGCGCTGTCCCCGCTGCGGCTCCTGATGGACAGCGCGGGCTGGCTCACCGCCCGGCTGGCCGCCGTCGTGGAGACCGAGATCCGCTCGGTGCACCACCGCCTCGCCGCCGGCGGCGACCCGGTCGACCTGGCCTCCTTCTGGTTCGCCTGCCTGCCCGTGCTGCACGGCACCGCCCGTACGGCGGCGGGCGAGCTGCAGCGGGAGTTCGCCGAGCGCTGGCAGCGGATCCTCGCGGTCCCGGACGACGCGCGCAGGGTCACCCGGCAGGTCGCCGACCTCGAGGAGTCTGTGCGGCGGGAGTTCGCGGGCGGCGGGGGCTGGACGGCGGCCCGCTACCTCAGCCCGGACGTCATGCTGGCCGCCGACGGCCCCGAGGCCGCCGCCCGCGGTGACCTCACCCTCGTCCTCGGCGAACTCCACCTGGCCGCCAACACCTTGGGCGCCTCGCTCTTCACCCATCAACACCCCGACGTGGACGAGCTGTTCGCCCTCACCGACCAGGACCACCCCGGCCCCCGTCTGATGCCGCTGATCCCCAAGGAGCACCGCTCCCGGCTCTCCGCCCGCGTCCGGCACACGCTGGTGCGCCCGGAGGACTACCA
The DNA here is from genome assembly GCF_040643475.1 of Streptomyces sp. NPDC047130. Taxonomy (NCBI): domain Bacteria; kingdom Bacillati; phylum Actinomycetota; class Actinomycetes; order Kitasatosporales; family Streptomycetaceae; genus Streptomyces; species Streptomyces sp. NPDC047130. The sequence continues at coordinate 153,382 of NZ_JBEYUK010000008.1, read as the reverse complement.
GGTCGCCCTCACCGACTTCACGGCCGACCCGGCCCGCCCCCGCGCCGTCCGCAGCGCCGACGCCCTGGTCGAGGAACGGGACGGCGCCCTCGTCGTCCGGCTGCCCGACGGCGCGGTGTTCCCCGCGATCGACGTCTTCTCCCACGTCCTGACGACGCTGTCGATGGACCTCTTCCAGCCGCTGCCGCCGGCCGCCCACACACCCCGGGTCACCGTCGACCGCATGGTCATCGCCCGCGAGTCCTGGCAACTGCCCGCCGTGGAGGCCGCGTTCGCCGACGACAAGGACGAGGCCCGGCGCTTCGTGCGGGCCCGCCACTGGCGCACCCGCCTCGGCCTGCCCCGCTTCGTGTTCGTCGTCTCCCCGACCGAGTCACGCCCGTTCTACGTCGACTTCGACAGCCCGGTCTACGTCACCATCCTCGCCAAGGCCCTGCGCCGACTGGCCCGCAAGGACCCCTCCGCCACGGCGACGTTCACGGAGATGCTCCCGACCCCGGAACAGACCTGGCTCACGGACGACGAGGGCCACCGCTACACGTCGGAGCTGCGGTTCGTCGCGTTCGACACCCGGGGGGAGTGAGCCGGGGGGGGCGGGGACGGAGAGGGGAGGCGGCTCGAACCGCCGCTTCCCCTCTCCGTCCCGCCGGAGGCTTCATCGCCGCATGGGAGAGGTCCCCCGGTCGCCGGGCCGGGCGTCAGGCTTCGTGCTCGAAGCGGCTGGGGAAGGGGAAGTAGGTCTCCAGGAACGCGTGGAGCGTTTCGGTGACGTCCTGCTGCCGCTCCGGCGGGGTGTTGACGTCGTTGAGGCAGAAGAAGTCGAAGCCACGGGTCTCGAGCAGCTCGGCGAGCCTCTCGGCGGATTCCTCGCGCGCCACGTCGACGTACCGCAGTTTGTAGCTGCCGGGCACCGCGCGGCCGGTGAGGTAGGCGTGGTGGTGGTGGAGGCTGGCGCCCATGGCGATGTCGGTGACGTCGCGGAACCGGGAGGCGCTGGTCCGTTCGACGTCCTCGCGGAAGAGCTCCTCGATCTCGCGCATCACGGCGCGGATCTGCGGGTGCGGCGTGTGCATGAACTTGTTGACGGCGAAGCGTCCGTGCTCCGCGAGCAGCAGCCGCCGGACGTTCTTGCCGGCGGAGTTCGGCGCGGGTTCGTCGCCCAGCGGCGAGCCGAGGCCGTACTGGAACGGGGAGAACGGCAGCTTCGCCACGCCGTTGCCGTGGAAGAAGTGCTCCCCGGTGATCGGGCGGCCGACGAAGACGTCGTCGTTGAAGTAGAGGTAGCGCTCGGAGAGGCCGTCGATGTGGTGGAGCTGGGTGCCGATGGCGTGGGAGTTGAACACCGGCAGCACGCTGGTGTCGGAGAAGATCTCCTTGTGGTCGACGACCTGCACGCCGGCCGCGGAGGTGTCCAGCCACGGCGGGGTCTGCCCGTCCGTGACGATGTAGACGTTCCGGACGAACGGCGCGTACATCTCCAGCGAGCGCAGCGAGTACTTGAGCTCGTCGTGACTGGTGTAGCGGGAGGCGCCGGTCTCCCGCGCGTGGATGCGGCGCGGAGCCGCGGGGCCCCCGCGGTAGGCCTCCCGCTGTGCGGCGAGCTGAGGATCGGAACCGTCCACCCAGGTGTAGACGACGTCGATGTCGAAATCGACCTTCTCGATGGTGGGCCGGAAGAAGTCCCGGAAGGTGGGGTGCGGGCGGCCCTGTATGGGCAGAGTCGCGGGTATTCGGGCCTCCGCGGTGACCGTGTCGGAGACCGCGTTCGGCCGGGGCGCGACGAGCGTGCCGGCGAGCGCGCTCTCGGGGAGCTGCGTGCGCAGGGAGGACAGCCGCTCCGCCGCCTTGCCGGCGGCCTCCTCGTCGTCCGCGGAGTCGCGTGCCGCCAGCAGGGCGGCACCGTCCTGCCAGAACTCGACGTCGCAGCCCTCCGTGAACCCGGAGAGGACCTGGCCGGAGGGGCCGAGCTGCAGCTCGGTGAAGCGGATGACGCGGGAGCGCTTGAGGGCGGCGGGAAGCGACCCGTCGGCGTAGAGGGTCGCGTCCTCGGGCCAGGCGCTGGTGCCGGGCTTGCCGGCGTACAGAGGAGCGTTCCCGTACAGCTCGCGCAGGGCGGTCAGGAAGGCCTTCCTGTCCTCCAGGCGTACGCCGACCACGTGACGCCGCGGCGACCGCCCCGGCACCAGGAAGTACTGCACACCGGCATGCGTCAGCGCGTCGGTCACCAGGTGCAGATGCCGGGCGCGGGCCGACTGGGCTGTGAACGAGGTCACGGTGCGGCCGTAGTACGTGTCGCCGTTCACGGTCAGCGCGGTGACCTCGGGGTCGGCCTCGAGCATCGCGGCCCGCCGCTGCGCGATCCGCGCCTCCTTCGCCTCTCTCGCTTCCGCCTGCCGCCGGGCCTTCTCGGCAGCGGCGGCCTGCAGCCGCTCACGCTCCCTGCGTGCGCGGACACGGCTCGGCAGGACGCGCTCGGCAGCGCTGAACACGGCGGAGGGCATGAAGCGACCCGATCATGAAGAGAAGGTGAATCGAATGCAAATCTAGTCAGGAGATTACCTGTGGATGTCAAGTATCGACAGATTGCGTGCGGATCTCGATGGCGTCCGGTCGGACTCGGACGCCGACGGGCTGAAGGACTGCCTGGGCGGTGGCTTGGGGGTGGTCCCGCCCCTTCACCCTGACCTGGCACGACTCCGAGACCGCGCGCCGCGCGCCGGCCGACGGAGCTCGTGCGGCTCCTCGAACGGCGCGGCGTCACGGTCGTGCTCCGGTGAGCCGCAGGCGCCCCAGCGGCATCGGCGAGGGCGCTCGGGCTATTCCAGAAGGTCGGTGACGTACTCGCGCAGGTGCGGGGCGGTCGTCGTGAGGTCCCTTTCCCGCAGCGGGGCGAGGTGGGCGAGTTCGACATGGCCGGTGGACGTCAGTTCCGACAGGGCGTTGAGTTGCGACTCCAGGGCGGTGTCGTCCTCCTCGGTGGCGGCGAGCGAGGCCAGCAGCGTGGCCAGCGAGGCCGCCTGGGCCGGCGCGTACCAGCTCAGCAGGTCGGTGACCCCGTCGGCGGCGCGTGTTCGGTCCCTCGGATCGTCGGAGAGGACCGCACGGGCGATTGCGGTGAATTCCCGGGCTTTCACTGCTGCGCGCTTTCGTCGGTACGGCACGGGGAATCGCGGGGGCCAGGAATACGGGTGGCACCGGCCGCGTCCGAACGGGTCAGGTCCGTCCCGTCGCCGCCCACGGCCGTCGCCTGTTCCACGGTCCCCGCCCTCCCGCGTCCTGAAGCACTCCCCGCACCGTGCACCGTGGATCAGGACGCACCATCGCGGGAGACGGTTCGCTCCCACGGCCGGGTCCGCCCCGGTCAAGGACGCTGCGGACGCCGGCGCACCTCGTCGAGGGACGTGACATGGGAGGGCGTGGGGCTCGGCGGAACCAGCCCCTCGTGGGGGCCAGGCGCTCTTCGGGCGGCGATGTGTATCAACTCGGCCCGCCCGCGCTCCACATGGTGCAGTCGTGAAGCTGGCGTGAAGTAGCTGTAGTGGAGTTGGGGACCGGATTCGTCCATATCTCTTGCCATATGCCGCCTTCGTCGTGACGATTGCGTGAAGAAGGTCATCACGTCGCCCTTGTCCACTTGTGTGACGTGTGCTCGACCGCCGCGGCCGACCACCCGGCGGTGCTCCGGCGCGGGGGGACTCCGCCGTGCCCTGAAGCGGAGGAATCATGGGGGATTCGGGGGTCGGTGGCAGCATGCCCGCACTGCCGTCGCTGGACGTCGGGAAGCTGCCGCTGGTGCTCGCCGGGCCGATGGTCCGGCGGGTGGACGAGGCGGGCGTGACCGTCTTCCTCGCGCTCAAGGCCGCCCGCAAGGTGACGCTGGAGGTGTTCACCGGGAGCAGCGGACCGCTGCCGGAGGCGGTGGCCCACGGCACCGCCGTCACCACGAGGATCGGCGAACACCTGCACGTCGTGGCGGTCACCGCCCGCCCCGCGTCGGCCGGTGCGCTCCGGCCGGGGACCGTCCACCGGTACACCGTGCGGTTCTCCGCGGACACCGCCGCCCCGGACACGCCGGTTCCCACCGGCGCGCCCGGCCTGTTCGACGACGGCATCGTCCACGCCAAGGGGGACCAGGCGCGCGCACGCCTCCTCTACGGGGGCGGCGCGCCCGACCGGCCGAGCTTCGTCACCCCGCCCGACCACCCGTCGAAGCTGCGCCTCTTCCACGCCTCCTGCCGCAAGCCGCACGGCCCCGGACTGGACGCCCTGGCCGTCCTCGACCAGGTCCTCGCGGCCGACATCGGCAGGCCGGCCCACCGCCCGCAGCAGCTCTTCCTCACCGGCGACCAGATCTACGCCGACGACGTGGCCGAGGTGATGCTGCACATGTGCACGCAGTACGGGCGCGTCCTGCTGGGCCGCGACGAGACCTTCCCGACCCTGCCCCGCGAGCACCGGCTGCTGCTGATGAAGCCCGGCAAGCGGCAGCAGCTCACCGTCGAGGACTTCCACCTCACCAGCGACGTGGGGCACTCGCACCTGCTCACCCTCGGTGAGTTCTATGTCATGTACCTGCTGTGCTGGTCGGACACCCTGTGGCCCGAGGGATTCGACCTGCGGCTGCTCTTCCCGCAGTTCTACGAGGACGACTACCGGACCATCGGCAGTCCGGACCCCGACCAGGCCGACAAGCTCCGGTTCGCGTACTCCTTCCGCAGGAAGTCGCTGGGCGTCTACAGGGAGTTCCTCGACCGGTGCGGCCACATCAAGAACTTCCGGGAGACGGTCCCCGACGTACGGCGGGCGCTCGCCAACACGGCGACGTACATGATGTTCGACGACCACGAGATCACCGACGACTGGTACATCGCCTCCTCCTGGGTCGACGACGTCTGCTCCACCGACCACGGCCGGCGGTTCCTCGCCAACGGCCTGGCCGCCTACGCGGTCTTCCAGCACTGGGGCAACGCCCCCGCGGCCTTCGGCCCGGGACCCGAGGGCGAGGCCGGACGTGACCTGCTGACCGCCCTGGCCCGGCCCGACCACACCGCGCCCGGCCCGGCCGCCGTCATCGCCCGCCGCACCGGGGTGCCCACCGGCACCGCCTCCGGCCGCATGGTGCGGGAGGACGGTTCCCTGCCCTGGCACTACAGCGCCGACTGGCCCGCCCACCAGCTCGTCGCCGTGGACACCCGCACCCAGCGCGTCTTCCGCGGCGGCCCCAAGGACTCGCCGGCGCTCTTCTGGTCCGACGCCTCCTACCGGGCGATGCTCGAATCGGCCCCCGACCGGGGGACCGAGAAGGTCACCGTGCTGCTGTCGCCCTGCCCGGTGCTCGGCCACCCGCAGATCGAGGAGATCGCCCAGCCGGCGATCAGGAAGTACATGGAGACGGGCTACCTCTGGCAGGACTGCGAGGCCTGGTGCCACGACGAGGACGCCTTCCAGAAGTTCCTCGCCCGCCTCTTCGGCCAGGCCGCACCCGGCCCCGACGGTGTCCGGCGGCGTCGGGTGATCTCCCTGGGCGGCGACGTCCACTACGGCTTCGCGGTGCGCATGCGCTACGGCGCCACCAACCCCTACAAGGCGCCCGCGGGCAAGGTGCGCGGCGTGCTCGCCCAGCTCACCGCCAGCGCCCTGAAGAACGAGTCGGGCGGCACGAAGACCCTGCAGACCCTCGGCTACGCCCTCACCGCCCCCTGGGCCACCCACCTGGGCTGGAACGTGCCGCCGGGCGGCAGGATCGCCGTCGACGTGGAGGGGCTGCCCGGCGACCCCCCGCAGCGCACGCTGCTCACCAGGTCGCCCGGGATCGTCAAACCACCGCGCGGGCGGAGGGTGCTGAGCCCCGCGCCCGACTGGGAGTGCCTGTACGAGTACGTCGAGCACGACGACCCCATGGCGGCACCCCGCCCCAACGCGACGATCCCCGTCGCGTTCCCGCCCGACGACCCGCGCCAGGCCGTCGCCGACTACGCCGCCGCCTCCGGCAACCACTTCGCCTACCTGGTGAAGGGCACCGGGCGGGCGATCGTCGGACACAACAACATCGGCGAGGTCACCTTCACCTGGGGCGCCGGCGACGACAAGTCCGTGCGCCAGACCCTGTGGTGGCGGTTCGACGGGCAGAGGACGGCCGCCCCGCTCACCCGCTTCGTCCTCCCGCTGCCCCTCGGACCCGACGCCGGGACGCTCGCCCCGGACGCCCACGCCCCCGGCGCCCACGGCGCCGCACCCGGCCTCGACGGGGCCGCCCGCGGGGCCGCGCCGTCGACCGGCCCGGAGGGCCTCCCCGCGAACGAAGGGACGCAGGCATGACCACCCCGGCAGACATGACCACCCCGGCAGGAGTGACCGCCCCGGCCGGCACGACCACCCCGCAGGAGACCCCTTCCGCCGCCGAGGAACGGCCCGCGGCGCCCGCCGGGGCCACCGACGGCCAGGCGGCCCTGGTGGAGGAGGTGCTGCGGCTGATCGAGCCGCTCACCCACTCCGCCGCCAACCCGATGGCGCTCGCCCGCTTCCTCGCCGCGACCGGCTGGCGGCCCGAGGCCGCCGGGGACGAGGCCGGGGAACAGGTCGCCGCCTGGCTGGAGGACGTCGCCGGTGTGGTCGGCTCCCTGCAGCAGGCGGTGGAGCACCCGCCGCAGGACCTCGACGGCCTCAAGGACCTGCTGGAGACCGTGGGCGAAGCCGTCCAGGTGGTGCGCACCGTCCCGCCCGCCCTCACCGCCCTCGACCCCGGCCGGTTCGCCGAGGACGTCGTCCAGCACCTGGTCACCGACTGGCTGCGGCTCCACCACCCCCTGCTGCGCTCCGTCCTCCTGCTGCTCGGCGTGCTCGTCGAGGAGGACCCCGCCTCCGGCGGAGCGGCGGGGGAGGCCGTGACCGGTGCCGAGGGCGCCCTCGTCCGGGTTCCGGCGGCCCGGGACCGGCTGCGCCCCGAGCGGCTGGTGGAACTGGTCCGCGACCCCGTCGGAGCCCTCCGGGACCTCTACCTGCCGGACGGGCTCGCCGACGAGGAGGCCGCCGACGCCTTCGCCGCGCTCCTGCTGCCCCGGCTCGCCGACCTGCTGCGCGCGCTCGGCCTCGACGACGTGCTGGCCGGCCTCGGCGACACCGGCGGCACCGACCTGACACCCGCCTCGGTGGCCCTCGGCCGCCGGATGCTCACCTTCCAGTTCCCGGTGCTGCCCTCCGCCCCCGCCACCGGGACGGCCGTCACCCTCGGCGCCACCCTCGGCATCGGCTCGGCCGGGACCGGTGACCTCGGCGCGGTCCTCGTCCCCCGCGGAGCCGCCGCGTTCCAGCGGCAGTTCGGGGAGTGGGTGCTGCGCGCGGACCTCGCGGGGGCGGGCCCGGCCGTCGCGCTCGGCCCGGGCGGCGTCACCTTCTCCGGCGGCGCTCCCACCGGCGGACGTGCCGAACTCGGCGTGGAGCTGAGCAAGGGAGACGCCTCGGGCGGCGGCCAGGAACCGCCCGCCCTGCTGCTGGGCAGCGCCGACGGCACCCGGCTGGAGATCGGCTCGTTCCGCGCCTGGGTACGCGCCGTCCTCGAACAGGGCCGCCCCGGTGAGCCCGACCCGTCCGACGTCGAGATCGGCATCGCCGCCGACAAGGCCGCCGTGGTCGTCTCCGGCGGCGACGGCGACGGCTTCCTCGCCTCCGTCCTGCCCGCCGACGGACTGCGCACCGAGTTCGCCCTCGGCCTGCGCTGGTCCCGCCGCCGGGGCCTGACCTTCACCGGCGCCGGCGGCCTGGACGCCGTCCTGCCGGTCAACGCCCGCCTCGGCCCCATCGAACTCGTCTCCGTGCGGCTCGAGTTGCACGCCGACGCGGAGAGCGAGGAGATCACCGCGCGGGTCGGCGCCACCGCCCGGCTCACCCTCGGCCCGGTCACCGCCACCGTGGAAGGGATCGGGCTGGAGGCCGGCCTGTCCACCCGGGACGGCAACCTCGGCCCGGTCGGTCTCGGCGCCGGCTTCGCCCCGCCCAAGGGCGCCGCGCTCGAGGTCGCCGCGGGCCCCGTCACCGGGGGCGGCTACCTCTTCTTCGACGAGGCCAAGGAGGAGTACGCGGGCGTCCTCGCCCTCCAGCTGGAGAGCATCGCGCTGACCGCCGTCGGCCTGCTCACCACCCGGATGCCCGACGGGGCGGACGGCTTCTCGCTGCTGATCCTGGTGTGCGCCGAGTTCACCCCGATGCAGCTCGGGTTCGGCTTCACGCTCAACGGCGTCGGCGGCCTGATCGGCATCAACCGCTCCGTCTCGGTGGACACCCTGCGGGCCGGCGTCCGCACCAAGGCGCTCGACTCCGTCCTCTTCCCCCACGACCCGCTGGCCCGCGCCCCCGAGATCGCCGCCACCCTCGGCGCGGTCTTCCCGCCCACCCCGGGCCGGCACGTCGTCGGCCCGATGGCGCGGATCGGCTGGGGCACACCCACCCTGCTCACCCTCGACCTCGCCCTGCTGCTCGAACTGCCCACGCCGGTACGGCTGGTGCTGCTCGGCAGGCTGCGGATGGCGCTGCCCACCGAGGAGCGGGCCGTGGTGGTCGTCAACATGGACGTCCTCGGGGTGATCGACTTCGAGCGGGGCGAGGCGTCCGTCGACGCCACCCTGTACGACTCGCGGATCGCCGCCTTCGCGCTCACCGGCGACATGGCGATGCGGGCCCGCTGGAAGGGCGGGAGCAGCTTCGCGCTGTCGGCCGGCGGGTTCCACCCGCGCTTCCAGCGCCCGGAGGGATTCCCGGAACTGCGCCGCCTGGCGATCTCCCTGCTGAACGGCGACAACCCCCGGCTGCGACTGGAGGCGTACTTCGCGCTCACCTCCAACACCGTGCAGTTCGGCGCCCGTCTGGAGCTCTACGCGGCCGCGCTCGGCTTCAGCATCGACGGGATGCTGTCCTTCGACGCCCTGGTGCAGCTCGAACCGTTCGGCTTCCAGGTCGACATCGGCGGGCGCCTCACCCTCAAGCGGGGCAGCCGCACCCTGATGGGCGTCGGCGTGGAGGTCGCGCTCTCCGGCCCCACCCCGTGGCACGTGCGCGGCAAGGCCCGCTTCGAGATCCTCTTCTTCAGCGGTGAGATCAGCTTCGACCGCACCTTCGGCGCCCGGGGAACCCCCGCGGCACTGCCCGCGGCGGTCGACGTGGCCGCCAAGGTCGAGGAGGCGATGGCCGACCCCCGCAACTGGACGGCCCAGCTCACCGGGCCCGGCCGTACCGTCGTCACCCTTCGCCGACTTCCGGATGCCGAAGGCCAGTTGCTGGTGCACCCGCTCGGCGGGCTGTCGTTCACCCAGCGGGTGGCCCCGCTCGGGCTCACCCTGCAGCGGTTCGGCGGGGCGCCCGTGACAGGCACCCGCCGGCTCGACCTCGACCCCGAGCTCACCGTTGAGGACGCCGACCCCGCCACGGCGACCGCGCCGGTCCCGCTGCGGCTCACCCCCACTCGGGACCACTTCGCGCCCGCCCAGTTCCTCGACCTGACCGACGAGGAGAAGCTCTCCGCGCCCTCCTTCGAACGCCTGGTGGCAGGCGGCACCGCCGAGGGAGCGCTCGCCACCGGCCGGGAGGTCGACGGCGTGCACGGCTCCGCGCTCGGCTACGAGGAGGTCGTGGTGGACGGCCCGCACCGCACCGCCACCACGGCCACCGCCACCGCCACCGCCACCGCCGCCGCGGTCGCCTTCGCCGACGGGCCGGCCGAACCCTTGCCCGCCGCCGCCCTGCGCACCGCGGCCTCCCCGGCCGCCCGCGCCGCCACCCGCCGCGCCGGACGGCAGGGCTTCGCCGCCCGCCCGCGCACCCTGGGCGTGCGCGACACCGGCTGGACGGTCCTCGGCGCGGACGCCGCCGGCCCGGCCGCCCGCACGGCCCGCGCCACCGGGGCGCCCACCCCGGTCCGCGCCGCCACCTGGGCGGAGGCCGCCGAACTGCGCCGTACCCTCCACCGGTCCGGCGGCCAGGACCTGCGCCTGGTTCCCGACACGCCGGACCTCGCCGCCGCGGACCTGGCGGCACCGGACCTGGCGGCACCGGACCTCGCGGCCCCCGACCCCAGTGGCGGCCCCGACCTCACGGCGGTCGACGTCCGCGCCACCGGGACCGCCGCCGCCGGGGCCGCGTCAACCGGGACCGCCGCCGCGCGGATCCCGCCGGACGCCAGGACCGCAGAGCCCCAAGGGCCCCAAGGGCCCCAAGGGCCCCGAGAGCCCCACCCCACGACCGACGAGAACACCGCCGGAGGCACCCGTTGAGCGGCCTGACCTTTCTCTCCTGGGTCCGCGAAGGACTCGCCGCCGCCGGCGGGGCGCCCGACACCGGGGCCGGCGCCATGGACGCGCGCAACCACGTCGTCCTGCGGCCCCGGCTCACCGGCCGGACCCCGGTGGACGTGCCCGCCCGCCTGCTCGGCCCCGGGGACGTCACCGGCGTCGACGCGGCACAGGTCCTGAGGACCTTCCCCGCGCCCGGCACCTCCGACGCGGAACCGCACCTGTTCCCCGCCGTCGAGTTCGACCGCCCCGACCTGCCGTGGATGTTCACCCCCGCTGGGGCGGGCGAGCAGGACCGGCTGCGGCCCTGGCTGGTGCTGGTCGTGGTGGAGGCGGACCGGGCCGCCCTGCTGCCCGCGGCCGCCGCCCTGCCCGTGCTGCGCTGCGAGGTCGACCGGCTGCCCGACCTCGCCCAGTCCTGGGCCTGGGCCCACGCCCAGGTCACCACGGAGGACGGCGACGGCCCGGCCGAGGTGGACCGGCTGCTCGCCGGGGAACCGGACCGCACCCTCTCACGGCTGGTCTGCCCACGGCGGCTCCGCCCGCACACCCGCTACCTGGCCGCCGTGGTCCCCGCCTTCGAGGCCGGACGCCTCGCGGGCCTGGGCCTGCCCGTCCCCGAGGGGCCGCTCACCCCGGCCTGGCCGGCCCCCGACGCGCCGGCGGCGGGCGGGCCCGCCGAGATCGACCTGCCCGTCTACCACCACTGGAGCTTCGGCACCGGCCAGGACGGGGACTTCGAGTCCCTGGTCCGCGCCCTGACCCCGCGCGCCCTCCCCGGCGACGTCGGCACCCGCCCCCTGGACGTCGGCGCCGCCGGGCACGGCCTGCCCGCCCTCCCCGACGGACACCCCGGCCGCGTCCTCGACCTGGAGGGAGCCCTGCGCGGCGCCGGCACCGACGCCCGGCCCTGGGACAAGGACACCGCGGCCGCCTTCCGCGCCGCCTACACCGACGTGCTCGACAGCGGCCCCGGCGGGACGGAACTCACCCCGCCGGTCTACGGCGCCGCCCAGGCCGGCCGCGCGGCCCTGCCCTCCCCGCAGGCCGGCCCCACCTGGCTGCGCGAACTCAACCTCGACCCCCGCCACCGCGCCGCCGCCGCGCTCGGCGCCGAGGTGGTGCGCCGTCACCAGGAGGACCTGGTCGCCGCGGCCTGGGACCAGGCCGCCGAACTGCGGCGCGCCAACGAAACCCTCAGACAGGGCCAGCTGGCCCGTACCGTCAGCGACCGGCTGCACCGCAGGCTCCCCGGCGCCGCACCGCTCGGCACCCCGGCCGCCGACGACGCGGCCGACGCGCGGCTCCTGCAGATGACCGCCGCCGCCCGCGCCGCCGTCCGGTTCGGCTCCGGCACCGCCGCGGGCGAACTGGCGCGCAACAAGGAAGCCGCCGCCGCCCTCGACCCCGCCCTGCGGCGCCTGCTGCGCCCCGGTGGCCCGGTCGCCCGCCGCGCCGCCGCCACCGGAACCCGTTCCACGGGCGCCGACACCGCCGTCACCGGCCTGGCCGCCGCGCTGGCCCGCCGCACCGAGCGGGCGGTGCCGGAACTGGCCACCCCGCCGGGACTCAGCGGCGTGGAGGACCTGCCCGGCGAGGAGGACTTCGACTCCCTCACCGAGGACCGGCTCACCACCCGCTGGTGGGAGGAGAACCCCACCACTCCCCGCGAAGGCGTCGACCCCGTCACCCCGGTGATCCGCTGGGTCGGGGCCGGCCTGAGCAACAGGGTCTTCGTGGTCACCACCGACGGCCGGCTGATGTCCCGGGTCACCCAGGGCGACACCCACGGCTGGGTCGACCACGGCACACCGCCCGGCACCACCGCCTCGTCGTCCCCGGTCGCCTGCCAGGACCTGCACATCTTCGTCACCGGCGCCGACGGCACCCTGTGCCAGCTCTTCTGGGACGGCGACCGCTGGGTGTGGCTCAACCACGGCAGGCCCGGCACCGTCCCGGGCAGGCCCGGCACCGTCCCGGTGAACGACGGTGACGGCGCGCTCGCGGCCGTCGTCCGCCGCAGCCCTCCCAGCGGCCCCACCAACAACCAGTACCTCAACCAGACGGTCTACTGCACGGCCACCGACGGCGTCCTGCACGCCCTCAAGGGCAAGGGAGCGAACTGGACCTGGGAGGCCGGCCGCAAGCCCGGTGACCGAAGCATCCGCGGCGTCCGGGTGGTGGGCCCCTGGGCGCTCAACCTGCTCGACACCGACGGCAGGCTGCTGCGGTGGGCCGACGAGGGCAGCGGCTGGACCGCCACCCCCGTGCCCGGCTTTCCGCTGCCCCCCGTCTTCGACGTCTGGCGGGGCGTGCCCGACGGCACCGGTGTCGACAAGAACATGGGCGCGGGCGTGGACGGGGTCCTCCAGATCAGCAACAAGTTCCTGCTCGGCCTCATCCGCTGGGAGCCCGTCCAGGGCGCGCCCGGCGTCGCCGGGATGCTCGGCCGGACCAAGGACGACCGGACCCTGGTCTGCACCCCCGACGCGCGCATCCTGGCCGTCGCCTTTTCCACCACGTTCGACAGCGTCGTCGTCGGCGGCGGCCGCATACCGGGCGTGCCCGACCAGGGCCTGATCGCCACCGTCTCGGGAGACGTCGTCCACGCCGTCGCCGGCGGGGAGCTGTGGCACGCCGACCTCGGCCGCGGCAACACCTGGCGCAACCTCGGCCGCCCCGTCTTCGGCGGCAAGGGCGCCCTGGAGGCCGCCCCGCCGCGGGACATCCGCTGGCGGCCCCAGCTCGGTTTCTTCTCCAACCTCCTGGTCGGGCACGTCGACGCCCCGGCCGGCGCCAACACCCCCTACCTGCGGGTGGGCCGGGCCACCGACTTCGACGCCACGGTCCGCGGAGGATGGTCCCTGAAGCCCGGACTCGGCGGACGGATGACCCACGAGGTCACCCAGGGATTCGGCGTCGCCGCCGCCGACATGGACAAGCCGAGAAACGGCCGCCCCGACGTGGTGCTCTTCTGGATCGAGGAGACCCGCAACGGCGACACCGACGGCAACTTCGGCCGCTACGCCATCGGCCGGGACCTCGACGCCAACGGCGACCCCACCCGGTGGGTCGGTCCGGTCGCCATGCCCAGCCCGATGTCCACCCCCACCGGCTCGGGCGGCGCCCTCACCGAGTACGTGCACGTCGGCGGCGGAAGCTGCGCCCTCGCCGACCTCGACGGCGACGGCAACCAGGAACTGCTCGTCGTCTACCTCGGCGGGTTCACCGGCAACCGCCGCCTCTTCCTGCGGATCGGGTGGAACATCGACCCCGACACCGGTCTCGCCCGGGGCGGCTGGGAGGACTCCGTCGAGATCCCCTGGCCCGGCCGGCCCTCGGAGGCCGCGCCGCGGGTGCGCGCCGTGGACGTCGCGGTCGCCGACCTCGACCACGACCTGCGCCCCGAGCTGATCGTGATGCTGATGGAGGAGAACGGGGGCCAGGTCACCGGCTCCTACCGGGTCGGCTGGAAGATCAACGCCCGTGGCAGGGTCACCGGCGGCTGGAGCAACCCCCGTGCCATACCCGGCAGTTGGCCGGCCATCGCCGGAGCCGGCATCGCCGTCGCCGACTTCTCGGGCAGCGAGAAGCCCGACCTGGCCGTCCTGGTCGTGGAGGACGGCCCCACCGCGAACTCCGCCACCTACCGCGTCGGCTGGGACGTCGAGGGCGCCGCCGGACCCCGTGCCTGGTCCGACGCCATGCCGGCCCACCAGGGCGCCTGGTACGGCTGGCTCAACGAGGGCGCCGGCCTGGCCGTCGTCGACCTGCCCGACTCCACCGCCCAGCGGCGCACCACCATCACCTCCAACTTCCGCACCGCCGCCAGGGCCCACCAGCGCGCCCTGCTCGCCGCCCAGGCCCGCGCCGTCCGCGGCGACGAGCCCGTCGTGCCGCTCAGCGGCGTCGCCGACGCGGTCCGCGCCGCCACCGACCCGGAGCGGGCCGTCACCGGCCGGGTCGCGGCCCGGATCGACGGAGCGGACCTCCTCGGCGGAACCCTGCCCGACCCGCTCGGCCCGCTCCTCGCCCCGCCCTCGTTCGACCGGCCGATGGCCGAACTCCTCACCGGACTCGGCGCCGACCACCTGCTGCCCGGAGCGGAGAACGTCCCGCCCGAGACGGTCACCCTGCTGCGCGCCAACGGGCCCTTCATCGAGGCGTTCCTGGCCGGAGCCAACCACGAGCTCGGCCGGGAGCTGCTGTGGCGGGAGTTCCCCACCGACCGCACCGCCACCTCCTTCCGCCACTTCTGGGACGCCCGCGGCCTGTACGAGCCCGGGCAGGAGCCGCCGGACGTGCCGCCGATGCGGTCCTGGCAGCGGTTCGCCCGCCTCGGCGAGACCCTGCGGCGCCCGCCCGGCGGGGACGATGCCGTGGTGCTGCTGATCCGCGGCGAACTGGTGCGGCGCTTCCCGTCCCTCGGAGTGCACGCCCGCCGGGCGCTGGCGCCCCACACCCCCGGCGGCCCGCGCCGCCTCGCCCAGGACCGGACCGACCCCGTCTTCCAGGGCGCCGTCGGCGAGGACGTGCTGTTCCTGGGCTTCCCGTTCACCGCCGCCGACGCGCTGGGGGAGCACGACGACGGCCACGGCTTCTTCTTCGTCTTCGAGGAGCACCCCGGGGCGCCCTCCTTCGGCCTGGACGTCCCGCCCGCCGACGCCGCCTGGGGAGTGCCCCCGGCCGCCTGGCAGGACGCCGGCTGGGCCGCGCTCGCCGGTTCGCGGGAGGAACTCGACGCGCTCCGGCACGTCGACACCACCGCGCTGGACGGCATCCCCAGGCCGGTGCGTCCCGGGGAGAGCGCACCGCCGCAGGTCTGGGGCCGCAACGCGGCCGCGATGGCCCGGATCACCCTCCAGCGGCCGGTCCGGGTCGCGTACCACGCCTCCGCCCTGCTGCCCGCCCACGGGCCGGGTCTGCGCGTCACCCACGTCCGCAAGCGGATCCCGGGCAGCGACCAGGTCTTCGTCCGCGAGATCGCCGGCCGGTACCCCGACGGCGGCTGGTGGACCCTGTCCGCGGTCGAGGCGCTGGACGCCCTCGACGCCCGGCAGTCCTTCTACATCGAGACCCAACCCGGCCACCGGGCGTCGCTCACCTCGGTCTCCGACGGTTCCGGAGGCCGCCACCTGCGCACCACCGCCGACGAGAACACCACCGACAACCTGCTCTCCCTGCCGCCCATCCCCGACGAGGCCTACCGGCCCCGCCCCGCCCTCCCGTCCCGCTGACCCCTCGGTCCGGGCCCCGCCCAGGCACCTCGCCCGCCGACAGCCCTCTCGCCCGCCGCCCGACGGCCCCCTCGCCCGACGCCCGACGCCCGACACCCGCCGCCGACGCACCACCGCCACCGGCCCGTCGGCGCCGCACCGCCTGCGAGGTCCTGCCGACCGGGACCCCCCACCGGCCGGAACCCGGCCCGCCCGCCTGCCGGGCACCGCCCCCGCCCGTCACGCGTACGGGCGCGGGGCCGGCCGGCGGGCCCGGGTCGCCGCCGTGCCCACCCACCCGACCACCACCCACGCCACCTGGACGGACGCCGATGACCGCACCGACGCCCCCGGCCTGGACCCTCAGCACCGCGTTGCCCGTGGTGCTGCTCCCGGTCCGGCTGGAGACCCGCTTCACCGCCACCGAACTCCTCGTCCGTGTCTATCCGGACGAGATCCACGTCGACACCCACGAGGCCCCGCTCACCGAGGACGAGGACCTCCACGGCCGCCGCTACTGGCGGACCGTCTGGGAGGCCCGCGGCGACGCGCCCACCGAGGAGGCCGCCTGGACGGAGCTCACCGGGCGGTTCGGGGCCGAACGCGCCGGATGGATCGCCCGCGTCTTGGAACCCGTCAACCCGCTCGAACGCCCCGAGCCCGGCGACGGCGCCGCCGCGGCCCCGCGCTTCCCCGACCCCGGCCCGCACCGCGAGGCCGCGTGGACCCGGCGGGCGGTGGCCCGCGCGCTGCCCACCCGCTGGTACGTCGTCGGACGGCCCAAGGAGGCCGGCGCGCCCGCCGTCACCCGCGTCACCCGCCCCGTCGCGGGCCCCTCCGGCGGCCCCCTGCCCGTCGGACCCGCGCCCACCGCCGACCTGGAGGACCTCGACCCCGCCGCGCCCCCCACCGACGAGGCCACCCGCTGGCTGGTCGACTTCGCCGCCGCCGAGGCCGTCGGCATGGCGGTCCGCCTCCCGCGCGGCACCGGATACGCACAGGTCCTCGCCTACGGGGTGCACGAGGGCGGCGCGGAGACCGCCACCGCCGAACTGTCCGCCCTCCTCGAGGCCCAGTACCACACCCGGGGGCTGGGCTACGTCCCGCCCGGCTCACCCTCCAACAACACCGCCACCGCGACCTCCCGCTACAGCCGCGACGACCGGCAGACGCACGCCGCGTACCGCGTCGGGATCGCCGACCGGGCGCCCGCCGACCCGGAGAGCAACGCCAGGACGACCTGCCGGGCCCTCGGCCTGCAGCCTGTCACCGACCTCGACGGCGTCAGGGGCCCCGACGGCATGAACCGCCCCGCCCCGCTGTCCCGCGCCCGCGACGCCCACCGCCACGACCAGGCCGCCGCCCGCCACATGGCCACCGCCCTGTGGGAGGCGACCTGGGGCTACTACCTCGCCCAGTTCGGCGAGGGCCACTTCACCGACACGCAGATCCGCGGCGCCCGCGAACACGCCCGGCGCTTCCTGCGTCCCGGCGGCCCGCTGCCCGCCCTGCGCGTCGGCGCCCAGCCCTACGGCCTGCTGCCCGTGCTGGCCCTGGACCGGTGGACCGACCTGGAGGGCGCCGGCCTCGGCACGCCACCGCTGCCGCCGGCCGTCCCCGCCTTCCTGCGCACCCTGCGCGACCGCGTCTGGGCCCCGTCCGCCGCCGACCCGGCGGCCGTTCCCCGCATCACCCGCGGCGCGGCCGGCCGGCACACCGTCGCCGAGATCCTCGGCATGGCCCCCACCGCCCGGCGCGTCCACGCCCGCAGCGGCCTCGGCGCCGACTACGTCACCGCCCTCTGGCGGTTCGGCCCGCTCGCCCTCAACGACCAGTGGCGCACCGGCCTGGCCTCCCAGACCGCCTCGCTCTCCGCCCGGCTCGGGCTGCCCCGCTGGGAACTCGGCCCCGGACGCCTGCTGTTCGCCAAGGAGTCGTGGCCGCTCGACAACCCCTGGACCGACGCGCCCGCCGGCACCCCCGGAGGAACCCCCGCCGAATACCTCGCCGCCCTCGCCACCCCGGTCCACCCGGCGCCCGCGTGGGCCGGGGTCCCGTCCGTCCAGGACCGCGGCAACCTGCCCTGGGCGCGCTGGTGGCACGACCTGGGCAGCGGCCCCGCCGCCGCCACGGCCACCCCGCTCCTCTACCGCCTGGTCCGGCACTCGCTGCTCGCCGAGTACGCCCGCGCCGTGGACGTCGTGCTGGGCACCGGCACCGCCGGCCGGCGCGAACCCGAGGTGGTCGACACCGACCCGGCGGCGCCCACCACCACCGTCTGGCACCGGGCCCGGCACACCGTCCCCGGCACCGGGCTGAGCGCCGACACCTACCTGTGGACCGACGCCGCCCGGCAGCGCCCCGAACTCGCCCCCCTGTACCAGGCGCTGGAGTCCGCCCGTGCGCTCGCCGCACGGCCCTCCGGCGAACTGGAGCTGCTGCTCGCCCAAACCCTGGACGCCACCTCCCACCGCCTGGACGCCTGGATCACCTCCCTGGCCACCCGCCGCCTGGAACACCTCCGCAGCCGCGTCCCCACCGGCAGCCACCTCGGCGGCTACGGCTGGCTGCTGGACGTGGTGCCCCGCTCCGCCGCGGCGGCCCAGGTTCCCCCCGAGCGCCGCCCGGAAGGGGAGAGGACCGACCCGCTCGCGGCCCCCGGCGACAGCAGGCCGTGGACCCTGTTCGCCGCCGACGGCACCGCGGGCCCCGTCCACGCCCCCTCCCTCGCCCAGGCCACCACCGCGGCCCTGCTGCGCGCCGCGCAGCGCGCCCACGGGGACCGGCCGGACACCCCCACCGCCGTCGGTCTCACCTCCACCCGGGCCCGCACCGCCGCCTGGCTGATCGACGGCGTCCGCCAGGGCCGGCCGCTCGGCTCCCTGCTCGGCTACCGCTTCGAACGCGCCCTGCAGGACCACCCGTCGGGCACCCTCGCCTCCTGGACCGACCGCTTCCGGGAACTCGCCCCCACCACCGCCACCCATGTCGCGCACGACGGGGCGGTGGAGGAGCGCGTGGTCGCCGAGGACGTCACCGACGGTCTGCGGCTGCACCGCCGCCGCGCCGCCGGCCGCCTCGACCTGGTCCGCACCGTCGGCGTCCCGGCCGGCTCCACCGCCGAGATCGCCGCGCTCACCGAGGTGCTGGACGACCTGGACGACGCCGTGGACGCCGTCGCCGACACCCTGCTCGTCGAGGGCGTCCACCAGGCCGCCCAGGGCAACCCCGTGCGGGTCGGCGCCACCGTCGACGCCATGGGCAACGGCGAGGCCCCGCCCCCGGAACTCGAGTCCCTGCGCACCCCCCGCCCCGGCGACGCCGTCACCCACCGGGTGATCGTCCTGCTGCCCGACCCGGCTGCCACCCCGGCCGCCCAAGGGCCCCGCGCCCTGGCCAAGGACCCTGGCGGCGGGGCGGGGGAGACCCCGCCGATCCACGTGCCGCAGCCGCCGGAGGACGACGGCTCGCTCCCCGGCGGCGGCATCGCGGTCCCGCCCCCGCAGGAGAACCCCGGCCCCGTCCCGCCCGGCGGCCCCGTCCCGGTCCCGCTCCCGGACGACGGCCCCGGCGGCCCCGGCGGGGGCGACGACGGCCCGGGCGGCCCCGGCGGCGGATCCGGCGGCCAGGACCCGGCCCCGGCGCCCGTGGGTTCCGTCTGGCCCGCCGACCCGGCCACCCAGAGCCGCGCCCTGGCCGAACCCGCCCTCGACGCCTGGCTGGCCGGACTGCTGCCCGACCCGGCCGGCCTCACCCTCACCGTCCGGCTGACCGACGGCACCACCCGCGCCGTTCCCCTCGCCGGGCTGCCGCTGTCCCCGCTCGACCTGCTCGCCCTCGGCCTCTCCCCGGACGCCGTCCCCGGCTCCGACCTCGAACGCCACCTGCTGCAGCACGCCGACACCCGGCTCGCCGCAGACCGGGTGGCCGCCCGCCCGGTCGCCGTGGTCGCCGACGAGGACGGACTCGGCCTGCTGCTGGAGACCGTCCGGGCCGCCCGCGAACTCCTGCGCACGGCACGGCCGTTGCGCCCCGCCGACCTGGCCGCCCCGGAGGCCGCGCCCACCGGGGCGAACGGCACCGGACCGGACGGCACCGGAGGGGACGGCAGCGAGCCGGCCGACCCGGCCCTCACCGCCCGCGCCCTGGCCGTCCGCGCCGTCGTCGACCAGGCCGCGGCCGACCTCGCCACCCCGGCCGACGTGCCCGCCGCCCTGCGGATCGACGCCCACCACCGCGGCCTCACCACGGCCGGCCTGCTCGGCGTGCCCGCGGCGGCGCCCCCGCTGCGGCCCCGCCCCGGCACCCCGGCCGACCGGCTGGCCGAACACGCCGCCCTGCTGGGCTCCCTCGCCGCCACCGTCGCCCCGGAACTCCACCGTCGCCTCGCCCGCGCGGACCGGTCGGCCGCCGCCCGCACCGCCGGCGCGATCACCGCCCGGCAGTGGGCCGAACAGACCCTCACCGCCCTCCTGGGCACCGACCTCGTCCTGCTGCCCTCCTTCGACGCCCCACCGCCCGGCGACCTGAGCGACTCCCTCGCCAACGCCGACACCCTCCTCGACGGCGACCCGCACGCCCCCGTCGGCTGGCTCACCCGCCTCGGCCGGGTCCGCCGCGGCGTGGAACGCCTGGTCACCACCCTCGGCTACGCCGAGGCACTGCAAACCGGCGACGCCCTCACCGCGGTCGTCGCCCAGACCCCCTACACGCCCCCCGGCCAGGACCCGGACGGCGTGGAACGCTGGGCCGCCCTGCCCTCCGCCACCGGCGGCAGCCCCGGCGCCCGGCTCTCCCTCGTCCTGCACACCCCGGGCACGCCCGCGCACGGGGAACTGCTCACCGGCCGCCTGCGCGGACTGGTCGTCGACGAATGGACCGAGGTGGTGCCCCGCACCGAGCAGACCACCGGACTCGCCCTGCACGTCGACGCCCCGGACGCCGCGCCGCCGCAGGCCGTCCTGCTCGCCGTGCCCCCGGACGCCTCACCGACCTGGACGCCCGAACTGCTGGGCGCCACCGTCGAGTCGGCCCTCGAACTCGCCAGGCTGCGCGCCGTCGACCACGAGGCGCTGCACCCCGACAGCCCCACCGCCGTCGCCGACATCGGGCAGCTCGCGCCCGCCGCCGTCCTCGCCGCCAACGTCGCCCACCGGGACGCCGTCGCCACCGACTTCACCCGGGGCCTTCCGCAGTAGGCCCGGACAGCCGGGCGGTCCGGCGGGAACGGACCGCGACGGACCGTCCGGCCCGATCCGGGAGTCCCCGGAGACAGGAGCGTCACCCCATGCCCTCCATCACCAGCTGGACGCGGCTCGAACCCCGTGCCCGCACCGGCGACCTGCGGCCCTCGCTGGAGGCCCAGGTCCACGACCCCGCCTGGATGCTCGCCCGCCAGTGGCAGCTCGGCGAGTTCCTCGGCGACGACGCGGGCAGCCCCGTCTGGGTCCGGGTCCGCGGCCACGCCGACCGCGTCACCCGCTACCGCCCCGGCCCCGCGACCGGCCCCGGCGTCCCCTACCACGGAGCCGCCCCGCTCGAGGCGCTCGCCGAGGCCGAACCCGGCGGCCCCCGCTCCACCGCCGCCGACCTGCGGGCGGGCGCCGAGAGCGGCCAGCACCTGCTGCGCCTGCTGCGCGCCGCCGGCCTCCCGGCCGAGGCCGTCGCCCACGCCGTCACCCTCCTCCTCGACGACTACCCGCTCGGCCTCACCGGCGAGGAAGGAGCAGCCGACGAGGCCACCGCGCGCTACCTGACGGTGCTGCGCGGCCGCGTCCCGGACGGCAACGCGGTCGCCTTCACCCTGCACGCCTCCCCGCCCACCGCCGCCGAACCGATGTGGGGTCTGCCGCCCGAGGCGGTCCCCGTCCTCGAGGACTGGCTCGCCTGGTACGACGAACGCCACCTCACCGCCCCCGCCACTGGCCCGGACACCTGGGACCCGGAGCGACTGGAGTACCGCTTCTCGGTCGGCCTGGCCGAGGGGACCGCCGAGACGACCCTGACCGCCGACGCGTACCAGGGCGGCACCCTCGACTGGACGGACTTCACCGCGGCCGGGGCGACCGGACTGGCCCCCGCGCCGGCCCGCACCCCCCTGCTGTCGACGACCTTCCCCGCCCCCGTCCGCTTCCCCGGCATGCCCGCCCGCCGCTTCTGGGAGTTCGAGGACGCCCGGGTCGCCCTCGGCCAGGTGGAGGCCGCGCCGTCCGACCTGGCCCGGATGCTGGTCGCCGAGTTCGCCACCGTCTACGGCAACGACTGGTACCTGGTCCCGCTGGACGTCCCCTCCGGCTCCCTCACCACCATCACCTCCGTGGTCGTGGGCGACACCTTCAGCTCCGAGCTCGGCGGCCCCACCCTGCTGCCGCTGCCCGGCGCCGGAACCGGCGACGCCCACTGGTCCCTCTACACCCTCGGTACCGCCACCGGCGGCCGCCGTCCCGGGCTGTTCGTCCCGCCGGTCACCGCGGGCTCCCTGGAGAGCGAGCCGCTCGAAGAGGTGCTGCTGGTGCGCGACGAGGACGCCAACCTCGCCTGGGCCGTCGAACGCCGCGTCCCCACCCCGCACGGCGCCACCCTCGACCGCGCCGCCGCCCCGCCCCCCGAGGCGCCCGCGCCGCCGTCCGCCGGGACCCTGGCCTACCGGCTGCGCACCGAGGTCCCGGCCAACTGGCTGCCCCTGGTGCCCGTCGAACCCCGCCCCGGCGCCTACCGCCTGCGCCTGTCCCACCTCGACGGGGCGACGCCCCTCGGCCGTCTGCTCGACCCCGGACTCCCCGGCGCCTACGAACTGTTCGCCGAGGAGGTGCCCAGGGAGGGCCTCACCGTGACCCGGGCCCACCAGTACGCCCGCGGCTCCGACGGCCGCGGCGTCCTGTGGACCGCCCGCCGCACCCGCCCCGGCCGCGGGGGAGCGGCCTCGGGCCTCCGCTTCGACGTCGTGGAGGAGTGACCCCTCGGGGGGCGACCTGCCCGGGGCGACCCGCCGTGCCGACCGCCGACCGCGCCCCCGACCGCCGACCGCCGGCCGCGCACCCGCCACGGCCGGCGCGAGGGTGTGCCGTTCGGTCGTCGCGGGCATACGCGGCCCATGACGCCATCGCCGAGCGGACCGTGCCCCTCCCGCCGGGGCCCGGCCCCCCGTCACGGCGGCGGGGGCCCGGGACTGCGCCGCGGCGGCCGTGCGGCCTGGGCCGGATGCGCCCTGCTCCTGCTCTGCGCCCTGACCGCGTGCGACCGCGACGGAAGTGACGGGGGAGACCTCTTCGGCGGAGCCGCCCTGGCGGACGGCAGCCGTCTCCTCGTCACCACCGAGGGCGGCGTGCGCGTCGTCGGGACGGACGAGGAGCACGTGACGGTCGACGAGGCGACGCCCGCCCGCTGGGACGCGGACGGGACCGTTCCCACGCTCGACCTGCTCTGCGATCACGGTGACCGGCGGACCGAGGAGAACTGCGGCGGCATGCCGCTCGTCCAGGTGCCCGCCGGCGTCACCCTCACCGTGCGGGCCCGCAACGCCGGCGTCGAGGTCGACGGGGTGCGCGGCCGGCTGACCCTGAGCACCGTCAACGGCGACGTCACCGTGCACGACTCGGGCACGAAGGGCGCCCGCCTGCGCCTGGAGACCCGCAACGGCTCCGTCCGCGCCGACGGCCTCGCCGCCCGCGGGGTGAGCGCGGAGACGGTCAACGGCGACGTCGACCTGCGCTGCTCGACCTCGCCCGCGACGCTGGACGGCGTGACGCGCAACGGCTCCGTGCGCGTGACCCTTCCGGCCGGCCCGCCCTACGACACCGACGCGAGCACCGTCAACGGGCGGTCGGTCGTGGACGTCCCCGCCCCGGCCGCCGGCTCCGCGGACGACAGGCGCCGGCTGACCCTGCGCACCGTGAACGGTGACACCGAGGTACGCCGGGGCTGAGGGACGGACGGCCGACCGAGGGCCACGCTCCCGTTCGTTAGGATCGGCCCCCTGATGACTGCCACCCTCGTCGCCAAGGAACTCGCCGCCGGACACGGTGACCGCACCCTCTTCAGCGGGCTCGACCTCGTCGTCGCGCCCGGAGACGTGATCGGTCTCGTGGGCGTCAACGGCGCCGGCAAGTCCTCGCTGCTCCGCCTGCTCGCCGGGCTCGACCGGCCCGAGGAGGGCGAGCTCCGGCTCTCCCCGCCCACCGCCACCGTCGGCCACCTCCCGCAGGAACCCGAGCGCCGCGCCGGGGAGTCCGTGCGCGCGTTCCTCGCCCGGCGCACGGGGGTCGCCGACGCCCAGGCCGCGATGGACGCCGCGACGCAGGCGCTGGTCGACGGGGCACCCGGCGCCGACGACGCCTACGCCGAGACCCTGGAGCGCTGGCTCGCCCTCGGCGGCGCCGACCTGGACGAGCGGGCCGAGGAGGTCGCGGCCGACCTCGGCCTGACCGTCGGCCTCGACCTGCCGATGACCGCCCTCTCCGGCGGGCAGGCCGCACGCGCGGGACTGGCCTCGCTGCTCCTCTCCCGCTACGACGTCTTCCTGCTCGACGAGCCCACCAACGACCTCGACCTCGACGGCCTGGAACGCCTGGAGCGCTTCGTCTCCGGGCTGCGGGCCGGCGTCGTGGTGGTCAGCCACGACCGCGAGTTCCTGATGCGCACGGTCACCAAGGTCCTGGAACTGGATCTCGCCCAGCAGCGGATCAACCTCTACGGCGGTGGGTACGCCTCCTACCTGGAGGAGCGCGAGCGCGCCCGCCTGCACGCCCGCGAGGAGTACGAGGAGTACGCCGACAGGCGCTCCGCGCTCGAGAGCCGTGCCCGGACGCAGCGCGCGTGGATGGAGAAGGGCGTCAAGAACGCCCGGCGCAAGGCCACCGACAACGACAAGGCCGGCCGCAAGTTCCGCAGCGAGGCCAGCGAGAAGCAGGCGGCCAAGGCCAAGCAGACCCAGCGCATGATCGAGCGTCTCGACGTCGTCGAGGAACCCCGCAAGGAGTGGGAGCTGCGGATGGAGATCGCCTCCGCGCCGCGCTCCGGCTCCGTGGTGGCCTCCCTGCGCGACGCCGTCGTCGTCCGGGGCGACTTCTCGTTCGGGCCGGCCACCCTGCAGGTCGACTGGGCCGACCGGGTCGCCATCACCGGCGCCAACGGCGCGGGCAAGTCCACGCTGCTCGCCGCGCTCCTCGGCAGGCTGCCGCTGGACTCGGGCCACGCCTCGCTCGGTCCGGGCGTCGTGGTGGGCGAGGTGGACCAGGCGCGCAAGCTCTTCCACGGCACGGAGAGCCTGCTGGACGCCTTCTGCGCCGCCGTCCCCGAGACCGAGCCCGCCGACGTGCGCACGCTCCTCGCCAAGTTCGGCCTGCGCGCCGCCCACGTACTGAGGCCCGCGACCACGCTCTCGCCCGGCGAGCGCACCCGCGCGGCCCTCGCCCTGCTCCAGGGCAGGGGGGTCAACCTGCTGGTCCTGGACGAGCCGACCAACCACCTCGACCTGCCGGCCATCGAGCAGCTGGAGTCGGCGCTGGAGGCGTACACGGGGACGCTGCTCCTGGTGACCCACGACCGGCGCATGCTGGAGGCGGTGCGCACCACGCGCCGGATCGAGGTCGCCGCCGGCAAGGTCACCGAGGCCGGCTGACGCCGGAGGGCCCGTCCCGGGCCCGGCGGACCGCGCCCGGGACGGGCCCCGTACACCGCCGGTCCGTACGAGGGCCGCCCACGTGCGCCGATGAGGCGTCCGGCGCCCGGCCGGGGGAGCGGCCCGGTGATTCACTTTGTCTTGCTGCGGGAAAAAGTTCCGGCATCCCCTGCGCTCCGGGTTCCGGGGCAGGCGAAAGCCCGCTAGCTTCCTTTGTAATGCACCGGTCACAGAGAGCTCGGGCCGGTGGTTGAGGCGCGACGGCGCGCGCCTGTGCTCCTCGTGGCGGTCCGTCCGGACCTGCCGTCATCCCACCTCCCTGGGGAGAACTCTGTGCGCACGAGACCGCTCGGACATGGACGGAGCCGCCTGCTGTCGACCGCGGCGGCCGGCGTCCTCGCACTGCTGCTGACCACCTCCCCGGCCGCGGCCCAGCCCGACGGCCCGGCCGGGCAGGACCGCTCCCGGGCCGCGGACGGGGCCGCTGCCGCCGCCGTCGGCGACTTCCAGCAGGTCACGCTGGCCAAGGGCGTGGCCGAGACCGGTGAGCCCATGACGCTCGCGGTGCTGCCGGACCGTTCGGTCCTGCACACCTCGCGCGACGGAACGCTGCGTCTGACGAACGCCGCGGGCACCACCTCCGTCGCGGGCAAGCTGGACGTCTACAGCCATGACGAGGAGGGCCTGCAGGGCGTCGCCGTCGATCCCGGATTCGCGTCCAACCGGCACGTCTTCCTCTACTACGCCCCCAAGCTCACCACCCCGGGCGGTGATGCGCCGTCCGACGGGGCGGCGGCGGACTTCGCTCCCTTCGACGGCGTCAACCGGCTGTCCCGGTTCGTCCTCAGGACCGACGGGACGCTCGACCTCGGCAGCGAGAAGAAGATCCTCGACGTGCCCGCCTCCCGCGGCACCTGCTGCCACGTCGGCGGCGACATCGACTTCGACGCGCAGGGCAACCTGTACCTGTCGACCGGCGACGACACCAACCCCTTCGCCTCGGACGGCTTCACCCCCATCGACGAACGCGCCTCCCGCAACCCGGCCTTCGACGCTCAGCGCTCCTCCGGCAACACCAACGACCTGCGCGGCAAGGTCCTGCGCATCAAGGTCGCCGCGGACGGTTCGTACACGATCCCGAGCGGCAACCTCTTCCCGCCCGGCACGGCGAAGACCCGGCCGGAGATCTACGCGATGGGCTTCCGCAACCCGTTCCGGATGAGCGTCGACAGGGCGACGGGCGTCGTCCACCTCGGCGACTACGGGCCCGACTCCGGCACCGCCGACCCGGCGCGGGGGCCGGAGGGACAGGTCGAGTTCAACCGCATCACCGAGGCGGGCAACTACGGCTGGCCGTACTGCACGGGCAGCAACGACGCCTACACCGACTACAACTTCGCCACCGGCGCGTCCGGCGCGAAGTTCGACTGCGCGGCGCCCAGGAACAACTCGCCCAGGAACACGGGGCTGACCGACCTGCCGCCGGCCAAGCCCGCCTGGATCCCCTACAACGGCACCTCCGTCCCGGAGTTCGGCGGAGGCTCCGAATCGCCCATGGGCGGCCCCGTGTACCGGTACGACGCCGGCTCCGCCTCCGAGGTGAAGTTCCCCGAGGAGTACGACGGGGACTTCTTCGCCGGGGAGTTCGGCCGCCGGTGGATCAAGCGCATCGAGACCGGCGGCGGCACCGTCCAGTCCGTCAACCCCTTCCCCTGGACCGGCACCCAGGTGATGGACATGGCCTTCGGGCCGGACGGCGCCCTCTACGTCCTCGACTACGGCACCGGCTACTTCAGCGGCGACGCCAACTCCGCCCTGTACCGCATCGAGCACGTCACCGGCGGGTTCGCCCCGACCGCGCAGGCCTCGGCCAGCGTCACCTCCGGGCAGGCGCCCCTGGCCGTCTCGTTCTCCTCGGCGGGCAGCTCCGACCCGGACGGCGACGCCCTGCGGTACGCCTGGACCTTCGGCGACGGCGGCACCTCCACCGCGGCCGACCCGTCGCACACCTACACCACCAACGGCCAGTACACGGCGACCCTGAGGGTGACGGACGCGACCGGCAAGACCGCGACGGCGTCCGTGCAGGTCACGGTGGGCAACACGGCGCCCAAGGTCACGCTCGACCTGCCCGTGGACGGGAGCATCCACGACTTCGGCGACGCCATCCCCTTCAAGGTGACGGTGACCGACCCCGAGGACGGAACGATCGACTGCTCCAGGGTGAAGGTCACCTTCGTCGTCGGGCACGACAGCCACGGCCACCCGCAGACCTCGACCACGGGCTGCGAGGGCAGGCTCCAGACCCTCGCCGACGGCGAACACGACCCCAACGCCAACATCTTCGGAGTCGTCGACGCCGAGTACACGGACAAGGGCGCTGGCGGCCGGCCCGCGCTGACCACCCACGACCAGCACATCACCCAGCCCTCCCAACGCCAGGGCGAGCACTACTCCGGCTCCTCGGGAGTCCAGGTCGTCACCCACGCCCCCGCCCACGGCGGCAGGACCGTCGGCCACATCGAGAACGGCGACTGGATCTCCTTCAAGCCCTACGCCCTCGGCAACGCCACCCGGTTCACCGCACGCGTCTCCTCCGCCGGTGTCGGCGGCACCATCGAGGTACGCGCCGGATCCCCGACGGGAACCCTGCTCGGCACCGCCACCGTGCCGGTGACCGGCGGCTGGGAGACCTTCCAGGACGTCACGGCGAACCTGGGCAACCAGCCCGCCGGCACGACCACGCTCCACCTCGTCTTCAAGGGCGGCAGCGGCTCCCTGTTCGACGTGGACGACTTCTCCTTCACCACCTCCGGCGCCCCGTCCCGCTCGGGTGAGGTGAAGGGCGTCAACGGCAAGTGCCTGGACGTCGACGGGGCGCAGACGGCGGACGGGACGAAGGTGCAGATCTGGACGTGCAACGGCACGGCGGCGCAGCGGTGGACGGTTCCGGGTGACGGGACGCTGCGGGCGCTGGGCAAGTGCCTGGACGTGTCCGGGGGCGGCGGTGCCGACGGGACGAGGATCCAGTTGTGGACGTGCAACGGCACGGGGGCGCAGGTGTGGAGCGCCCAGGCCGACGGCACGGTCCGCAACCCGGCCTCGGGCAAGTGCCTCGACGCCTCCGGCGGCACCTGGAACGACGGCACGGCGGTCCACCTGTGGACCTGCCACGCCAACGCCAACCAGAAGTGGACCCTGCCCTAGTCCGTCCCGCCCCGGAAGGGAGGAACCGATCATGCGTCACACCACCAAGGCGGTCCTCGGCCTGTTCACGGCCGCCGTGCTCTCCCTGATGCCCCAAGCCGTCGCACTGCCGGCGGAGGAGAACCGTTCCGCCACGGTGCCGCGGTCCGAGGCCGCCGACACGCGCGCCGCCGCCGACCCCGCGTACGGGATCCTGGTCTTCTCCAGGACGGCGGGCTTCCGCCACTCCTCGATCGACGACGGCATCGCCGCCCTGCGGGAACTCGGCGCCGCCAACAACTTCACCGTGGACGCCACCGAGGACGCGCAGTCCTTCACCAGCGGCAACCTCGCCCGGTACAAGGCGGTCGTCTTCCTGTCGACGACGGGTGACGTGCTGAACGCCACCCAGCAGACCGCCTTCGAGCAGTACATCCGCGGCGGCGGCGGATACGTCGGCGTCCACGCCGCTGCCGACACCGAGTACGACTGGCCCTTCTACGAGGGCCTGGCCGGCGCGCTCTTCCACTCGCATCCGGCGATCCAGTCCGCCACCGTCGAGGTGGAGGACCGCGCCCACGACGCCACCGCCCATCTGGGCGGCACCTGGCAGCGCACCGACGAGTGGTACAACTACCGCACCAACCCGCGCACCACCGCCCGCGTCCTGGCCTCCCTCGACGAGTCCAGCTACTCCGGCGGCACCATGTCCGGCGACCACCCGATCGCCTGGTGCAAGGACTACCAGGGCGGCCGGGCCTTCTACACCGGTGGCGGCCACACCGACGAGTCCTACTCCGAGGCGTCGTTCCGCAGGCACGTCCTCGGCGGCATCCGCTGGGCCGCCGGGATGACCGACGCCGACTGCCGGCCGGAGACGGGCTACACGCCCCTGTTCGACGGCTCCTCCACCACCGGCTGGCGCCAGGCCGGACCCGGCGCGTTCACCCTCGCGGACGGCACGCTCACCTCCACCGGCGGGATGGGCCTGTACTGGTACTCCGCCCAGGAGTTCACCGGCGACTACTCCGTCAAGCTGGACTGGAGGATGGCCGGCGACGACAACTCCGGCGTCTTCCTGGGCTTCCCGGCCTCCGACGACCCCTGGACGGCGGTGAACAACGGGTACGAGATCCAGATCGACGCCACCGACGCCGCCGACCGCACCACCGGCTCCGTCTACGGCTTCCGCTCGGCGGACATCGCCGCACGGGACGCCGCGCTCAACCCGCCGGGGGAGTGGAACACCTACGAACTGAGGGTGACGGGCGAGCGGCTGGAGATCTTCCTCAACGGCCGGAAGATCAACGACTTCACCAACACCGACCCGGCGCGGAGCCTGCGGCAGGGGCACATCGGCATCCAGAACCACGGAGCCGGCGACGACGTGTCCTTCCGCGACATCCGCGTCAAGCACGGCGGCGGAGGCCAGCAGCCCGGCCCCCGCTCGGGTGAGGTGAAGGGTGTCAACGGCAAGTGCCTGGACGTCGACGGGGCGCAGACGGCGGACGGGACGAAGGTGCAGATCTGGACGTGCAACGGCACGGCGGCGCAGCGGTGGACGGTTCCGGGTGACGGGACGCTGCGGGCGCTGGGCAAGTGCCTGGACGTGTCCGGGGGCGGCAGTGCCGACGGGACGAGGATCCAGTTGTGGACGTGCAACGGCACGGGGGCGCAGGTGTGGAGCGCCCAGGCCGACGGCACGGTCCGCAACCCGGCCTCGGGCAAGTGCCTCGACGCCTCCGGCGGCACCTGGAACGACGGCACGGCGGTCCACCTGTGGACCTGCCACGCCAACGCCAACCAGAAGTGGACCCTGCCCTAGCGCTCCTCGCGCGGTGGGAACACGGAAGGGCGGCGCCCCCGGTGGGGGGCGCCGCCCTGCGGTGTCCGTGTCCGCTCAGTACGCGCTGTTGACGTTGTCGATGGTGCCGTACTTGTCGGCCGCGTAGTTGGCGGCGGCGGTGATGTTGGAGACCGGGTTCCAGATGTCGTGGGGGGTGCCCTCGACGTGGTAGGCCTCGAAGGTCGGCGGGATCACCTGGAGCAGGCCCTTGGACGGGACGCCGTTGATGGCGTTGATGTCCCAGTCGTTGATGGCCTTCGGGTTGCCCGAGGACTCACGGATGATGTTCTTGTGCAGCCCGTGGTAGGTGCCCGGGATGCCCTTCTCCTCCATGATGTCGAGCGACTCGCGGATCCAGCCGTCGAGGTTGTCCGGGTAGACCTTCTTCGCGGGCTGCGCGGGCTGCGCGGGCTGCGCGGCCTTCTCCGCCGTCACGGGCCTCTCGGCCGTCGCCGGCTTCTGGTACGCCACCTGCTGGACCTCGACCCGGTCGGCGGAGCGGCTCACGGCCTGGGCGGCGCGCTCGCCGACGGCCTCGTCCGTGGCGGCGGACAGTGCGGTGGCGGTGGTGGCGGTGGTGGCGACGGAGGCCGCGGGCTCGGTGGCGGCCTGGGCCGGCTGCTGGTCCGCGGTCGTGGCGAGACCGAACGTGGTCGCCGCGGCGAACGCGGCGAAACCGCCGGCGACGCCCATCTTCTGGATCTTGGTGGTGGTGGGGGCGGTGAAGGTGAAGTTGCGCATGGGGCACCTCTTCGACTCGGCGCGGAAGTCGCTCCTCGGTCGGTGTCCGCACGCTGCGGACCAGGGGGTGCCCTCATTGGCACGGGGGTGCCGCGGTCGGAGGACGCGGCTTGCTGAGCGACGAGAGCAATTCTTAGCCGCGGCGAAATCGCAAAGCAAAGGTGTGATCTACGACGCCGGATCGTAGAGCGGTCCCGGCGACTCGCCGCGAAAGGCGCGTCATCGCCGCTCAGGGCGGCCGGTCGGCCGCTCGCGCCCCCGAAGCTCCTTCGTACGTGACGCACGCCCCGTGCCTGCCCTCACAGGCACGGGGCGCCGTCGTCGCGCGGAGTTGCCGAAGCAACGCCCTCCGTCAGGTCTTGCGGGGCTCGTCCTCACGGCCGGGGTGCAGCCCGGGGCCGTGGCGGTCGCCGGCGAGCGGAGTGGGGGAGAGGTCGGCGGGTTCCTCGCCCGGCTCCAGCAGGGTGTCGGCCGGGCCGACGATCAGCTTGTCCGGGGTGCCCACGACCTCGTGGTCCTTGGTCGGGTAGTCGCAGCGGTGGAGCAGGCTGCGCATCGCCTCCAGCCGGCCGCGCCGCTTGTCGTTGTTCTTCACCACCGTCCACGGGGCGTGCGGCGTGTCCGTGGCACGGAACATCTCGACCTTCGCCGTCGTGTACTCGTCCCAGCGGTCCAGCGAGGCCAGGTCCGTCGGCGACAGCTTCCAGCGGCGGACGGGATCGACCTGCCGGATGGCGAAACGGGTGCGCTGCTCGGCCCGGGAGACGGAGAACCAGAACTTCACCAGCAGGATGCCGTCGTCGCTGAGCATCCGCTCGAACAGCGGAGCCTGCCGCAGGAAGCGCTCGTACTCCTCCTCCGTGCAGAAACCCATGACCCGCTCGACGCCCGCCCGGTTGTACCAGGAGCGGTCGAAGAAGACGATCTCACCGCGGGCGGGCAGGTGGGACACGTACCGCTGGAAGTACCACTGGCCCGCCTCCCGCTCGGTGGGCTTCTCCAGGGCCACCACGCGGGCGCCACGAGGGTTCAGCCGCTCCGTGAACCGCTGGATCGTGCCGCCCTTGCCGGCCGCGTCCCGGCCCTCGCAGACCACCACGATCCGCTGGCCGGTCTCCTTCACCCACCGCTGCATCTTCAGCAGCTCGATCTGCAGGGCCCGCTTCTGCCGTTCGTACTCGGCCCTGCGCACCTTCCTGTCGTAGGGGTGGTTCTCCTGCCAGGTCTTGATCGGGGTGCCGTCGGCGTTGAGCAGGATCGGCTTCTCCGGCCGTTGCTCGTTCACGGTCAGGCCGTCGAGAAGTTCGTCCTCGGGCTCGTCCACTTCGTCCTCTCCCGGTGGTCGGAACGGTCAGAACGGCAGGCGTCGGCGTGCCCGCCGACCGGCGGAACCGCTGCGTCCCACGGCACGCGAACTGGAGCTGAAGGGCTTGCTGAGCAGGCGCCCCAGCGGGCCGGGCGCCTTGGAACCGGTGCGCGAACCCGCTCCCAGCGCGCGCTGCGCGCCGTTCTGCGGGTGCCGGGACAACCGGGGGAGCAGGAAGGCGAGCACGGCCAGGACGACACAGGCGGCTATCACGCCGACAATCATCACGCGGAACTCCTGAGGTAGGGACGGTTGAGCCGGATATGCGCCGCGTGTCGCCTACGACCCGCGTGCGTCACCCGCTTGCCCGCTCACGCCCCGACCAGTCGCCCTCCGCTCCACCGTGACCCTTCCGTCCCGGTCGGCCGCCGGGCCCGCTCCCGCCGCGGCACCCCTCCCTGACCAGGGGTGTCCGGCGCCTCAGCCGTCGTCGCGGAGTGCGGGGTGCACCGTGTGCAGCAGGTGGAGCACGGTGCGCGTCAGGATGACGTGGAGGTCGCCGCGGCTGAGGGCGCCGCGGACCAGCCACTCCCGGGAGGCCGCCTTCAGCATGGCGCCGCTCGCGCGGATCATCGCGCGCAGCTTCTCCCGGCCCTCGGTCACGTCGGTCATCATCGCGGCCTCGAGGATGTAGTCGGTCGCGATCTCGTCCGCCTCCAGCCTGATCCGCTCGATCTCCGGATCGTTGCCGAGGGTCTCTAGCCCGATCGCCGACAGCCACATCTCGCGGTTGCGCTCGACGACCTCCAGCCACCGGTCGACGCAGATCGACAGCCGCTCCTCGGCGGTCGTGGGCGGCAGGCGCTCGGACACCGAGGGCGGGACCACCAGCATCTGGCGCACCACCTCGAGGTAGAGCTCCCGCTTGCTGCCGAAGTAGTGGTTGATCAGCGCGCGGGCGACGCCGGCCTCGGCCGCGATGTCCGAGGTGGACACCGCCGTGTAGCCGCGCGCCCCGAAGAGCCTGCGGGCCACGCCGAGGATCTCGGCCCGCCGGGCGTCCGGCTCCATCCTGCGTCGCTGCGTCCGGTGCTGACCACCCATGCCTGTTCCTTGTCGTCGTGCGTCGTGCTTCCTGGTGCATCGTGCCGGATCGTGCCCGATCTACCGGGCGGCCCTCACGATGGGACGGTGCTGGCGAAGTGTCAATAGCACGCGCAGGACCCGCTGCGGCTCGCGTCGGCCGTTCCCGGATCCCCTGGCGGGTATGGGCAGTGGGGTCGGTCCAACACTATTGACACACCGACAATATCTGCTTACCTGTCACCCGCCGGGATGCGCCGCGAGCCGCTGTGCGGCGGTGGCCGCCGGTTCGGGAAGGAGAGACGTCCCCCCGTGTGAAGAAAGCAGAGGACAGTGACCGAAGCCTTCATCTTTGACGCGATCCGCACCCCACGAGGCCGGGGCAGGAACGGCGCGCTGCACCACGTCAAGCCGCTCTCCCTGGTCACCGGGCTGATCGACGAACTCCGCCGCCGTCACCCGGGACTCGACCCCGGCCGGATCGACGACCTCGTGCTCGGGGTCGTCTCACCGGTGGGTGACCAGGGCATGAACATCGCCAAGACCGCGGCCCTGGCCGCCGGACTGCCCGACCAGGTGGCCGGCGTCCAGCTCAACCGCTTCTGCGCCTCCGGGCTGGAGGCCGTCAACATCGCCGCGCAGAAGGTGCGTTCCGGGTGGGAGCACCTGGTGCTGGCCGGCGGTGTCGAGTCCATGTCGCGGGTTCCGATGGGCAGCGACGGCGGGCCGATGGCCACCGACCCGGAGACCGCCTACGACACGTACTTCGTCCCGCAGGGCATCGGCGCCGACCTGATCGCCACCCTGGAGGGCTTCACCCGGGAGGACGTCGACGCCTACGCCCTGCGGTCGCAGGGGCTGGCGGCGGCGGCCTGGTCCGGCGGGCACTTCGCCAAGTCCGTGGTGCCGGTCCGCGACCGCAACGGCGTCGTCCTGCTGGAGCAGGACGAGCACCCGCGCCCGGACACCTCCCCGGAGGCGCTCGCCCGGCTGAAGCCGTCCTTCGCCGACATCGGCGACCTGGGCGGATTCGACGCCGTGGCGCTCCAGAAGTACCACTGGGTGGAACGCATCGACCACGTCCACACCCCGGGCAACTCCTCGGGCATCGTCGACGGCGCGGCCCTGGTCCTGGTCGGCTCCGAACGGGCGGGCGCCGAACTCGGCCTCACCCCCCGCGCCAGGATCCTCGCGACGGCGGTCAGCGGGGCGGACCCCACCATCATGCTCACCGGCCCGGCCCCCGCCACCCGCAAGGCGCTGGACGCGGCCGGGCTGTCGGTGAAGGACATCGACCTCTTCGAGATCAACGAGGCCTTCGCCTCGGTGGTGCTCAAGTACGTGTACGACCTCGGTCTGGCCTGGGACCAGGTCAACGTCAACGGCGGGGCGATCGCCATGGGGCACCCGCTCGGCGCCACCGGGGCGATGCTCCTCGGCACCGTGGTGGACGAGCTCGAACGCCGCTCCGCACGGCGGGCCGTGGTCAGCCTCTGCGCCGGTGGCGGCATCGGGATCGCCACCGTCGTCGAACGCCTCTGACCGGCCGCGACCCGTACCCGCGAGCCGTCGTACCCACCCGGAAAGGAACGCCGTACCGATGCCGGACACACAGATGATCAGCTGGGAGCAGGGCGCGGACGGAGTGGTCGTCCTGACCATGGACGACCCCGGCCGGCAGGTCAACACGATGAACCAGACGTACACCGAGGCGATGGAGGCGACCGTCGCCCGCCTCGAGGCGGAGCGGGAGAACATCACCGGAGTGGTGCTCACCTCCGCCAAGAAGAGCTTCTTCGCCGGCGGCGACGTCGGCTTCATGAGCAAGGCGGAGGCGGAGCACGCCGAGGAGATCAGCGAGCTGTGCGGGGTCCTGCAGGGACAGCTGCGCCGCCTGGAGACGCTGGGCAGGCCGGTCGCCGCCGCCGTCAACGGCACGGCCCTCGGCGGTGGTTACGAGATCGCCCTGGCCTGCCACCACCGGGTGGCCCTGAACACCCCGGACAGCCGCATCGGCCTGCCGGAGGTGACCCTCGGTCTGCTGCCCGGCTGCGGCGGCGTCAGCCGGACCGTGCGGCTCCTCGGCCTGGAGAAGGCGTTGACCGACGTCCTGCTCCAGGGCCGGAAGTACCGGCCCGAGCAGGCGCTCGCCAAGGGCCTGGTGGACGAACTCGCCGACTCGCGCGAGGAGTTGCTGGAGAAGGCCCGCCGGTGGGTGCTCGACCACCCGGACGCCGTCCAGCCGTGGGACGCCCAGGGCTACCGGATGCCCGGCGGCGCCCCCTCGCACCCGAGGACGGCGGCGGCCCTCCCGGCCTACGCGGCCAACCTGCGCAAGCAGTTGAAGGGCGCCGACCTGCCGGCGCCGCGCAACATCCTCGCCTGCGCCGTCGAGAGCGCCCAGGTCGGCATCGACGACGCCATGAGGATCGAGACCTCCTACCTGGTCGACCTGATGACCGGCCAGGTCGCGAAGAACATGATGCGGGCGTTCTTCTACGACATGCAGCACATCGCCGCCGGAGGCAGCCGCCCGCCCGGCCACCCCACCCACACCGCGCGGAAGGTGGCCGTCCTGGGCGCCGGCATGATGGGCGCCGGCATCGCCTACTCCTGCGCCGCGGCCGGACTGGACGTCGTCCTCAAGGACGTCTCGTCCGAGGCCGCCGAGAAGGGCAAGCGGTACGCGGAGAAGGTGCTCGCCAAGGCCGTCGGCCGCGGCCGGACCTCGCGGGAGGACGCCGACCGGGTGCTGGCGCGGATCACCCCGGCGGTGCGGGTCGAGGACCTCGCCGGGTGCGACCTGGTGATCGAGGCCGTCTTCGAGGACCCGAAGCTCAAGCACGAGGTGTTCGCCGAGATCGAGGACGTCGTGGCGCCGGACGCCGTGCTGGGGTCCAACACCTCGACCCTGCCCGTCACCGGGCTCGCCGAAGGGGTGAAGCGGCCGGAGGACTTCATCGGCCTGCACTTCTTCTCCCCGGTCGACAGGATGCCCCTGCTGGAGATCGTCGTCGGCGAGCGCACCGCCGACGCCACGGTCGCCAAGGCGGTCGACATCGCGCGCCAGATCGGCAAGACGCCCATCGTGGTCGACGACAGCCGCGGGTTCTTCACCAGCCGGGTCATCGGCAGGTTCGTCGACGAGGCCGTCGCGATGGTCGGCGAGGGGCTGTCACCCGCCTCCGTCGAGCAGGCCGGCTCCCAGGCCGGCTATCCGGCGCCGCCGCTGCGGCTCCTCGACGAGCTGACCCTGACCCTGCCCCGCAGGATCCGGGAGGAGACCAAGGCCGCCGTCCTGGCCGAGGGAGGACAGTGGACCGCGCACGGCGCGGAGCCCGTCGTCGACCGCATGATCGACGAGTTCGGCCGCGGCGGCCGCTCCTCGGGCGCCGGCTTCTACACCTACGAGGACGGCCGGCGCACCGGCTTGTGGCCCGGACTGTACGAGCACTTCACCGTGGCGGGACGGGAGATCCCCTTCGAGGACATGAAGGAGAGGATGCTCTTCGCGGAGGCGATCGACGCCGTCCGCTGCCTCGACGAGGGTGTCCTGCGGTCCGTGGCCGACGCCAACGTGGGCTCGCTGCTGGGCATCGGCTTCCCCCCGTGGACCGGAGGCGTGCTGCAGTACGTCAACGGCTACCCGGGCGGCCTGCCCGGCTTCGTCGCCCGGGCACGGGAGCTGGCCGAGCGCTACGGGGAGCGCTTCGAGCCGCCGGCCTCCCTGGTGGCCAAGGCGGAGAAGGGCGAGACCTACGAGTGACCCGCGGGCGGTGGCCCGAGCATCGGCACCAGGAACCGCCGGGCCACCGCACGGAGCTGCTCCTCGTCGTCCAGGTCGACGACCCGGCTGGGGACGACCAGCAGGGAGGCCGAGATCCGCACCATCATCTCGGCCACCAGGTCCACGTCCACGCCGTCGGCGACCTGCCCCGCCTGCTGCTCCTGGCGCAGCCGGCCGGCGACGAACTGCTGCACCACGGAGAGGGTGCGGCCCCCGTCGTTGGTCATCGACGGCACCACGGAGTCAGGTTCGGCATCGATCAGGCCGCCGATCAGGGGGTTGCCGCGGATGGCCTGGAGCGAGCTGACGAAGCCGAGGACCACCCGGTCGGCGACCGTGCGGGCTCCCCGGACGTCGGCGGAGAACCGGTCGAAGTACCGCCGGAACTCACGGCGCACCACCTGCTCCACCAGAGCGTCCTTGGAGGCGAACCGGCGGTACACGGTGATCCGGGAGACCCCGGCCCGCCGGGCCACGTCCTCCATGCTGGACCGCCGGATGCCGAGCCGGCGGAACTGCTCGAAGGCCGCGTCCAGCACCCGGGTGGTCGTTTCGTCGTGGTCCTCGGCCGGTTCCGCGGCCTCGCTGAGCGCCCGCTCCAGCACGGAGGGCGCGAAGGCCGAACCGGGGAACGGGGCGGGCGGGGCGGGCACCGGCACGGGGCCGGACACGGCTGCTGTCGGGAGTGCGGGTTCCACGGGTCCCCTTCTCAGGATGCGTTCCGGTGGGCCGGGCCGGAAACCGCCGGCTGCCCCGACGGGGCGGCCTCCTCCGGAAATTGTGCACCAGAGTCTGGCGCACCGCTTCGGGTTGTGCTTCCCTCGGTGATACGAAGGAACAGGAACTGTATCAGGGTACCAATTCCCCGGGCCGAGCCGCCTCGAAGGAGAGTTCGGAATGGACCACCTCAGCAGAAGGAAAATGCTGATCGCGGGAGGAGCGCTGGGCGCGTCAGGGGTCTTCGGCGCGGCGTCCCCGGCGACCGCCCGGTCCTCGTGGACATGGGCGCCGAGCGGGTCGGTGGCCGGCTCGGGCTCGGCGACCGACCCCCAGTGGGTGTGGGACGACGAGGCGGACCAGCTCCTCGGCGACGTCCTGCGGCGCGGGGACGTGCCCCGGGTCAACGCCGCCCTGCGCACCTGGACCCGCAACGACCAGCCGGTCCCGGCCGATCTTCCGCAGGACGTGCGGGAGTTCATGGAGCAGGCCCGCCGGCTCCCCTCGTGGGCCGACCGGGACAAGCTGGAGACGGCCGCCCGGTTCAACAAGACCCGCGGCTTCTACCTCAACATCCTCAACGGGATCGGCGGCGGCATGCTGAGCACCGCCATCCCGCGTGAGGCGCGCGCCGTCTACTACTCCCAGGGCGGCGCGGACATGGAGGACCGGGTCGCGAAGACCAGCAAGCTGGGCTTCGCGGTCGGCGACCTGAACGCCTACCGCCCCGACGGGAAGTGCGTGGTCGAGGCGGTCAAGACCCGGATGGTGCACGCCGCCGTCCGCAACCTGCTGCCGCGGTCGCCCGGCTGGTCGCAGACCAGCGGCGGCCAGACCATCCCGATCAGCCTCGCGGACATGCTGGTCACCTGGCACAGCCTGCCGACCTACACCATGCGCAAGATGCGTGAGTGGAAGGTGCCCGTCACCGCCGCCGAGTGGGAGGCGTACCTGCACGTGTGGCAGGTCACCGCCCACCTGCTCGGGATCCGCGAGGACTACATCCCCGCCACCTGGGCGGCGGCCGAGGCCCAGTCCGACCAGCTGCTTGAGCCGGTGCTCGGCCCCACCCCCGAGGGCGTCGAGCTGACCGACATCCTGCTGGGCCAGCTCGCCGAGCAGACCAGCCCCGGCGGCCTCGACCGGCCCCTGGTCAACGCCTTCGCCCGCTACCTGGTCGGCAACCGGATCGCCGACTGGGACGGCATCCCTCGGGAGCCGTTCTGGGAGGCGGCGATCAAGACCGCCTGGCCCCCGCTGGTCGCCGCGCGCGAGGGCCTGATCAAACTTCCCCTGGTGCCGCAGATCGCCTGGACGATCGACGAGGCGGCACGCCAGTACATCCTCTTCTACCTCAGCAAGGGCGAAGAGGTGCACATCGAGATCCCCGAGGCCAACCGGCCCTTCTGACCGCCGCCGCACCACCCGCACCGCCATGGCGCCGCCGTGTCCCCGGCCCGGGGACGGGGCGGTTCCCGGCGCGGTGCGGTCGTGGTGCGGTCCCCCCATCCGAATCACGGAGGTTCGACCATGGATCAACTCAGCAGAAGGAAGATGCTGATCGCGGGCGGAGCGCTGGGTGCGCTCGGGGTGATCGGCGCCGGGTCCCCGGCGACCGCCCGGTCCTCGTGGGACTGGTCGCCCAGCGGTTCGGTGGCCGGCTCCGGCTCGGCGACCGACCCCCAGTGGGTGTGGGACGACGAGGCCGACCAGGTCATCGGTGACGTCCTGCGGCGCGGCGAGGTGCCGCGCGTCAACCAGCTGCTGCGTGGCTGGATCCGCAACGACCAGCCGCTGCCGTCCGGACTCCCCGCCGACCTGCGGGACTTCATGGAGAGCGCCCGCCAACTGCCGGCGTGGGCCGACCGCGCCAAGCTGGACCTCGCCGGCCAGTTCAACGTGAAGAAGGGCATCTACACCGGGGCCCTCTACGGGCTCGGGAGCGGTCTGATGAGCTGCGCCATCCCCCGGGAGGCGCGCGCCGTCTACTACTCCAAGGGCGGTGCGGACATGAAGGACCGCATCTCCAAGACCGCCCGCCTCGGGTACGACGTCGGCGACCTGGACGCCTACCGGCCCACCGGCTCGATGATCGTGACCGCGGTCAAGACCCGGATGGTGCACGCCGCGGTGCGCAACCTGCTGCCCCAGTCGCCGGGCTGGTCGCAGACCAGCGGCGGCCAGACCATCCCGATCAGCCTCGCGGACGTGATGGTCACCTGGCACAGCCTGGCGACGTTCGTGAACCGCAAGCTGGGCGACTGGAAGGTGCGGGTCACCCCCGCAGAGTCCGCCGCGTACCTGCACGTGTGGCAGGTGACCGCCCACATGCTCGGTGTCCGCGACGACTACATCCCGGCCACCTGGGACGCGGCGAACGCCCAGTCCAAGCAGCTCCTGGACCCGGTGCTCGGCCCCACCCCCGAGGGCAAGGCGCTGTGCGAGCTGCTGCTCGACATCATCGCCGACGTCGACGGGGGCCTGACCCGTCCGCTGGTCGCCGGCTTCTCCCGCTACACCCTGGGCGACCGCCTCGGCGACTGGATCGGCCTGGACCGGGAACCGTTCTGGACGCCGACCATCTCCACCGTCTGGCCGATCCTGGTGGCCTTCCGCGAGGGCCTGGTCGGGCTCCCGCTGGTCCCGGCGGCGGCCTGGACGGTCGAGGAGTTCATCCGCAAGTTCGTCCTGCTCTTCCTGTCCGAGGCGCAGTACGACCCGATCGAGATCCCCACCGCCAACCGGCAGTTCTGAGCCGGCCGGGCGGCCCGCCGCCGTACGGGCTGCGGCCGTACGGGCAGTGCCCGCGCACCAGGGGCACGGCACACATCACCTGAACCGCACGCACACCTGAACCGCATGTTCCCCCGGTACCGTCGAGCCCCATCGGCGTGACAGGGGCATGGCGAATCACTCGCGATGGGATGGCAATGAGCAGAGCTGATCGTTCGTCCGGCCACGGGTCCGCAGCGCACGAGGTCGGACGACGTCGGTTCCTCGGCTACGTGCTGGCGGCGCCCACCCTGGTGGCCGCCGCCGAGATCGGGCAGGCGCCGCCGGCCGCGGCCGGCATCCCGTCCCCCGAGATCACCGAGATCCTCGATCTGAACGATCTGATGACCGTGGCGGCCCTGCCCACCTCCGGCCTGATCACCGTCGAGGTCCGGCCGGACGGCACCGTCTCGTTCGCGCTGCCGCGGGCCGAGGTCGGGCAGGGCATCACCACGTCGACGGCCATGCTGATCGCCGAGGAGATGGACGTCCCGCTGGAACGGGTGCGGGTCTCCCTGGCCGACGCCCGGCCCGAACTGCTGTTCAACCAGCTCACCGGCGGCTCCAACACCACCATCTCCACCTACGTCCCGATCCGGGTCGCGGCCGCCGTCGCACGCACCCGGCTGCTGCGGGCCGCGGCGGCCGAGTTCGGCACGGACGTCGCCGGCCTCACCCTGAAGGACGGCACCGTCACCGGCCCCGGCGGCCGCCGCCTCGGCATCGGAAAGCTCTCGGCGAAGGCCGCGAGCATCTCCCCGGAGCGGGTCTCCGTCCAGCTCAAGACGCCGGACGAGTTCACCGTCATCGGCCGGCCGCAGCGCAGGGTCGACGCGGTGGAGGCGGTCACCGGCCGCAAGAAGTTCGCCATGGACCTCGACGTGCCGGGCGCCCTGCCGACCATGGTCTGCCGCCCGCCGACCATCAACGGCAAGGTCGGCCCGGTGGCCAACCGCGCAGAGGTCCGCGCCATGCCGGGCGTGACGGACGTCGTGGACATCTCCACCGGTGTGGCGGTCCGCGCCGAGACGTTCGGGCAGTGCATCGACGCCGTACGGGCCCTGCGGGTGTCCTGGAGGCCCGGCACCGCGGAGGGCAAGTCCGACCAGTCGGTGCTGCGCCGGCTGCGGGACGTCGAGCCGCCGCTCGGGCTCCCGCCGGTGACCCCGCACGTGGAGGGGTTCTTCACCTTCCAGTTCCGCAGCAACAGCGCGCTGGAACCCAACTGCGCGGTGGCCGACGTGCGCAACGGCCGGGCGGAGATCTGGGCGTCCCTGAAGTCGCCCATCGTGGCCCGGCAGACCATCGCCGCCAAGCTGGGTCTGCCGCTGCACGCCGTCGACGTGCACGTCACCGAGGGCGGTGGCTCCTTCGGGCGCAAGCTCTTCTTCGACGCCGCGCTGGAGGCCGCCGAGGTGTCCCAGCGGACCGGCAAGCCGGTCAAGCTGATGTGGCACCGCGCCGACGACTCCCGCCAGGGGCGCACCCATCCCATGGCGACCTCCCGGGTGCGCGCCGCCTACCTCGGCGACACCGTGCTCAGCTACCGCCAGCGGCACACCAGCGTCTCCACCGACCTGGGCCACGGACTGGGGGAGATCATCACCTCCCTGGCCGCCCGCCTGCCGGTGGGCGACATCGGCTTCTCCGAGACGTTCTTCCAGCTCTCGCAGTCGATGCCGTACGAGTTCGGCGTGAACAGCCGGCTGCTCGCCGAGACCGACAAGAGCTTCAACACCGGCAGCATGCGCAACGTCTACTCACCGGACGTCACCTGCGCCCGGGAACTGATCGTGGACCGGCTGGCCGCCCGGATGGACAAGGACCCGTACGCCTTCCGGCACGACTTCCTCAAGGACCGCCGCGCCCGGGCCGTCCTCGACAAGGTCGCCGAGGCCGGTGACTGGGGGCGGACCATGCCGCCCGGCACCGCCCAGGGCATCGCCTTCCACAACGAGTACCACGCGCACAGCGCGGTGCTGGTGGAGATCGACTGCCGCCCCGAGACCGTGAACCGGCCGATACGGGACGGGGTCGCCGGCCCCCGCGTCACCAAGGTCGTCCTCGCGGTGGACGTGGGGCTGACCGTCAACCCGCGCGGCCTGGAGGCCCAGATGATGGGCTGCGTCATGGACGGCATCGCCCTCACCCTGACGTCCAGCCTCCACCTGCGCGACGGCCACTTCCTCGAGGCCAGCTGGGACAACTACTTCTACACCCGGCAGTGGAACACCCCGCGCGAGCTGGAGATCATCGTCATGCCGTCCACCACCGACGAACCCGGTGGCGCCGGCGAACTCGGCGTGGCCGCCTCCATGGCCGCCGTCGCCTGCGCCTACGGCCGCGCCACGGGCTCCATGCCGACCACCTTCCCGATCAACCACGGCACCCTGTCGTTCGAGCCCAAGCCGACCGTTCCCCCCGTCCCGGAGTCACCCACCGACGGCCTGCGGCACGCCCGCTGACGCTGCGGCCCGCCGCCCGGCGGGCCCGGCCGGCCGGCGCCGCCCGCCGGTTCCGCCCGCCCCACCAGTGAACGTCCGGCCCGGACCGGCCGGAGAAGGAGACCGACACCCCGTGCCCGAGTACACCTTCCGCCTGAACGGCGAGCAGGTCACCGTCGACGTGGCCGGTGACGTACGGCTGTTGTGGGTCCTGCGTGACGTCCTGGGCGTCACCGGACCGAAGTACGGCTGCGGCATCAACGTCTGCAAGGCGTGCACCAGCCACCTCAACGGCCGGGCCGTCAACCCGTGCGCCGTCCCCGTGCGGGACCTCGGGCCGACCGACGAGGTCACCACCATCGAGGGCCTCGCGGACACCGTGGACGCGGACCTCCACCCCATGCAGGAGGCGTGGCTGGACCACGACGTGGCCCAGTGCGGCTACTGCCAGCCCGGCCAGATCATGGCCGCCGTCGCCCTGGTCCGCCGGGTCGCGGAGGAGGGCCGCCAGGTCACCGACGCCGACCTCGACG
Organism: Streptomyces sp. NPDC047130; assembly: GCF_040643475.1. NCBI lineage: Bacteria > Bacillati > Actinomycetota > Actinomycetes > Kitasatosporales > Streptomycetaceae > Streptomyces > Streptomyces sp. NPDC047130. Next base: position 109,852 of record NZ_JBEYUK010000008.1, on the reverse strand, counting down.
GCATCCGCAACATCTGCCGCTGCGGCACCTATCCCCGCATCCGGGCGGCGATCAAGGACGGCGCGCGGCGCATGTGACCACCGGTCCGCACCGCGGACCCGGCGCGGCAGGAGTCCACCGGCCGCCGTTCAGGCGGCAGGAAGCTCCGGCAGGGCCAGCCAGTCCGTCCAGGAGAGGTCGCGGCCGACGAAGCGGGGCCGCTCGAACGGCCAGTCGGCGGCGATCCACCGCGGCACCAGCGCGTCGAGCTCCCGCTCCAGCTCGCCGCCCACCAGTTCGTCCACCACCCACCAGGAGATCTCGCAGTCCGCGCCGGCCCGCTCCGGCGGGTCGATGTAGACGCAGCCCAGCAGAGTGGTTTCCGCCGCGTCGAACAGCGCGTAGTTGAAGGACTCGTGGGCGGCGATCTCCCGCTCGTGCCGCAGCAGGTCGGCCCGGTCGGCCTCGTAGGTCATGGTGGCGGCGGGCCAGCCCCAGGCGGGGCCGTAGATGCTCCACAGCCGCTCGCGCGAACCCATCACCGCCGGGTAGTCCAGCGGGGTGTCGGCCTCCCGGATCGGCCGCAGGTGATGTTCACCGCCCGGCAGCGGTACCAGGACGGGGTGGACGAAGTCGTCGGGGAGCCAGCTCATGGGGCCCGACCGTAGCAGCGCGCGGCCCTCCGCCTCCTCGCATTTTCCGGCGGGGGCGCCGTGCGCGCGCAGCCGCAGGGGAGTGAGGCGTCCGGGGCGGCGGCACCTCGGCCGTACGGGCGGCAGGCGCACGGGACGCTCCGCGAAGCGCTGTCCCGGCCCGGTCGTCGAACCGGCCGAGGACGGGCCGCGCGGGACCCGTCCTCGGCGCGCCTACGCCGCCGGTTCCGGGATCAGGCCGCGACGAGCTCCCGCTCGCGCTCGCGGTCCGGCGTGCCCGCCTTGGGCTTCCTGTTCGGCAGCGAGAGCCGGACGACCTTGCGCCACGCGGAGAACACCTGCTTGGGCAGCGGCCCGGTGACGTACTCCAGCTCGTACTTCTCGAACAGCGCCCGCACCTTCACCGAGACCTCCGCGTACCGGTTGCTCGGCAGGTCCGGGAAGAGGTGGTGCTCGATCTGGTGCGACAGGTTGCCGGTCATGAAGTGCATGGCCTTGCTGCCGCTGATGTTCGCCGAGCCCATCATCTGGCGCAGGTACCACTGGCCGCGCGTCTCGCCCTTGATCGACCGGCGCTCGAAGACCTGCACGCCCTCCGGGAAGTGCCCGCACATGATCACCGAGTGGGACCAGAGGTTGCGGACGATGTTCGCGGTGAACGTGGCGGCGAGCGTGGTGAGGAACGACGGGCCCGACAGCAGCGGGTGGATCACGTAGTCCTTGAGCACCTGCTTGCGGATCTTGCGGCCCACCGCCCTGGCCTGCGCCCGGAACTCCGGGTTGTTGCGGCGGCGCTTGTGCAGGTTCTTGCCGAGCTCCAGGTCGTACGCGGCGATGCCGTACTCGAAGAAGCAGGCGTTGATGAAGTTCCACAGCGGCTGGCCGAGGTGGAAGGGGCGCCACTTCTGGTCCTCGTCGACGCGCATGATGCCGTAGCCGAGGTCGTTGTCCTTGCCGATCACGTTCGTGTACCTGTGGTGCAGCTCGTTGTGCGAGTGCTTCCACTGATCGGCCGGCGAGACGTGGTCCCAGTCCCAGGTGGTGGAGTGGATCTTCGGGTCCCGCATCCAGTCCCACTGGCCGTGCAGGACGTTGTGGCCGATCTCCATGTTGTCCATGATCTTCGCCACGGACAGACCGGCGGTGCCGACGATCCACGCGGGCGGGAAGAACGAGAACAGCAGCACGCCCCGGCTGGCCAGCTCCAGCGTGCGCTGCGCCTTGATGACCTTGCGGATGTAGGCCGCGTCCTTCTCGCCGCGGTCGGCGAGCACCTCGTCGCGGATCGCGTCCAGCTCGCGTCCGAGCTCCTCGATCTGCTCCGCGGTCAGGTGGGCGGTGGGGTCGATGGCGGTCAAGATGCTCCTACCGTTCGATGTCGCAGGGGCCCGCAGCGGCGGACACGCAGGTCTGGATGAGGACGCCCGGCTCGGCCTCGGTGATCTCGCCGGTGCGCAGGTCGCGGACGGCGCCCGCCTTGAGGGGCGAGACGCAGCCGAAGCAGATGCCCATACGGCACCCGGCGGGCATCAGCACGCCCGCCTCCTCGCCGACGTCCAGCAGCGGCGTGGCGCCGTCCGCGTCGACGGTGGTGCCCGTGGTGCTGAAGGTGACCTCGCCGCCGTCGCCGGCGACGACGATGCTGGGCCGGAAGCGTTCGGTGTGCAGGCGCTCCCGGACGCCGTGCCCGCCCCAGTGCTCCTCGGCGGCGTCCAGCAGGCCGGCGGGTCCGCAGGCCCAGGTCTCGCGCTCGGCCCAGTCGGGCACGAGCTCGCCGAGGCGGGCGATGTCGAGCACGCCGTCCGTGGCGGTGTGCACCTCGGTGAGCCGGAGCTTCCCGTCCGCGACCAGGCCGTGCAGCTCGTCGCGGAAGATCACGTCCTGCGGCCGGGGCGCGCAGTGGACCATGACGACGTCGTCGATCGCGGTGTCGCGCAGCATGCCCATCACGGGCGTGATGCCGCTGCCGGCCGTCAGGAAGAGCACCTTGGCGGGCCTGGCCCGCGGCAGCACGAAGTCACCGGTCGCCTGGTCGAGGTGGATCAGCGTGCCCGGCTTCACCTTGCGGACCAGGTGGTTGCTGACCTTGCCGTCCGGGATCGCCTTCACGGTGATCGTGATGCGGCCGTCCCGGCGGCTCGTCGGCGAGGTGACGGAGTAGGCGCGCCACAGGCGCACCCCGTCGACGTCGACCCCGACCCGCACGTACTGACCCGGCGTGTGGCCGCGCCAGCCGCGACCCGGTCTGATCACCACGGTCGCGGCGTCGGCCGTCTCGGGGCGCACGGCCTCGATGCGCCCCCGCAGGTCCGCGCCCGCCCGCAGCGGGCTGACCAGGTCGAGGTAGTCCGACGGCAGCACCGGCGTCGTGACCATTTCCAGCAGTTTCCACGCCCTGCTGCGCAGGGCTGTACTCGTCATGTCTCCAGCTTGCTGCGCCGCAGGCGTAAAGTCCTGACCGTAGGACGTAAATTTGATCGGCAGAATTGTTCGCGGGGAACAAAAACGTGAGCCACGCAATCCGGAGGGCCGGCGAACTGGCCCTGGACGAGACGACGGTCGCCGCGCTGCGGGCGGCGCTGAAGACGACCGCCGACGAGGTCGTCCAGGCGATCATCGACGAGGTCCCTCCCTACGCCAACGCCCTCTCGGGCCACATGGGCGCCACCATCCGCCGGGCCGTCCGCACGGCCCTGGGACACTACCTGGACCTCGCGAGCGGCAACGCCACGGGCGGCGACGGCGGCGACGCTGCCTACGAACTGGGCCGCGGCGAGGTGCGCGACGGCCGGTCGATGGACGCCCTGCTCAGCGCCTACCGCGTCGGCGCCCGCGTGGCCTGGCGCTGCCTGGCGGCCGGTGCCGTGCCCGCGGGGCTGCCCGCCGCCGACGTCGCCAAGTTCGCCGAGCTGACCTTCGCCTACATCGACGAGCTCTCCGCCGCGAGCGCCGCGGGCCACGCCGACGAGCTGGCCGCGCGGGGCAGGGAGCACGAGCGCCACCTGGAGCACCTGGCGCGCGACCTCCTCGCCGGCGCCGGCCCCGACGTGCTGCTGACCTCCGCCCAACGGGCCGGCTGGCAGCCCCCGGTCTCCCTGACCGCGGTCCTGCTGCCCGCCAACCAGGCCAGGCCCGCCTACCGCGCGCTCGACCCGAGCACCCTCGTCCTCGACGACCTGCCGGACGCCACGGGCGTGCTGCTCGTCCCGGACGCGGACCGGCCGCACCTCCTGCGGCAGTTGACCGACCGCGCCGCCGTGGTCGGCCCGGCCCGGCCGTGGACCCGCGCGTCCGCCTCCTACGCGCGGGCCGTGCGCGCCCGCTCCCTCTCCTGCGACATCCGCGACACCGAGGACCACCTGCCCGAACTGGTGCTCAGCGCCGACGTGGACGCCTTCGCGGACCTGCGCGCCCGCGCCCTCGCACCGCTGCGGACCCTGCCCGACGCGACCGCACGACGGCTGGAGGAGACCCTGCGGGCGTGGCTGCTGCACCAGGGGCGGCGGGACGAGGTCGCGGCGGCGCTGTTCGTCCACCCCCAGACGGTCCGGTACCGGATGACGCAACTGCGCGAACTCTTCCCGGACCTGGCGTCGCCGCAACGGGTCCTCGAGCTGACCCTCGCGGTCGGCCTCCGCACCGGCTGACGCGTGGACGTTTTCGGGGAGGCGTGGCCGGGCCGCGTCCGGTCCGGAGCGGGCGGGCCCCGGGGCCGTGGTGGTCCACCGCGACCCGGACGGCGGACCACCCGTCGCCCGCGGACGAGGGCGTCCAGGACACGGACGTCCGCCTCGCGGCGGAGCACCTGCTGGACCACCTCGCGTGGAGGTCCCGGCACGACCCGGCGTGGGCCTCTCCCCTGGGCGGAAGCTGAGGGACCGGCCCCGACCGGGTCAGCTTCTCCGGCGGTCGCCGCCCGGCCCCGCGACGGCCGGAAGACGGTCCGTCCCCGGCCGTCTTCGCGCCGCGCACCGTCGTTCTCCCGCCAAAAACGCTTCGGGCGTGCCGGGATGGACAGAGACGCGTTTGGGGGTGCGGGGGAGGGGCACCTGAGCGCCCGGCCTCGGAGAGTGCGGAGTGTCACGACCGCATGCCGCAGGGTGAAGAGGCGATGTGACCAATCTGAAAATATGAAGTAATGAATGGAATTGCGCCACATCGTCGAACTGCCTGCGAATGGGCGGGATGTGTGCGTAGGCTCTGTCCGTGTTCGGAAGTACTGACCACAGACCGTTCACGTTTCGCCAGGTTCGCGCACGGAGGCCCGACCGGCCCCGCGTGGACGCCGGGCGGAATTCCTCTGGGGGAGTGATGATGGCGGCCTGCTCCGCGCGGCGGTCCAGCCGGCCCGGCACCGGGACGTCATGTCCCCAGGCGTCGCGCCGCGTTCGACCGCCCGGGCAGCCGGCGGACGGGCCCGGCCCGACGCCGCGACATCCTGGCCCCCCGACCGCCGCACCGCACCGGTGACGCCCGGCCGACGCCGGTGGAAGCGCCCCCGCCGGCCGTAGCGCTCGCGTCAAGCCGGTCCGCCCCCGGCCCCGCCGCACACACCCGCAGCCGACACCCGTGGCCACGCCATGGCTGTGTGCCCACAGAGGGAGAAGAAGTGACCAGCAGCAGTCGACCGTCCGACGCGCCCTTACCGTCCGGCCCAGCACGGTCGGGCGCGGCCGGGACGGCGGAGCCCCCGCTGTTCGACGCCCTGTCCGCGCGGTGGAGCGCCCTGCACGAGAAGGGACCGGTGCTCCACGACGAGGCGCAGGGCGTGTGGCAGGTCGTGGACCACCAGGGGGTGGGGGCGGTGCTCGCCGACCCCGCCACCTACTCCTCGGACATGTCCCCGATCGCGCCCGCGCAGGAGGACTTCGACGCCTTCCGGCAGGGCAACTTCGTCGGCATGGACCCGCCGCGCCACCGCCAACTGCGGACGCTCGTGAGCCAGGCCTTCACCCCGAGGGTCGTGCAGGGGCTCGTCCCGCGGATCGAGGAGGTCACCACCCGGCTGCTGGACGCCGTGGCCGACCGGGACCGCTTCGACCTGGTCGACGCCCTCGCCCACCCGCTGCCCGTCGTCGTCATCGCCGAACTGCTCGGCGTCCCGGCCGAGGACCACCCGCTGTTCCACGAGTGGGCGAGCGTCATGTTCGACGGTGAACTGATCGGCGAGGCACCGGACATGGCCGACCTGGAACAGGCGCTGGAGGCCGTCGCCCCCACGGTGCGGGAGATGAACGGATACGTCCTGGACCACATACGACGCCGGCGCGCCGCCCCCGGCGACGACCTCACCAGCCGACTGCTGCACGCCGAGGTCGACGGCGAGCGCCTGGCCGACCAGGAGATCGTCGGCTTCGTCGCCCTGCTGCTGATCGCCGGGCACATCACCACCACGGCGCTGCTCGGCAACGCCGTCCTGACCTTCGACCGGCGCCCCGGCCTGCTGGACAAGCTGCGCGCCGACCCCGAGCTGCTCCCGCCCGCGCTCGAGGAAGTGCTCCGCCTGCTCCCGCCGTTCCCCGAGGTGGGGCGGCGCACCACCCGGCCGGTGGTGCTCGGCGGTCACGAGATCCCGGCCGACGCCCTGGTCATGGCCCATCTGGGAGCCGCCAACCGGGACCCCGCCCGGTTCGCCGACCCGGAGTGCTTCGACGTCTCCCGCACCCCCAATCCTCACCTGTCCTTCGGACACGGGATCCATTTCTGCCTCGGCGCCCACCTCGCCAGACTCGAGGCACGCATCGCCGCCCGGTCACTGCTCGAACGGTTCCGCACGGTGGCGGTCGCGTCCCACGACGAGGTCGTCCACCGGAACCCGGCCGTCATCGTCGGCGTCCGCCACCTGCCCGTCGAGGTCACCCACAGGTAGCCGAACCCGTCGGCGTCGCACGGTGCCCGCGCACCGCGTGCGCCCCCGCGGCCCGCGTTCCCCGTGCCGACCGGACCGTCCCCCTGAGCCGGCCGGCACGTCCCCGCGCGAGCCGCAGTCCCCGACCGCGGTCCCCGGCCGATGCCCCCGGCCGTGGTCCCTGAGCCGCCGTACCACCTGAGCCGCAGTTCCACCCGAGCCGCAGTCCCCAGGAAGGTCCCGCTCCATGCAGTCCATACCCCCCACCCGGATCGTCGAGAGGCGGCCGTCCCCCGACCGCCGCACGCTCCAGAGCCGCCTCGACGACCTCGCCCGCACCCACCGGGTGCCGGGCGCCCAACTCGCCGTCCACACCGGCGGCCGCACGATCGCCGTGCACACCGGCACCGCCGACGCCGGCACCGGCACGCCCTTCACCTCCGACACGGCCGTCCCGGTCGGCTCGGTCACCAAGCTCTTCACGGCCGCCGCCGTCCTGCTGCTCGCCGACGACGGCGACCTGGACCTCGACGAGCCCGCGGCCGCCACGCTGCCGGAGCTGCGCCGCTTACCGGAAGTGACCGTCCGCCACCTGCTCAGCCACACCGCGGGCCTGCCGTCCGGGCCCGGCTCCGACGCCGTCGCCGGCCGCACCGCCGCCCGCGTCCTCGCCGAGGTCTGCACCCCCGGCGACCTGCTGTTCGCCCCGGGCACCGGCTTCTCGTACTCCAACGCCGGATACCTGGCCGCCGGCCGGCTGATCGAGGAGATCACCGGCATGACCTGGCGGGAGGCCCTGCGGACGCTGCTGCTCGACCCGCTCGGCATCCGGCCCGCCTTCCTCGGCGGCCCCGCGCCCGACCGGCCCGTCGCCTCCGGCCACGCCCGCAACACCGCCTCCGGCCGACTGCTGCCCGTCACGCAGAACCTCGCCCCCGCCGAGGCGCCGGCCGGGGCCCTGCTCGCCGGCGCCCTCGACCTGCTCGCGCTCGGCAGGGCGCTGAACGGCGACACCGCCGTCCTCCCGGACACGGTCACCGCGTCGGTGCGCCGGCCCGCCCCCGGCACCGACCCGGGCTCCCTCGCCGACGCCTGGGGACTCGGCGCCGCCCTCTTCCACGGCGACGACGGCTGGTGGTGCGGCCACGACGGCAACGCCCAGGGCACCTCCTGCCACTTACGCGCCGACGCCCGCACCGGCACCGTCGTCGCCCTCACCGGCAACGCCTCCTCCGCCACCGCCCTCTGGCGGGACCTCACCGACGAACTCGGCGAACTCACCGGCCTCACGGTGCCCGCCGGACCGGACCCGTCCGCCCCCACGGGGCACCCCCTGGTGCTCCCGGAGGCCGTGGGCGCCTACCGCAACGGCGCCACCGAGTACCGGATCGGGATGGACGACTTCGGCCGCCCCGTCCTCTCCGTCGACGGCGACCTGCCGCTTCCCCTGGTGTGCTACGCCGACCTCCGCTTCGACCTCGTCGACCCCGCCACCGGCCGCCGCGAACCCGGCGGGCGCTTCCACCGCGACGCCGTGACCGGCGACGTCGACCGGGTGCAGATCTCCGGCCGCACGGCCCGCCGCGCACGCGACGGGTCGGCGGACCCCCGCACGCCGTTCGCCCGCGCACACCACGTCTCCCGGCCCGGCCGCCCGGTCCGGGCGGACCGGTGACCGCGGCCCCGGCCGCCGAGCACGGGCCGGTGCGGGCCCGCTCCCCCCGGAGCGGGCCCGGCACCGCGGCGCCCGCCGCCCCCGCGCCGCGCGGTCCGGCCGGCCCGCCCGCCGCTCCGGCCCGCGCCGACCGCTCGACGCCGTCACCGCCCACCGCCTGACGCCGTCCCCGGCCCCCGCCGGCCACGCCGCCCCCGGTTCCGACCACCGGGGCCGGCACCGCCGTCCCCGCTGCACCTCCGTCCCGCTGCACCCCTCCCCGTGCGGACCCGCCGCACCGCCGGGGCGTGCCCGACCCTGCCCGGGGCCGGCGCGCCCGCGCGGTGAGCCGCGCCCACCGAGCTTCTGAAGGACTGCCCCCATGACGGACCCGCAGGACAAGCCCGCTCCGGCGTCCCCCCTCCCGCAGGCCGGCCGTACCGTCCCCCCGGCTCCGCGGGACACCGCCCCGGACCAGCCGCTCGGCACCGCCCCGCTGCCGGAGGACGCCGCGGACGTGCCGCCGGGCGCCCCGCAGGTGCCGCCGCGCGCGCCGTACCCGCCGCTCGGCGAGCTGTTCACCGCGTGGGCGGCCCGCACCCCCGAGGCGCCCGCGCTGACCGACGGACGCCGCACCTGGTGCTACCGGGACCTCGCCGAGCGGGCCGCACTCCTCGCCGAGGACCTCCGGCGGCGCGGCGCGGGGCCCGAGGCAGTGGTGGCCGTGGTCCTGCCCCGCTCACCGGAACTGATCGCCGCGGAGCTGGCCACCGCCCTCGCGGGCGCCGCCTTCCTGCCCGTGGACCCCGACTACCCGGCCGAGCGGCGGGCCCTGATGCTCACCGACGTCCGCCCCGCCGTCGTCCTCGACGACCTCGCGGCCATCCGCCGGATGATGGACGCGCCGGCCGGGGCCGCCACCCCGGCCCCGCCCGCCCCCACGCGGGTGGGACCGGACCACGCCGCCTACGTCATCCACACCTCCGGATCCACCGGCCGCCCCAAGGGCGTGACGGTCACCCACCGGGGGATCGGCGGCTTCGCCGCGGCCGCCGCCGACCGGTACGCCGTGGGGCCGGGCGACCGGGTCCTGCAGTTCTCCTCGCCCAGCTTCGACGCCTCCGTGCTGGAGCTGTTCATCTCGGTGCTCTCCGGGGCGACGCTGGTCGTCCCCCCGGGCGGCCCCTGGCTCGGCGACGAACTCGCCGCCGTCCTCGACGAGTTCCGCATCAGCCACACGCTGATCCCGCCCGCCGCGCTCGCCACCCTGCCCGACCCCGGACCGGACGGCCTGCCGCACCTGCGGACGCTGATCGTCGGCGCGGAGGCCTGCCCGGCCGCCCTGGTCGACCGCTGGGCACCCGGCCGGCGGATGATCAACTCCTACGGCCCCACCGAGGCGACCATCGTCTCGACCTGGACCGGCCCGCTCGCCGCCGGCTCCGGCGCCCCGCCCATCGGCGCCCCCCTGCCCGGCGTCCGCGCGCACGTGCTGGACGCGGCGATGCGCGAGGTGGCGCCCGGCGCGGACGGCGAACTGTACGTCGGCGGGGACGGGGTGGCCCGCGGCTACCTGGGCCGCCCCGGGGCGACCGCCGCCCGCTTCGTCGCCGACCCGTTCGGCCCGCCGGGCTCCCGCCTCTACCGCACCGGCGACCGCGCCCGGCGGCGTGCCGACGGCGACCTGGAGTTCCTCGGCCGCGCCGACCGGCAGGTCAAGATCCGGGGCTTCCGCATCGAACCCGGCGAGGTCGAGGCGGCGCTGCTGCGGCACACCGCCGTGCGCGAGGCCGTGGTGGTGGCCCGCGAGGACGAGCCCGGCCGGCGACGGCTGGTCGGGTACGTCACCCCCGCGGACGCCCAACAGCCGCCGCTGCCCGACGCGTTGCGCGCGTCCCTCGGCGCCTCGCTCCCCGCCCACCTGGTGCCCTCCGCCCTCGTCGTCCTCGACGCCCTGCCGCTCACCCCGCAGAACAAGGTCGACCACCGGGCCCTGCCCGCCCCCGCCCCCACCGCCGCCTCGGGCCACGTGCCGCCCCGCACGCCCGCCGAGCGCGCGCTGGCCGCCGTCTGGGCCGAGGTGCTCACCCTGGACACCGTCGGCGTCGAGGACGACTTCTTCGACCTGGGCGGCGACTCGGTCCTCGCCGCGCGCACCCTCTCCCGCGTCCGCGAGGAGCTCGGCGTGAAGCTCTCGGTGCGGGACGTGTTCACCGCCCGCACCGTCGCCCGGCTCGCCCCGCTCCTCGACGCCCCGTCGGCCACCGCGCCGGCCGAGCCCATCGCACGGGCCCCGCGCGACCGGCCGCTGCCGGTGTCCAGCGCCCAGCGCCGCCTGTGGTTCCTGCACGAACTCGACGCCGACGGCGCCGAGTACAACACCGGTGTCGCCCTGCGGCTGCGCGGCCCGCTGGACACGGGCGCGCTCCACCGCGCCCTGCGGCACCTCACGGCACGCCACGACTCCCTGCGGACCACCTTCACCACCGTCGACGGCCACGCCGCGCAGCGCATCGCGCCCGAGGCCGAACTGCCCGTGCGCACCGCGGACATCGGCACCCTGCCCGCCGAGCGCCACGAGGCGGAGACCGAGCGCCTGCTCACCGAGGAACTGCGCCGGCCCTTCGACCTGACGGCGGGCCCGCTGACCCGTGTGCTGCTGGTGCGCCGCCACGACACCGACCACGTGCTGCTGCTCGCCCAGCACCACATCGTCACCGACGGCTGGTCCGTCGGCGTGCTGGTCCACGAACTGACCGCGCTCTACCGGGCGCAGGCGGGCGGCGGGCCCGACGGGCTCCCCGAACCCGGGCTCCAGTACCCGGACTACGCCGTGTGGGAGCACGAACGGGAGGCGGCCGAGGCCCGCTCCGGCGACCTCGCCCACGACCTGGCCCACTGGAGGCGCACGCTGGCCGGGGTCCAGAACCTGGACCTGCCCACGGACCGGCCGCGCCCGGCCGTCCGCACCACCGAGGGCGCCGCGCACCGCCACCGCCTCCCCGCCGACCTGGTCGACCGTGTGCGGCGCTCGGCCGGACACCGGGGAGCCACCCTGTTCACGATGCTCGCCGGGGCGGCCGCCGTGCTGTTCTCGCGGTACTCCGGGCAGCGCGACGTCGCGTTCGGGACCGTCACCGACGGGCGCGGGCGGCGGGACGTGGAGGAGACCACCGGCTTCTTCGCCAACACCGTCGTGCTGCGCACCGAGGTGGACGACACGCTCACCGTCAACCGGTTCCTGGAGTCCGTGCGGTCGACGGTGCTGGACGCCTTCGCGCACGCCGGGGCGCCCTTCGACCGGGTGGTCGAGGAACTCGCCCCGCCCCGCGACCCCGGCCGGACGCCCCTCGTCCAGGTCCTCGTCGTCCAGCAGACCCCGCTCGCGTTCCCGCCGCGGGTGGCCGGCCTGCGCGTCGAGGAGCACCCGCTGCCCCGGCCCGCGGCCCGCTTCGACCTGGTGCTGGAGTTCACCCCGACCGCCGACGGCGGCTGCGAGCTGACCGTCGAGTACAACACCGGCCTCTTCGACGCGGGCACCGCCGCCCGGTTCGGCCGCCACCTGCACCGCCTCCTCGAAGGCATGGCCGACGCGCCCCACCGGACGCTCGCCCAACTGCCCCTGCTCACCGAGGACGAGCACGCCGCCCTGCTGCGGGACGGCACCGGACCCGACGCCGGTGCCGGGGAGGAGGGGGAGGACGACGGCGCGACGCTGCCCGCGCTCTTCGCGGCGCAGGCGGCCCGCACCCCGGACCGCACCGCCGTCGTCTGCGGCGACACCCGCCTGGACTACGCGGAGACCGACCGCCGCGCCGGCCGCCTCGCCCAGCGGCTCACCGCCCTCGGCGCCGGACCGGAGCGCCTGGTGGCCCTGTGCCTGCCCCGCACCGCGGACCTCGTCCCCGCGCTGTGGGCGGTCCTGCGGTCCGGCGCCGCCTACCTGCCGGTCGACCCCGGCTACCCGGCCGAACGCGTCCGCCTCATGCTCGCCGACGCCGCCCCGGCGCTCGTCCTGGCGAGCCGCGACACCGTGGACGCGCTGCCGCCGGGCTGCGAGCCGCTGATCCTCGAGGACTGCCTGGCCGGCGACACGGACACCGCACCGCACGGCGCTCCCGACGCCGCAGCCCTCGCCGACGGCGCCGACGCTCTCGACGCCGCAGCCCTCGCCGACGCTGCCGGAACCGGTGGCCCCGACCGGCCGCTGGACCCCGAGAGCCCCGCCTACGTCATCTACACCTCCGGCTCCACCGGCCGGCCCAAGGGCGTCGTCGTCACCCACCGCGGCGTCGCCCGCCTGGCCACCTGGGCCGCACGGCGGTTCGCCGGCCGGCTGGACCACGTGATCGCCTCCACCTCGCTCAACTTCGACGTCTCGGTGTTCGAGCTGCTGTGCCCGCTGGTCGCCGGCGGCACCGTCGAGATCGTCCCCGACCTGCCCGCCCTCGCCGACGCCCCCGGGCCGCGGCACGCCGGGCTGATCAGCGGCGTGCCCTCCGTGATGTCACGGATGCTCACCGGGACGGGCACCGGCACCGGAACCGCCGCCGGCCCGGCCGTCACCGCGGACACCGTGGTCCTCGCCGGGGAGGCGCTGCCCGCCCAGACCCTCCACGACCTGCGCCGCACGATGCCGGGCAGCACGATCGCCAACCTGTACGGCCCCACCGAGGCCACCGTCTACGCCACCGCCTGGTTCGCGGGCGACGAGGCGCCCGAGCACGCGCCGCCGATCGGCAGGCCGGTGGCCCGCACCCGCGCCTACGTCCTCGACCACCTGCTGCGGCCCCAGCCGCCGGGTGCCCCGGGCGAGCTGTACCTCGGCGGCGAAGGACTGGCCCGCGGCTACCTGCGCCGCCCGGGACTGACCGCCGCCCGGTTCGTCGCCGACCCGTACGGCGCCCCGGGCGACCGCATGTACCGCACCGGAGACCTGGTGCGCCGCACCGCCGACGGTGAACTGGAGTACCTGGGCCGCACCGACGACCAGGTCAAGGTGCGCGGCTTCCGCATCGAACTCGGCGAGGTCGAGGAGGCGCTGCGCGGCTGCCCCGGCGTCGCCGAGGCCGCGGCCGCCGCACCGGCCGGCGACGGCCACCGCCGCCTCGTCGGCTACGTCGTCCCCGTGCCGGGCGTCACGGTCGACTCGGAGACCGTCCGCCGGACCCTCGCCGGAACCCTGCCCGACCACATGGTGCCCTCGGCGGTCGTGGTGATCGACGCCCTGCCGCTCAACCCCAACGGCAAGCTGGACCGCGGCCGGCTGCCCGACCCGGGCCCCGCCGGCCGCGCCGCGGCCCACGTGGCGCCCCGCACGCCCACCGAGCGGACCCTCGCCGCCATCTGGGCCGACGTGCTGCGCGTCGAACGGGTCGGCGCGGACGACAACTTCTTCTCCCTCGGCGGCGACTCCATCCTCAGCATCCAGGTCGTCGCCCAGGCACGGCAGGCGGGCCTCGCCCTCACCTCCCGGGACCTCTACCGCCACCAGACCGTCGCCGCCCTCGCCCGGTGCGCCGACGCCGCCGCCAAGGACCGCCCCGCCGAGCCGGCCGCCGGAGCGGTACCAGCCACCGGTGGCGCGCCGCTGACGCCGATCCAGCACTGGCTGTTCGACACTGCGGGCGAGCGGGCCGGCCACTTCGCCCAGACGCTGTCCCTGGAGGTCGGCGACGACGTCGACGAGGCCGCCCTGGAGGACGCCCTCAACGACCTGACGGGCCACCACGACGCCCTGCGCTCACGGTTCCTGCCGGGCGACGGCGGCCACGGCGGCCACGGCAGCGGCGACGGCGGCAGCGGCGGCGACGGCGGCGGCCACGGAGTCCGGTGGCACGTCGAGGACCACGCCCCCCGGCTCGTCCTCGCCCGCCACCGCGGGCCCGACACCGACCTGCCGCACCACGGCCCCTTCGACCTGACCCGCGGGCCGCTGCTGCGCGCCGTGCTCCACGACCGCGGCCCGGGCCGGGCGCCCGTGCTGCACCTCGCCGTGCACCACCTGGTCGTCGACGGCGTCTCCTGGCGCGTCCTCCTCGACGACCTCGACCGCGCCTACCGCGCCCGCCGGGACGGGCGGCACGGCGCCACCGCGCTGCCGCCCAGGACCTCGCCGCTGCGGCAGTGGGCCCAGCGCCTCGCCGCGTACACGGCCGGGGGAGGGTTCGCCGAGGAGGCGGCCTACTGGCGGAACGCCACCGCCGGTGCGGGCCACACCCTGCCGGCGGACCGGGAGGGCGCGAACAGCTACGCCTCCGCCCGCGCGGTCACCGTCCGGCTGACCGCCGAGGACACCGCCGCGCTGCTGCGCACCCTCCCCGAGACCTACCGCACCCGCGCCAACGACGTGCTGCTGGGCGCGCTCGGCCGCGTGCTGTGCGCCTGGAGCGGGCACGACCGGGTCCTGGTGGACGTCGAGGGCCACGGCCGCGAGGAACTCTTCGCCGACGTCGACACCAGCCGCACCGTCGGCTGGTTCACCACCCGCCACCCGGTCGCCCTCGCCGTGCCGCGGGACGCCGACTGGGACGCCGTCCTCAAGCAGGTCAAGGAGCAGCTGCGGGCGGTGCCCCGGCACGGCATCGGCCACGACGCGCTGCGCCACCTCGCCGGCCCCGGCGCCCTGCCCGACGCCCCCGCCGCCCAGGTCAGCTTCAACTACCTCGGCCGGTTCACCCCGCCGGGCGGCCCGGACGGCCTGTACCGCGCCGTGTTCCGCCCGCTGGACCTGGACGCCGACCCCCGCGCACGGCGCCCCCACCCCCTGGAGGTCGTCGGCCGGCTCGACGAGGACGCGCTGGAGTTCACCTTCTTCCACTCCACCGAACTGCACGACGAGCGCACCGTCACCGCCCTGGCCCGGCAGTACGCCGACGCGCTCTCCGCGCTGGCCCGGCACGCCGGGCGCCCCGGCGCCGCCGGCCGCACCCCCTCGGACTTCCCGCTCGCCCGCCTCGACCAGGCGGCCGTCGACCGGATCACCGGCGACGACCCGGCCGGCGTCGAGGACGTCCACCCGCTCACCCCCACCCAGGCCGGGATGCTCTTCCACGGCATCTCCCAGGAGGACAGCGGGGTCTACTTCCACCAGCTCACCTTCGTCCTCGACGGCGTCCCGGGCCCGGAGGCGCTGGCCCGGGCCTGGCAGCAGGTGACCGACCGCACCCCGGTGCTGCGCTCCCACGCCGTCTGGCAGGACGTGCCCGAACCGCTGCTGGTGGTGCGGCGCGAGGCCGCCGTGCCCGTCACGCACCTGGACTGGAGCGGCCTCGGGGAGGACGCCCGCGAGGAGCGGCTGACGGAACTGCTGGACGCCGAACGCGAGCGCGGCATCGACCTCGGCCGGGCCCCGCTGCAGCGGCTGACGCTGGTGCGGCTCGCCGAGGGCAGCGTCCGGGTGGTGTGGTCGTTCCACCACCTCGTGCTCGACGGCTGGAGCCTCTTCCACGTCCTGTCCGACGTGTTCGCCGCCCTCTCCTCCCCGGCCGGCGCGGCCGTGCCCGAGCGCCGGCCGTTCCGGGACTACGTGGCCTGGCTGCGGGACCGCGACCGGGACGAGGCCGAACGGCACTGGCGGGAGCGGCTGGCCGGCCTCGCCGAGCCCACCCCCCTGCCCTACGACCGCGAGCCGCGCGAGAGCCACCGCGCCGAGTCCCGCGAGGCGCACCACGCCGTCCTGCCCGCCGGAACCACCCGGGCCCTGCGGGAACGGGCCAGGAACGCCGGCATCACCCTCGGCACCCTGGTGCAGGGCGCCTGGGCGATCCTGCTCGGCCGCCACGCCGGCCGCGACGAGGTCGTCTTCGGCACCACCGTCTCCGGCCGCCCGCCCGAGCTCGACGGGGCCGAGGCCATGACCGGCCTGTTCATCGCGACCCTGCCCACCCGCACCACCGTGCCCCGCACCGGAACGCTCGGCGACTGGCTGCGCCGCCTCCAGCACGCGCAGGGCGAGGACCGCCGCCACGACGGCGTGCCGCTCACCCGCATGCAGGCGTTCACCGGACTGCCCGAACGAACCGCCCTGTTCGACAGCATCGTCGTCTTCGAGAACTACCCGGTGGAGGACCGCCTGGCCGCCGCCCACGGCCTGACGATGAGCGGACTGCGCGGCGTCGAGACCACCAACTACCCGCTGAGCCTGGTCGTCGAGCCCGGCACCGAACTCTCCCTGACGCTGGGCTACGACCCCGAGCTCTTCGACGCCGCCACCGCCGGACGGCTCGCCGGGTACCTCACCGTCCTCCTCGAGGGCATGGCCGACGGCCTCGACGACGCCCCGGGCCGCCTCCCGCTGCTCACCCCCGCCGGCCGCGACCGGGCGCTCCGCGACGGTCGCGGCCCCGCCGCCGCACCCGTCACCACCACGGCCGCCCTCTTCGCGGCGCAGGCGCGGCGCACGCCGGACGCGGTCGCCGTGGAGGCCGGCGCGGGACCCGACGCCGTGACCCTCACCTACCGCGAACTCGACGCGCGGGCTCAGGAGCTGGCGGCACGTCTGGCCGCGCTCGGCGTGGCGGCGGAACGCCCCGTCGGCGTGCTGATGGAACGCTCCGTGCCGCTGGTCCTCGTCCAGCTCGCCCTGGCGCGCACCGGAGGCGTGTACGTGCCGCTGGACGGGCGGGCGCCGCGGGAGCGGCTGCGGCGGATGCTCGCCGAAGCCGGCGCGGACCTGCTGCTCACCGACGCGGAACACGAGGCCACGGCACGGGAGGCGCTGCCCGCGGGCAGCGTCGTCCGCGCCGACCGCCTCCCCGAGGGCCCCCGCGGCCCGCTGCCGGCGCCGCCCCACCCGGACAACGTCCAGTACCTGATGTTCACCTCCGGCTCCACCGGCGTCCCCAAGGGCGTCGCCGTGCGGCAGCGGGACGTGGCCGCGCTCGCCCAGGACAGCGCCTTCGCCGGGCACGAACGGGTCCTGGTGCACTCGCCGCACGCCTTCGACGCCTCCACCTACGAGCTGTGGGTGCCGCTGCTGCGCGGCGGCACCGCCGTGCTCGCGCCGCCCGCCGAGATCGACGCCGCCGTGGTCCGCCACGCGGTCACCGAGCGGGGGGTGCGCCACCTGTGGCTGACGGCCGGCCTGTTCCGGCTGCTCGCCCAGGAGGACCCCGGCTGCCTGCGCGGCGCCCGCGAGGTGTGGACCGGCGGCGAGGCCGTGCCCGGCGCGGTGGCGCGCCGCGTCCTCGACGCCTGCCCCGGCCTGACCGTCGTCGACGGGTACGGCCCCACCGAGACCACCACCTTCGCCACCCGCCGCCCCTTCACCGCCGGTGAACCGCTGCCCGCCGTGCTGCCCATCGGCCGCCCGCTGGACGGCACCCGGGTGTACGTCCTCGACGACGCCCTCCAGCCGCAGCCGCCGGGCGTCCCCGGCGAGCTGTACATCGCCGGCGCGGGCGTGGCGCGCGGCTACGCGGGCCGCCCCGGCGCGACCGCCGCCCGCTACCTCGCCGACCCGTTCGCCGGACCGGCCGGCGAGGCCGGCGGCCGGATGTACCGCACCGGCGACATCGTGTGCCGGACCCCCGACGGCGAACTGCGGTTCGTGGGCCGCGCCGACGGCCAGATCAAGATCCGCGGCTTCCGCATCGAGCCCGCCGAGATCGAGGCCGCGCTCACCGCGCACCCGGCGATCGCCGAGGCCCTGGTGTCGCCGTACGAGCACGCCGGCGTCAAGCGGCTCGCCGCCCACCTGGTGCCCGCCCCGGACGCCGAGGTCCCGGACGCCGCCGGGCTGCGCGACCACCTGTCGGCCGCCCTGCCCGACTACATGCTGCCCGCCGCGTTCGTCACCGTGCCGGAACTGCCGCTGACCGCGAACGGCAAGGTGGACCGCCGCCGCCTGCCCGACCCCGTCCTCCCGGCCCAGGACGACGCCTACCGGGCCCCCGCCACCGACGCCGAGCGGATCCTCGCCGACGTCTGGGCGGAGCTGCTCGGCGTCGAACGCGTCGGCGCCGACGACAACTTCTTCATGCTGGGCGGCGACTCGATCCTCGGCATCCAGGTCGTCTCCCGGGCCCGCGCCGCCGGACTGACGCTCACCCCCCGCGACCTCTTCCGCCACCCCACCGTCGCCGCCCTCGCGGCCGCCGCCCGCACCACCGGCGGCACCGCCCCCGCGATCGCCGGAACGGAGCCGGTCACGGGGGACGTCGGCCTCACCCCCGTCCAGCACTGGTTCCTCGACGGCGACCCGCGCCGCCCGGAGGTCTTCGACCAGTGCGTGACCGTCGAGACGCCCCGCGACGTCGACCCCGACGCCCTGGACCGCGCGCTGCGCGCCCTGTGGACCCACCACGACGCGCTGCGCTCCCGCTTCACCCGCGGCGCGGACGGCGCCTGGCGGCAGACCTGCGCCGCGCCCGGCGAGGAGCCGCCGCCGCTGCTCGAGGTGCACGACCTGGCCGGCCTCGACGAGGAACGGGCACGGCGGGAGCGGGCCCGCGTCACCGACGCCGCGCACCACGGGTTCCGGCTGGAGAGCGGACCGCTGCTCACCGCCCGCCTGTTCACCGGGACCCCCGCCCCCCGGCTGCTGCTCGCCGTGCACCACCTGGCCGTCGACGGCGTCTCCTGGCGCATCCTCCTGGAGGACCTGGAGACCGCGTACGGGCAGGCCGTGGCCGGGCGTCCGGTCCGGCTGCCGGAGCGCACCACCTCCGTCGCGGAATGGGCCCGCCGGCTGCGCGAGCACACCGCGCGCGGCGGGTTCGCCGCCCGGCGAGACCACTGGGAGACGGTCGCCCGGCACTGCGCCACGCCCCTGCCGGTGGACGCCGACGGCGGCAACACGGTCGCCGACACCGGCACCGTCACCGTGCGGCTGGACCGCCGGAACACCGACGCCCTGCTGCGCCAGGTGCCGGGCGTCTACCGCACCCGCGTCGACGACGTCCTGCTCACCGCACTCGGCCGGGTGCTCGCCGACTGGACCGGACGCGACGGCGTGGCCGTCACCCTGGAGGGCCACGGACGCGAGGACGCGCTCTTCGACGACGTCGACCTCTCCCGCACGGTCGGCTGGTTCACCACCCTGTACCCGGTGGTCCTGAGCGTGCCGCAGGGCGACTGGGGCGCCGCCCTGAAGTCCGTCAAGGAGCACCTGCGCGCCGTCCCGGACCGCGGCCTCGGCCACGGGGCGCTGACCCGCCTCACCCGCGACCTGCCGGCCACGCCCGTGCCCGGCATCAGCTTCAACTACCTGGGCCGCTTCGACTGGAGCGCCCGCGACGGCGCCCTGGTGCGGTCCGTGCCCGGCGGCCTGGACGGCGCCGACGCCCCCGAGGCCGAACGGCCCCACCTGCTCGACGTCGTCGCCCGGGTGGAGGACGGCGAGCTGGAGATCGGCTGGCACCACAGCCGCGGCCGGCACCACCGGGAGACCGTGGAGCGCCTGGCCCGCGGCATGGTGCGGGCCCTGGAGGAGATCGTCGGCCACTGCGCCCGCCCGGACGCCGGCGGACGCACCCCGTCGGACTTCCCGCTGGCCCGCCTCGACCAGGAGACCGTCGACCGGGTCGTGGGGGACGGCCGCGCGGTCGCCGACGTCCTCCCGCTCACCCCGATGCAGGCCGGCATGCTCTTCCACGGCCTGCTGGACCCGGCCGGCCGCACCTACCTGAACCAGGTCCAGTTCACCCTCACCGGGGTCACCGACCCGCGGGCCCTCGCCGACGCCTGGCAGGCCACCGCGGACGCCAACCCGGTGCTGCGCACCCGGCTGGTGTGGCAGGAGACCGCCGAACCCCTCCAGGTGGTGCAGCACCACGCCGCCGTGCCGGTCGTCCACCACGACTGGACGGGCCGGAGCGAGGACCGGTGCTCGGCGGATCTGGACCGGCTGCTCGCCGAGGACCGGCAGGCCGGCGTCGACCTCGCCGCCGCGCCCCTGATGCGGCTGACGCTCATCCGGCTCGGCCCCGACCGGGTGCGGGTCGTGTGGACGTTCCACCACGTGCTGCTCGACGGCTGGAGCGCCGCCCAGGTCTTCGACGAGGTCGCCGAACGGTACGCGGCCTCGGCCGCCGGGCGCCGCCCCGGCCTGCCCGAACGCGCGCCCTTCGCCGGCTACCTGGGTTGGCTCGCCCGCCAGGACGGCGCCGCGGCCGAACGCCACTGGCGCGAGACGCTGGCCGGGTTCACCGCCCCGACCGCACTGCCCTGCGACCGCCGCCCCGCCGAGGCGCACCGCGCCTCCTCCTCCGAGACCGTCCACGTCACCCTCGACGCGCGGGTCTCGGCGCGGCTCCGCGAGGTCGCCCAGCGGGCCGGACTCACCCTCAACACCGTGCTCCAGGGCGCCTGGGCGCTGCTGCTGTCCCGCTACGGCGGCGGCGACGACGTGGTGTTCGGCACCACCGTCTCCGGCCGCCCCGCCGACCTGCCCGGCGTGACCGGCATGGTCGGCCTGTTCATCAACACCCTGCCCACCCGCGTCCGCGTCGACGGAGGCCGAAGGCTGCTGGAGTGGCTCGGCGAACTGCAGGCCGCCCAGTCGGAGTCCCGGCGGCACGAGTTCGTCTCCCTCGCCCAGCTGCGGAGCTGGAGCGACGTCCCCGGCGGCACCCCCCTGTTCGACAGCATCGTCGTCTTCGAGAACTACCCGTTCGACGGCGACGCCCTGTCCCGCCTGGGGCTCGCGCTCACCCAGGAACGCGACATCGAGCCCACCGAGTACCCCCTCGGCGTGGTCGTCGCCCCCGGCGACACCCTGTCCGTCTCCCTCGACCACGACCCGGCCGTCTTCGACCGGGCCACCGTCGAGGGCTTGGGCGCGAGCCTGCGCACCCTGCTGACCGGGATGGCCGCCGACCCCGACCGCCGCCTGGACGACCTGCCGCTGCTGGCCCCGGGGGAGGACCGCGCCCTGCTCGAGCGGTACGCCGGGGCGACGGCCGGTGCGACGGCCGGGGCGGACGCGCCGGGCCGCACCCTGCCCGAGGCGTTCGCCGGGCAGGCGGCCCGCACCCCCGACGCCCCCGCCGTCCTCGCCGGGGACGAGGAGCTGACCTACCGTGAGCTCGACGAACGCTCCAACCGGCTCGCCCGACTGCTGATCGAGGCGGGCGCCGGACCGGAACGCTTCGTCGCGCTCGCCCTGCCGCGCACCGCCGAGCTGATCGTGGCGCTCCTCGCGGTCCTCAAGAGCGGCGCCGGCTACCTCCCCGTCGACCCCGGGCACCCGGCCGAACGCGTCGCCCTCCTCCTCGACGACGTGCGGCCCGCCGTCGTCGTGACCGGCACCGCCACCGCGGGACGCCTGCCCGACGGGCCGTACCCGCGGCTGACCCTTGACGACCCGGAGACCGCCGCCCGCCTGGCCGGCGCGTCGCCCGCACCGGTCGGCGACGACGAGCGGCGCGCTCCCCTGCTGCCGCAGCACCCGGCGTACGTCATCCACACCTCCGGCTCCACGGGCCGCCCCAAGGGCGTCGTGGTCGCCCACTCCTCCCTGCCGGCGCTGACCGACTGGGCCGCCTCCGAGTTCACCGGGCGCGGGCTCTCCCACGTGGTGGCGTCCACCTCGCTCAACTTCGACGTGTCGGTGTTCGAGATCTTCGCACCGCTGGTGACGGGCGGCCGGGTGGAACTCGTCCGCGACCTGCTCGCGCTCGCCGAACGCCCCGGACCGTGGCGGGCCGGCCTGATCAGCGCCGTGCCCTCCGCGCTCGGCCGGCTGCTCGCCGAGGACGCCGTCCACGTCGGCGCGGACACCGTCGTCCTGGCCGGCGAGGCGCTGCCCGCCCGCACCGTGCGGCAGGTCCGCGCGGCGGTGCCCGGCTGCCGGGTGCTCAACGTCTACGGCCCCACCGAGGCCACCGTCTACGCCACCGCCTTCACCTGCGACCCCGCCGACCCCGACCGCGAACCCCCCATCGGCCGCCCCGTCGGCGGCACCCGCGCCTACGTCCTGGACGCCCGGCTGCGCCCGGTGCCGACCGGCGCCCCGGGCGAGCTGTACCTCGCCGGGACCGGCGTCGCCCGCGGCTACCTCCGGCGTCCGGGGCTGACCGCCTCCCGCTTCCTCGCCGATCCCTACGGCCCGCCCGGCGCCCGCATGTACCGCACCGGCGACCTGGTGCGCCGCGCCGCCGACGGCGAACTGGTCCACCTCGGCCGGACGGACGACCAGGTCAAGGTGCGCGGCTTCCGCATCGAACTCGGCGAGGTGGAGGCCGCGCTGGCCGGCCACCCCGACGTGGCCGCCGCGGCCGCCCGGGTCGTCGACCACGAAGGACACCGGCGGCTGGTCGGCTACGCCGTCCCGCACCGCTCCACCGGCTCCCTGGACCCGGCCGCGGTACGCGACCACCTCGCCGGCACGCTCCCCGCCCACCTGGTGCCCTCGCTCGTCGTCCCCCTGGAACGGCTGCCGCTCGGAGCCACCGGCAAGCTGGACCGGCGGGCCCTGCCCGAGCCGGTGTGGTCCGCCCCGGACGCCGCCGGATCCTCCCGCCCGCCGCGGCCCGGCGCCGAGCAGACCCTCGCCGCGATCTGGTCCGAGGTCCTCGGCGTGCCCGAGGTCGGCGCCGAGGACAACTACTTCGCCCTCGGCGGCGACTCCATCCTCGGCATCCAGGTCGTCTCCGCCGCCCGCCGCGCCGGCCTGCGCCTGACGCCGCGGCACCTGTTCACCCACCCCACCGTCGCCGACCTGGCCGCGGCGGCCGAGCAGGCACCCGCCGCCGAGGCCGTCGCCGAACAGGGCCCGGTCGTGGGCCCGGCACCGCTCACACCCGTCCAGCACTGGCTGCTCGACGGTCTCGGCGGCGACCCCGCCGACTTCACCCAGTCGGTCTCGTACCACGTCGACCCGGCCACCGACCCGGAGCTGCTGCGGGCGGCGCTCGCCGCGGTCCTGGACCACCACGACGCGC
This sequence comes from Streptomyces sp. NPDC047130, assembly GCF_040643475.1. NCBI lineage: Bacteria > Bacillati > Actinomycetota > Actinomycetes > Kitasatosporales > Streptomycetaceae > Streptomyces > Streptomyces sp. NPDC047130. The sequence goes on along the minus strand of NZ_JBEYUK010000008.1, from coordinate 86,833 downwards.
TCCGCATGCGCTACGAACCGGACGCCGCCCCCGGACAGCGCCAGCACGGCACGGAGCCCGGCGCCGCACCGCACCTGGAGGTGCACGACGCGCCGCCCGAGGAGGTCGCCCCGGCCCTCGCCGCCGGCTTCGACCTGCGCACCGGCCCGCTGCTGCGCGCCGCGCTGTGCCGCCCCGGCGACGGGAGGCGGCCGGTGCTGCTCCTCGCCGCCCACCACCTGGTGGTCGACGCGGTGTCCTGGCGGATCCTCCTGGAGGACCTGGACGCCGCCTACCGGGCGCTGCGCGCCGGGGGCACGCCCGACCCGGGGCCGAAGACCACCTCGTTCCGCGCCTGGGCGACCCGCCTCGCCGCGCACACCGCGGCCGGCGGCTTCGACGCCGAACTCCCTTACTGGCGCGGCGTCGAGGCGACCGACCTGCCGAGGGACCGGGACGGCGGGAACACGGTCGCCGACGAGGAGTCCCTGACCGCCGCCCTGGACGAGGAGGACACCCGCCGCCTGCTCCAGGAGGTTCCCGAGGCGTACCGCACCCGCGTCAACGACGTGCTGCTGTGCGCCCTGGGCCGGGTCCTCGCCCGCTGGACGGGCCGCGACCGGGTGACCGTCGCCCTGGAGGGCCACGGCCGCGAGGACCTCTTCGACGGGGTCGACCTCTCCCGCACCGTCGGCTGGTTCACCGCCCTGTACCCCGTCGCCCTGGACGTGCCGCGCTCCGCGGACACCGGCGGCGCGCTGAAGTCCGTCAAGGAGAACCTGCGGGCCGTCCCGCACGGCGGGATCGGCCACGGGGCCCTGCGCCACCTGCGCGGGACGGACGGGGGGACGGACCTGCCGCCGCTGCCGCAGATCTCCTTCAACTACCTGGGCCGGCAGGACTGGCACGCCACCCCGGGCGGCCTGCTGCACTCCCCGTACGACGGCCTGGCCGGCGGCATGGACCCGCGGGCGCCGCGCCCGCACCTCGTCGACGTCCTCGGCCGGGTCACCGACAAGCGGCTGGAGTTCACCTGGTCGTACTCGCGCGAGGTGCACCACCGCGACACCGTGGCCCGGCTCGCCGCCGAGACCGTGGAGGAACTGCGCGCCCTGGTGCGGCACTGCGCCACCCCGGGCGCCGGCGGCCGCACCCCGTCCGACTTCCCGCTGGCCCGCCTCGACCAGGCCACCGTGGACCGGCTGGCCGGCACCGGACGCGACGTCACCGACATCCACCCCCTCACGCCCACCCAGGCGGGCATGGTCATGCACGCCCTGGACGAGCCGGGGGAGGGGCTGTACGTCGAGCAGATCACCTTCGTCACCGACGGCGTGCGCGACCCGGCGACACTGGCCGCCGCCTGGCAGCACGTCGTCGACCGCACGCCCGTCCTGCGCACCTCCGTCGTCCTCCAGGGCGTCCCCGAGCCGCTGCAGGTCGTGCACCGGGCCGCCCGGCTGCCCGTCACCCACGAGGACTGGTCGCACCTGACCGAGGAGGAGCGGGAGGAGCGGCTGGCCCGGCTGCTGGACGAGGACCGTGCCCGCGGCATGGCGCTGGCACCCGCGCCGCTGACGCGGATCGTCCTGATCCGGCTCGGCCCGGACGAGGTGCGCGTGGTGTGGACCTTCCACCACCTGCTCCTCGACGGCTGGAGCGTCTTCCACGTCCTCGGCGACGTCCTGACCGCCCACGCCGCGCTCGCCCGCGGGGAGGAGCCGCGCCTGCCCGAGCGGCGGCCGTTCTCCGACTACGCGGCCTGGCTCGCCGCCCGCGACACCGCCGGCGCCGACGAGCACTGGCGGCGCGTCCTGGGCGACCTCACCGCGCCCACACCGCTGCCGTACGACAGCAGGCCCGCGCCGGGCGCCCCGGCCCGCTCCGGCACCTGGCTGTCGCACCGCCTCGACGAGGAGGACAGCGCCCGGCTGCGGGAGTTCGCCCGCCGCCACCGGCTCACCCTCAACACCGTCGTGCAGGGCGCGTGGGCGCTCCTGCTGTCCCGGCTGAGCGGCACGCACGACGTGTGCTTCGGCACCACCGTCTCCGGCCGCCCCGCCGACCTGCCCGGCGCGGACACCGTCACCGGGCTGTTCATCACCACCCTGCCCGCCCGGGTCGCCGTCGACGGCCGGGCCCCGTGCGCCCGGTGGCTCGAGGAGCAGCAGCGGGCGCGCGCCGAGGACCGGCGCTTCGAGCACCTGCCGCTGACCCGGATGCTCACGGCGAGCGGACTGCCCGACGGCACCCCGCTCTTCGACAGCCTGATCGTCTTCGAGAACTACCCGGTCGGCGACGCGACCGCCGGCGCGCAGGGCGTCCGGGTGCGCGGACTGGACGCGCGCGAGGCCACCAACTACCCGCTCACCGTGGTGGTGTCGCCCGGCGACCGGCTCGCCGTCGAACTCGGCTACGACCCGCGGTACTTCGAGGAGACCACCGCCGCCGCCCTGGCCGGACGGCTGCTGCACCTGCTGCGCCGCCTCGCCGTCGCCGACGGGTCCACCCCGCTCGACGACCTCGACGTCCTGCCCCCGGAGGAACGCGCCCGGGCACTCGGCGGACCCGCGCGGCCCGCTCTCGCGCCGGTGACCCCGGCGACCCTGCCCGCCCTGGTCGAGGCGGCCGTCGACCGGTGGCCCGACGCGCCGGCCCTGAGCGCCCCCGGCCTGGAACTGACCTTCGCCGACGTCGAGGAACGGGCCGACCGGCTCGCGCACCGGCTCATCGCCCGCGGCGCGGGACCCGGCACGCTCGTCGCGCTCGTCCTGCCCCGCTCGGCGCGGATGGTCCTCGCCCAGCTCGCGGTGGCCAAGACCGGCGCGGCCTTCCTGCCCGTCGACCCCGGCTACCCCGGGGAGCGGATCGCGCTGATGCTCCGCGACGCCGCGCCCGCCCTCACCCTCCACGCCGACGAGGTCGACGCCCTGCTCACCGGTCCGGCGGGAGCCCCGTCCGGCGACGTCCCGGGCCACCGGCCCACCGACGCCGACCGGATCCGCCCCCTCGACCTCGACGACCCGGCCTACGTCATCTACACCTCCGGCTCCACCGGCACCCCCAAGGGCGTCGTGGTCACCCACCGCGGCCTCGCCGCCTTCGCCGCCGCCGAGGCCGCGCACTACCGGGTCGGCCCCGGCGACCGCGTCCTGGCGTTCGCCACCCCCAGCTTCGACGCCTCCGTGCTGGAGCTGTGCATGTCCCTGCCGCACGGGGCCCGGCTCGTCGTGCCCGAATCCGGCCCGCTGCTCGGCGCGCGCCTCGCCGAGGTGCTGCGCGAGCGGCGGATCACCCACACCCTGTTGCCGCCGGCCGCGCTCGCCACCGTGCCGCCGGACACGCCCGGCACCCTGCCCGACCTGAAGACCCTGGTGGTCGGCGCCGACGCCTGCCGGGCCGAACTGGTCGCCCGGTGGGCCCCGCACCACCGGATGGTCAACTCCTACGGCCCCACCGAGGCCACCGTCGTCGCCACCTGGTCGGACCCGCTGGAGCCCGACGGCACGGCCCCGCCCATCGGCCGCCGCCTCCCCGGCACCCTGGCCCGCGTGCTGGACGCGCGCCTGCGTCCCGTCCCCGACGGGGTGCCCGGCGAACTCTGGCTGGCCGGGGACGGCCTGGCCCGCGGCTACCTCGGCCGGCCCGGCCTGACCGCCGCCCGGTTCACCGCCGACCCGTACGGCCCGCCCGGCAGCCGCATGTACCGCACCGGCGACCTGGTCCGCCGCGACGCCCGCGGCGAACTGCACCACCTGGGCCGCACCGACCACCAGCTCAAGCTGCGCGGCCACCGCATCGAGGCCGGCGAGGTCGAGGCCGTCCTGGTGCGCCACCCGGCCGTCCTGGACGCCGTGGTGAGCGTCCGCGAGGACGAGCCGGGGCTGCCCCGGCTGGTCGCCCACGTGCTCGCCGCGCCCGGCACGCAGCCGCCCGCCGCCGCGGCCCTGCGGGCCCACACCGCCCGGACGCTGCCCGGCCCCATGGTGCCGTCGGCGTACGTGGTGATGGACCGCTTCCCGCTGACCGGGAACGGCAAGACCGACCGGGCCGCCCTGCCCGCGCCGGAACCCGGGCCCGAGCACCCGCGGGAGACCGGACACGTCGCCCCCCGCACCCCCACCGAGGAGGCGCTCGCCGTCATCTGGGAGGACACCCTGAACACCCCCGTGGGCGCCGAGGACGACTACTTCCTGCTGGGCGGCGACTCCCTGCGCGCCCTGCGGATCGTCACCCGCGCCAACGACGCCTTCGGCGTCGCCCTCACCCCCCGCGACGTGCTGGTGTCCCGCACCGTCGCCGCGCTGGCGGAACTGGTGGAGGACCAGGTGCTCAGCGAACTCGAGGCCGCCGCCCGTGGCGCCGGCGCATCCGACGAACTCCCGAACGAGCGGTGAAGGACCCCACCACCATGACGTCTTCGAAGCAGAACCGCGCCGACGCCCTCCCCGACGACCTCCGCGAGGCGCTGCGCCGGCGGCTCGCCGGAGGGGCCGCGGCCGGGTCCGCCGCCGCCTCCCGGCGGGAGATCCCGCGCGCCGACCGCACCCGCCCGCTGCCGCTCTCCCACGCCCAGCAGCGCCTGTGGTTCCTGGACCGCCTGCGCCCCGGCGACGCCCGCTACAACAGCGCCGTCGCCCTGCGGCTCACCGGAGCGCTGGACTGCGACGCGCTGAGCCGGGCCCTGGACCTCGTGGCCGCCCGCCACGAGGCGCTGCGCACCACCTTCGCGGAGGGCGAGGACGGCCGCCCCGTCCAGCGGATCCACGAACCGGCCCCCGTGCCGCTGCCGGTCCGCGAGGTGGCCCCGGAGGCGACGGAGGCCGCCCTGCTCGCCGAGTACACCCGGCCCTTCGACCTGGGCACCGGACCGCTGCTGCGCGCCCTGCTGCTCCGCGAGGCCCCCGGCGCGCACGTCCTGCTGCTGACGGCCCACCACATCGTCACCGACGGCTGGTCGATGGGCGTCGTCCTCGAGGAGCTCTGCACCGCCTACGAGGCGCTCGCCCACGGAGAGCCGGTGGACCTGCCGCCGGTGGCCGCCCAGTACCCGGACTTCGCCGTGTGGCAGCGCGAACAGCTCTCCGGCGACCGTCTCGAGCGCGAACTCTCGCACGGGGTGGAGCGGTTGCGCGGGGCCGTGCCGCCCGCGCTGCCGCTGGACCGGCCGCGGCGCGGCGAGGAGTCCGGCGCGGGCGCGGTGCACGCCTTCACGGTCCCCGCCGACGTCACCGCCCGGCTGCGCGCCCTCGCCGCCGAGCAGCACACCACCCTGTTCACCGCCCTGACCGCGGCCTGCCAGGCCCTGCTGGCCCGCTGGTCCGGGCAGGACGACATCACGGTCGGCTCCCTCACCCCGGGCCGCCCCCGCACCGAACTCGAGCGGGCCGTCGGCTTCTTCGCCTCCACGGTCGTCCTGCGCACCCCGGTCGACGCGGCCGGTTCCTTCCGCGACCTGCTGGCGGCCGCCGCCGACACCGTCAACGACGCGTTCGCACACGGCGACACCCCCTTCGACCGGCTGGTCGAGGCCGTCGGAGCGCCCCGCGAGGCGGGCCGCAACCCGCTCTTCGACGTGATGGTGCTGCTGCACCCCGCCCCGCCCGCCGCCCCCGCCGTGCGGGGCCTGGCCACCGCGCCGGTGACCGTGCCCCGAAGGGCCGCGACCTTCGACCTCAGCGTCGAGTTCGTCCCGGACGGCGAGGCGTTGACCGGGCTGCTGGAGTACCGCACCGACCTGATCGACGCGGACACCGCCCGCCGGACCGCCGACCAGCTGGTGCGCCTGCTCACCGGGGCCGCCGCCGAACCCCACCGCCCCCTGGGCACGCTCCCGCTGCTCTCCGAGGAGGAGGTGCGCCGGGTGGTCCGGGAGTTCAACGACACCGCCCGCCCGGCCCCCGCCGCCCTCCTGCCCCGCCTCTACGAGGACCGCGCCGCCCGCACCCCGCACGCCACCGCGCTGGTGGCCGGCGGCGAACGCCTCGACCACGCCGCGCTCGACGCCCGCGCCGCCCGCCTCGCCCGCCACCTGGCCGCCCGCGGCGCCGGACCCGAGCGGCTGGTCGCCCTGCGCCTGCCCCGGACCGCCGACATGATCACCGCGATCCTCGCCGTGTGGAAGGCGGGCGCCGGCTACCTGCCCCTCGACCCCGCCCTGCCCGAGGACCGCGTCCGGTACCTCCTCGACGACGTCCGCCCGGCCCTCGTCCTCGACGAGGCCGCCGTACGCGAGGCCCTGCGGGAGGAACCCGCGGCGCCCGCCGGGGCCGCCGGACCCGCGGGAACCGCGCCGCCCGTGGCCCGGTTCCCCGAGCCCGACCCCGAGCACACCGCCTACGTCATCCACACCTCCGGCTCCACCGGCCGTCCCAAGGGCGTCGCCGTCTCCCACCGCTCCCTGGCCAACCTGCTCGCCGCGCACCGCGCGGGCTTCGTCGCCGACGCCGGCGGCGGGCCGCTCACCGTCGCCCTCACCGCCTCCTTCTCCTTCGACACCTCCCTGGAGGGCGTGCTGCTGATGGCCGACGGCCACCCGCTGCACCTCGTCGACGAGACGACCCGCAGGGACCCGGCCGCCCTGGTGGAGTACGTCGTCCGGCACCGGGTCGACTTCCTCGACCTCACCCCCTCCTACCTGCGCCAGCTGCTGCCCGCCGGTCTCCTCACCGACGAACGCCACCGCCCGCGGGTGCTGATGATCGGCGGCGAGGCCATCGGCCCCGCCCTCTGGCGCGAACTGGCCGCCCACCCGGACGTCGCCGCCTACAACTTCTACGGCCCCACCGAATGCACCGTCGACGCCCTCGCCTGCCGCGTCACGGACGAGGACCGCCCGCTGGTCGGCCGGCCGCTGCCCAACACCCGGGCGTACGTCCTCGACGACCGGCTGCGGCCGGTGCCGCCCGGCGTCGGGGGCGAGCTGTACCTGGCCGGCGAGCAGGTGGCCCGCGGCTACTTCGGCCGGCCCGGCCTGACCGCGGCCCGCTTCCCGGCCGACCCGTTCGGCCCGCCCGGCAGCCGGATGTACCGCACCGGCGACCTGGCCCGCTGGACCGGCGACGGCCGCATCGACCACCTGGGCCGCGTCGACGACCAGGTGAAGGTGCGGGGCCACCGCATCGAGCCCGGCGAGGTCGAGGCGGCGCTGCTCGACCTCCCCGGGGTGACCGCCGCGGCCGTGACCGCCGCCGCCGACGACCGAGGCCACACCCGGCTCGCCGCGTACGTCGTCCCCGCGGGCGCGGGCGCGGGCGCGGGCGTGAGCGAGAGCGCGGGCGTGGGAGCCGCGGGCACCGCGGAAGCCGCGGAGTCCGCCCTCACCGGCGCCGCGCTGCGCGCCGCCCTGCTCCGGGTGCTGCCCGAGCACATGGTGCCGTCCGCCTTCACCGTCCTCGACGCCCTGCCGCTCACCACCAGCGGCAAGCTGGACAAACGCGCCCTGCCCGCCCCCGACTTCGGCGCCGGCACCGCGCGGGGCGAGCACGTCGCCCCCCGCACCCCCGCCGAGGAGACCCTGGCCGCGATCTGGGCCGAGGTGCTGGGCGTCGCCCGCGTCGGCGTCACCGACAACTTCTTCGAACTGGGCGGCGACTCCATCCTCAGCATCCAGGCCGTCTCCCGCGCCCGCGCGGCCGGCCTCCCGCTGTCCTCGCAGGACGTCTTCCGCCACCAGACCGTCGCCGCCCTCGCCGCCGCCGCGACCGGCCGCGCCCCCGCCGACCCGGCGCCCAGGACCCCGCACCTCACCGGGCCCGCTCCGCTGACCCCCGTGCAGGAGTGGTTCCTCGCCACCCACGGACCCCTGCGCCACTTCAGCATGTCGGTCCTCCTCGACCTGCCCCACGACCTCGACGAGACGGCCCTGGAGCGGGCGGTGGAGGCGGTGGCCGCCCGCCATCCCGCGCTGCGCACCCGGTTCGCCCGCACCGACGGCGTCTGGCGGCAGCACCCCGGCGAGGGCCCGGCCACCGGACTGCTCACCCGCCACGACCTGTCCGCCGCGCCCGACCCGGCCGCCGCCCAGGAGGAGGCCGCGGCCGACGCCCGCGCCGCCCTCGACCCGGAGACCGGCGCCCTGCTGCGGGCCGCCCTGCTGCTGCCCGCCGCGGCGGGGGAGCGCCCGCGGCTCTTCGTGACCGCCCATCACCTCGCCGTGGACGGCGTCTCCTGGCGCGTCCTGCTCGCCGCCCTCGAACAGGCCTACCGGCAGGCCGCGGCCGGTGAACCGGCCGCCCTGGAACCGGAGGCCGTGCCGTTCGCCGCATGGGCCGCGCACCTGGCCGAACGGGTCAGGGACGGCGACCTCGACGCCGACCTGGCCCACTGGACCGCCGAGACCGCCGGGGAACGCACCCCGCTGCCGGTCGACCGGCCCGGCGCCCCGCGCGCCGCGTCGGTGCGCACCGTCCGTGCGAGCGTCGACCCGGCCACCACCGAGGCGCTGCTGCGCCGCGTGCCCGGCGTCTACCGCACCCGGGTCGACGACGTCCTGCTGAGCGCGCTGGGCCGGGTGCTCGCCGACTGGGCGGGCGCCGGACGCGTCACCGTCCTGCTGGAGGGCCACGGACGCGAGGAGATCGGCGAACCGCTCGACCTGTCGCGCACCGTGGGCTGGTTCACCGCCCAGTACCCCGTCACCCTGGCCCCCGCCGGACCGGCCGGCTCGCCCGACTGGGGCGCCACCCTCAAGGCCGTCAAGGAGAAGCTGCGGTCCGTTCCCCGCCGCGGCCTGAGCTTCGAGGCGCTGGCCCGCCTCGCCCCGACCGACGACCCGGCCGTCCGCGCGCTCCGCGGGACGCCCCCGCCCGAGGTGTCCTTCACCTACCACGGCCGCTGGGAGTCACCCGGCTCGGGCGACTTCGCCCAGACCGCCCCGGTGCCCGGCCGGGAGACGGCTGCCGACGAGCCCCTGGACCACCTCCTCGACGTCTCCGCCGCCGTCGTCGACGGCAGCCTGGAGATCACCTGGCACTACAGCGAGGACGTCCACGACGAGCGGACCGTGCGCCGGCTCGCCGACGGCATGGCCTGCGCCCTCGCCGCGATCGCCGAGCACTGCGCCCGCCCCGGCGCCGGCGGCCGCACCCCCTCCGACTTCCCGCTCGCCCGGCTCGACCAGGCGGCGGTGGACCGGCTGGTGGGCGACGGGCGCGGTGTGGAGGACGTCCTGCCGCTGACCCCGCTGCAGGAGGGCATGCTCTTCCACCGCCTGGTCGGCGGCCCCGACGACGTCTACCTGGACCAGGCGTCCCTGCTGCTCCAGGGCGTGGCCGACCCGCGGGCCTTCGCACTCGCCTGGCAGCGCGTCACCGACCGCACCCCCGCGCTGCGCACCTCCGTGGTCTGGGAGGACGTCCCCGTGCCCCTGCAGATCGTGCACCGGCACGTCGAGGTGCCCGTCACCCACCTGGACTGGCGGGAACTCGACCCCGCCGAGCGCGCCGTCCGGCTGACCGAGCTGTGCGAGCGCGACCTAGCCCGCGGCATCGACCTCACCACCGCCCCGCTGACGCGGCTCACCCTGATCCGGCTGCCGGACGCCGGGCTGCGCCTGGTGTGGACCTCCCACCACCTGATCCTGGACGGCTGGAGCCTGGCCCAGGTCCTCACCGAGGTGTGCGAGGAGTACGCCGCCCTCACCACCGGCAGCGAGAGCCGCCCGCCGGTACGCCGCCCGTTCGGGGACTACGTGCGCCTGCTCGCCGAGCAGGACGACGGAGCCGCCCGCGACCACTGGCGCGGCGTGCTCGCCGGGTTCGCCACGCCCACCCCGCTGCCCGCCGACCGGCCGCAGGGCCACGGCCACCAGGCCCGGTCGGCCGCCCTGCACACGGCCGGACTGTCCGACGAGGTCTCCGAGCGGCTGGCCCGCACCGCCCGCGAGGCCGGCCTCACCCTCGGCACCGTGGTGCAGGGCGCCTGGGCACTGCTGCTCGCCCGGTACGCCGGCGAGGACGACGTGGTGTTCGGCACCACCGTATCCGGCCGCCCCGACGAGCTGCCCGGCGCCGAGTCCATGGTCGGCATGTTCATCAACACCCTGCCCACCCGCGTCCGGGTGGACGCCCGCCGCCCGGCCGCCGACTGGCTGCGCGACCTGCAGCGGGAGCAGGCCGAGGCGCGCCGCCACGCCGCGGTGTCGCTGGCCGAGCTGACCGCCCTGAGCGACGTGCCGCCGGGCAGCCCGCTCTTCCACAGCATGGTCGCCTTCGAGAACTACCCCTTCGACGAGGCCCGCACGGCGGGCGCCGGGGTGCGCCTGGCCGAGGTGTCCTCGCGGGACGCCACCAACTACCCGCTGGTCCTGCGCGCCTTCCAGGGCGAGCGGATCGGCTTCGACCTCGCCTACGACCCCGCCCTGTTCGACGCCGGGACCGTCCGCGCCCTCGCCGGGCGGCTGGGCCTGCTGCTGACCGGGATCGCCGCCGACGCCGGCCGCCCGCTGCGCGAGCTGCCCTGGACCACGCCCGCCGAACGCCGCCTGCTCACCGGGGGCGACGACAGCGCCGCCCCGGCGTCCCTCCCCGGCGCGGCTCCGGCGTCCTTCCCCGCCGCCGCCCGCGAGTCCCTCCCCGGTGCCGCCCCTGGCACCGCGCACGGGCGTCCCGGCGAGACCCTGGTCGACCTCTTCGAGGCGCGGGCCGCCCGCACCCCCCGTGCCGTCGCCGTCACCTGCGCCGGCGAGCACCTGGACTACGCGGCCCTGGACGCCCGCGCCAACCGGCTCGCCCACCGCCTCGCCGAGGCCGGCGCGCGCCCGGAGCGCTTCGTCGCCCTCGCCCTGCCCCGCGGCCTCGACCAGGTCGTGGCGATCCTCGCGGTGCTCAAGACCGGCGCCGCCTACCTGCCCGTCGACCCCACCGCGCCCGAGGAGCGCCTGACCGGCATCCTCGACGACGCCCGCCCGGTGCTGCTGGTGACCACCGCGGAGGCGGCCCACCGGGCCCGGGGCGGCGGCGTTCCCGTGCTGCCGCTGGACGCCCCGGACGTCGCCGCCGACCTCGCCGCCCGCCCCGCGACCGGGCCCCGCCCCGACCGGAGGCCGCTGCCGGAGCACCCCGCCTACGCCATCTACACCTCCGGCTCCACCGGCCGCCCCAAGGGCGTGGTGGTCCCCCACGCCAACGTGGTGCGGCTGTTCGGCAGCACCGCCCACTGGTTCGGCTTCGACGAGCACGACGTGTGGACGCTCTTCCACTCCTACGCCTTCGACTTCTCGGTGTGGGAGCTGTGGGGCGCGCTGCTCCACGGCGGCCGGCTCGTCGTCGTCCCCGACGACGTGGCGCGCTCCCCGGAGGACTTCCTGCGGCTCCTCGCCGACGAGCAGGTCACCGTCCTCAACCAGACCCCCTCCGCCTTCTACGCCCTCCAGCGGGCCGACGCCGAACACCCCCGCCACGGCGACCGGTTGGCGCTGCGCACGGTGATCTTCGGCGGCGAGGCCCTGGACGTCACCCGGCTCGGCCCCTGGTACGCGCGGCACCCGCAGGACGCGCCGCGCCTGGTCAACATGTACGGCATCACCGAGACCACCGTCCACGTCACCCACGCGCCCCTGCACGGCGCGGAGCGCGGGGCCGCCGCTGCCGCCGGGACCATCGGCGTCCCCATCCCCGACCTGCGGGTGTACGTCCTCGACGACACCCTGGCCCCGGTGCCGTACGGGGCGGTCGGCGAGATGTACGTGGCGGGGCGGGGACCGGCCCGCGGCTACCTGAACCGGCCCGGCCTGACCGCCGCGCGCTTCCCGGCGGACCCGTACGGCGCGCCGGGCAGCCGGATGTACCGCACCGGCGACCGGGCCCGCCGCCGCGCCGACGGCACCCTCGAGTACCTGGGCCGCGCCGACCAGCAGGTCAAGATCCGCGGCTACCGCGTCGAACTCGGCGAGATCGAGGCCGCGTTGCACACCCACCCGGGGGCGGCGGCGGCCGCCGTGGACGTCCACGAGGACGCCTCGGGCACGCGCCGACTCGTCGCCTACGTGGTGGCCCGCGGCGGTGGCGACGCCGGTGCGGAGGAGGCGGGTACCGGGCAGGCCGGGGCCGCAGCCGCCGCGCCGGACGCCGCCGTACCGGACGCCGCCGCGCTGCGCGCCCACCTCCAGCAGTCGCTGCCGTCGTACATGGTGCCCGCCGCCTACGTGCCCCTGGCGGAACTGCCGCTGACCGTGAACGGCAAGCTGGACCGGCGCGCGCTGCCCGCCCCCGGCCCCGACGGCTACGCCGCCCGCGGCGACCGCGTCCCGCCGCGCACCCGCGCCGAGCGCCTGGTCGCCGACGCCTGGGCGGACGTCCTGGACATCGGCCCGGACGGCGGAATCGGCGCCGACGACGACTTCTTCACCCTCGGCGGGGACTCCCTGCTCGCCGTGCGCGTCACCGCCCGGCTCCGCACCGCCTTCGGCGGCGACGTGTCGCCCCGGCTGCTCTTCACCCACCCCACCGTCGCCGCGCTGGCCGCCGCGCTCGGCGACCCCGGCGACAGCGCCTCCGCCGAACCCGTACCGGCCCTCGCGCCGGACACCCCGGCCCCGCTGTCGTACGCCCAGCAACGCCTGTGGTTCCTCGACCGGTTCGAGCCGGGTTCCACCGAGTACACCACCCTGTCCGTGCTGCGGCTGCGCGGACCGCTCGACGAGAAGGCGCTGCGCTCCGCCCTGGACGGCCTGGTGGACCGGCACGAGACCCTGCGCACCGTCTTCACCGAGCAGGACGGCGACGGCGCCGCCCGGCAGGTGGTCCTCCCGCCGCGGCCGGTGGAGCTCCCCGTCGACGACCTGGCGGGGCACGGCGACAGCGCCCTCGACACGCTGCTCGACCGCGAGGCCGCCGAGCCCTTCGACCTCGCCACCGGCCCGCTGCTCCGCGCCCGCCTCGCCCGCCTCGGCCCCGACGACCACGTGCTGGTCCTCGCCGTGCACCACATCGTCACCGACGGCTGGTCCGTCGCCGTCCTCGGCCGCGACCTGAGCGAGCTGTACACCGCCGCCCACCAGGGCCGCACCCCCCGGCTGCCCGAACTCCCCATCCGCTACGCCGACTTCGCCGCCTGGCAGCGCTCCCGCACCGAGGACGCGGAGCGGGACCTGGCCCACTGGCGGCGCGTCCTGGACGGGCTGGAGCCGCTGGAGCCGCCCACCGACCGGCCCCGCCCCGCCGTCCGCACCCGCGACGGCGCCCTCGTCACCTTCGAGCTGCCGGCCGCGCTCACCGACCGGCTGCGCGAGACGGCCCGTTCGGCCGACGCCACCCTCTTCATGACCCTGCTGACGGCCTGCCAGGTCCTGCTGTCCCGCTGGACGGAGCAGGAGGACATCGCCGTCGGCACCGTCACCGCCGGACGCGACAGGGCCGAACTGCACGACATGGTCGGCATGTTCGTCAACACCCTGGTCCTGCGCGCCCGAATCCGCCCCGACCTCTCCTTCCGCGCCCTGCTGGAGCAGGCCAGGGAGGTCGTCCTGGACGCCTTCGCGCACCAGGCGGCGCCCTTCGAGCACCTGGTGGACGCGCTGGGACCGGAGCGGGACACCAGCCGCACCCCGCTCTTCCAGGTCATGGTCGCCCTGCACAACCTCGGCGCCCGGACCCCCGACCTGCCCGGCCTGGACGTCGAGCCGGTGACCCCGCCCGTCCGGAACGCCACCTTCGACCTGGCCTTCGACTTCGTCGAGCACGACGGGGGCGTCACCGGCCACCTGGAGTACAGCACCGGCCTGTTCGACGAGGAGACCGCGCGCGCTCTCGCCGCCCGGCTCCGGCTGCTGCTGGAGGCGGCGGCCGAGGACCCGGAGCGGCCGGCCGGCGACCTTCCGCTGCTGACCGACGGGGAGCGGCGGCAGGTCCTGCACGCATGGCAGGGCGCTTCGCAGGCCGTGCCCGACACCACCTTCACCGCGCTGTTCGAGGAGCAGGCCGCGCGGACGCCGCACGCCACCGCCCTGGTCGCCGGTGACGCCACGCTGGACCTCGCCACCCTCAACGCCCGCGCCAACCGGCTCGCCCACCACCTGATCGCCCTGGGCGCCGGCCCCGAGGAGGTCGTCGCGGTGCGCCTGCCCCGCACCGCCGACCTGCCGGTCGCCGTCCTGGCGGTGCTGAAGGCCGGGGCCGCCCCGCAGTGCCTCGACCCCGACCTGCCCGACGAGCGCGTGACGGCCCTGCTCGAGGACACCGGGGCGCGCACCGTGCTGACCCCCGGGACCCTGCGCGCCGTGGAGTGGGACCGGCTGCCCGACCACGACCCCACCGACGCCGACCGCCGCCGCCCGCTCGACCCGCGCCACACGGCGTACGTCATCCACACCTCCGGCTCCACCGGGCGCCCCAAGGGCGTCGCCGTCGAACACCGCCAGCTGGTCAACCTGTGCCTGGACCACCGCGACGGCCTCCTCGCCCCGCACACCGCGGGCGGCCGCCGGCTGCGCGCCGCGCTCAGCGCCTCCTTCTCGTTCGACACCTCCTGGGAGGGGATGCTGCTGCTCGCCCTCGGCCACGAGGTGCACCTGCTCGACGAGGACACCCGCCGGGACCCCGACGCCTTCCGCGCCCTGGTCGCCGACCGGCGGCTCGACTTCGTCAACGTCACCCCCTCGTTCCTGCGCGAACTCCTCGCCGCCGGGCTGCTCGCCTCCGGCCGCCACCACCCGGAGCTGCTGCTCGTCGGCGGCGAGGCCGTCGACACCGCCACCTGGCGGCAGCTCGTCGCGGCGGCCGGCCTCGGCGTGACCGCGTACAACATGTACGGCCCCACCGAGACCACCGTCGACGCCGCCTACGCCCGCTGCGCCGACAGCCCCGGCCGGCCGGTGATCGGCCGGCCCGGCCGCAACCTGCGGGCCTACGTCCTCGACGGCCGCCTGCGCCCGGTGCCGCCGGGCGTGCCCGGCGAGCTGTACCTGGCCGGGCCGCAGGTGGCCCGCGGCTACCTGGGCCGCCCCGGAGCGACCGCCGCCCGCTTCCTGCCCGACCCGTTCGCCGGGACCTCCGGGGACGGCACCCCCCTGCCCGGCGCCGGGCACGGAGCGAGGATGTACCGCACCGGCGACCGCGTCCGCCGCGACGCCCACGGGCGGCTCGAGTTCCTCGGCCGGGCCGACGACCAGGTCAAGATCCGCGGCTTCCGCATCGAGCCCGGCGAGGTGGAGGCCGCGCTCCTGGCCCACCCCGGCGTCGCCGACGCCGCCGTGGCCGCCCGCGAGCACGCCGGCCGCACCCTGCTCGTCGCCTACCTCGCGCCCGCCGCGGACCGCGTCCCGCCCGCCGACGAGCTGCGGGTCCTGCTGCGCCGCACCCTGCCGGACCACATGGTGCCCGCCGCCTACGTGCCGCTCGCGCGGATCCCGCGCACCAGCGGCGGCAAGACCGACCGCCGCGCCCTGCCCGCGCCGCCCGCCCAGCCCGACACCGCCACCCCCTACGTGGCGCCGCGCCCCGGCGTGGAGGAACGGCTCGCGGCCCTCTGGGCGGAGGTCCTCGGCGTCGAACGGGTCGGCGCGCAGGACAACTTCTTCGCCCTGGGCGGGGACTCGATCCTCAGCATCCAGATCGTCTCCCGGGCCCGCCGGGCCGGTCTCGCCCTCACCACCAAGGACGTCTTCCGCCACCAGACGGTCGCCGAACTCGCCCTGTGCGCGGGCGACCCGGGCGACCCGGCGGTGACCGGCGCGGAGGCGGAGGCGCCCACCGAGGCCCCGCTCACCCCCATCCAGCGCTGGTACCTCGACGGCCGCCGCCCCGGCGACCGGCTGCGCTTCACCATGACGCAGCGCTTCGCCGTCGCCCCGGACACCGACCCGGAGACGGTGCGGCAGGCGGTCGAGGCCCTCGTGGCCCACCACCCGGCCCTACGTACCCGGTTCCGCCGGACGCCGGACGGCTGGCGCCAGGAAGTCCTCCCGCGGGCCCGGCACCAGGTGTTCACCCATCACGCCGGCCCGGTGGGGGAGACCCGGATCCAGCAGGCGGTGGACGACGCGCAGGCCTCCCTCGACCCGCTCGAGGGACGGACGGTGCGCGCCCTGCTCCTCGACGGCGACCCCCGGCAGCTCGTCCTCACCGTCCACCACCTCGCCGTCGACGGCGTCTCCTGGCGCATCCTGCTCGCCGACCTCGAGACCGCCCACCGCGCCCTCGTGGAGGGGCGGCCCGTCACGCTCGACCCGGTGGGCACCGCCCACACCACCTGGGCCACCCGGCTGGAGGAGCACGCCCGGTCCGGCGCGCTGGACACCGACCTCGCCTACTGGGAGGCGGCCGCAGGCACCGCTCCGGCCGATCCGCCGGCCGGCCGGAGCGGCCCCAACACCCACGGCACCGCCGCCACCCTCACCGTCGCCCTGGACGCCGAGGAGACCGACGCGCTGCTGCGCCGCGTCCCCGACGCGTACCGCACGCAGGTCAACGACGTGCTGCTGAGCGCCCTCGGCCGCACCCTGGCCCGCTGGTGCGGCGGCGACACCGTCCTGATCGGCGTCGAGGGCCACGGCCGCGAGGACCTCTTCGACGACCTGGACCTCTCCCGGACGGTGGGATGGTTCACCGCGGAGTTCCCCCTCGCGCTGACCGTCGACCCCACCGCCGGCTGGCACGACACCCTGCGCTCGGTGAAGGAGCAACTGCGCGCCGTGCCGCGCCACGGGATCAGCCACGGCGCCCTGCGCCACCTGGTGCCCGGCAGCCCGCTCGCCCACGGCCCGCGGCCCTGGATCGGCTTCAACCACCACGGACGCTGGGACACGGGCGGCGGACCGGGCGACGGACTGCTGCGGGCCCAACTGCCCCCGGCGGGCCGCGACACCGACCCCGACGAGGAACGCCCCTACCTGCTGGACGTCACCGGAGTCGTCCAGGACGGCCGCCTCGAACTCGGCTGGACCTACCCGCCGGCCGTCCACGACGAGGCCGTCGTGCGCCGCCTCGCCGAGGAGACGCTCACCGCCCTGCGGGAGATCGTCGCCCACTGCGCCCGCGAGGACGCCGGCGGCCGCACCCCCTCCGACTTCCCGCTCGCCCGCCTCACCCAGCGGCAGCTCGACCGCCTCGTCGGCGACGGACGCCGGGTGGCCGACGTGCTGCCGCTCACCCCGCTGCAGTCCGGCATGCTCTTCCACGGCCTGGTCGGCACCGCCGACGCCTACGTCGACCGCATCGCCGTCCGCCTTTCCGGCGTCGCCGACCCGCAGGCCTTCGCGGACGCCTGGCAGGAGGTCGCCGACCGCACCCCCGCCCTGCGCACCAGCGTCCACTGGCAGGGCCTCCCGCACCCGGTGCAGGTCGTCCACCACCGCGTCCGACTGCCCGTCACCCACAGGGACTGGCGCCGCCTGACGCCCGCCGAGCGGGACGAGGCGACCGAACGGCTGCTCGCCGAGGACCGCGCCACGGCCCTGGACCTCACCCGGGCACCCCTCACCCGCCTCACCCTGGCCGCGCTGCCCGGCGACGAGGTGCTGCTCCTGTGGTCCACCCACCACATCGCCCTCGACGGCTGGAGCAGCGGCCAGCTGCTCACCGAGGTGTGCGAACGGTACGCCGCCCGCACCGGGGGCCCCGCCGCCGCGCCGCCCGCCCGCAGGCCGTTCGCGGACTTCCTGCGCTGGCTGGCCGAACGCGAGGAGAACGACGCGGCCGCCGCCGAACGGTACTGGGCCGGTGTGCTCGACGGCTTCACCGAGCGCACCCCGCTGCCCTACGACCGCACCCCGGCCGAGGCGCACCGGGCCCGCTCCGCGGCCACCGTCCACCGGGAACTGGACGAACGCCTCTCGCGCCGGCTGCGGGAGGCGGCCGCCCGCGCAGGGATCACCGTCAGCACCGTCGTCCAGGGCGCCTGGGCGCTGCTGCTGGCCCGCGGCGGCGGCCGTGACGACGTCGTCTTCGGCACCACCGTCTCCGGCCGCCCGGCCGAACTGCCCGGCGTGGAGACCATGATCGGCATGTTCATCAACACGGTGCCCACCCGCGTGCGGGTGCCGTCCGGCGGGGTGCGTCACGGCGGCACCCGGCACGGCGGCGTGCGGGAGTGGCTGCGCGGTCTGCAGGAGGAGCAGAGCGAGGCGCGTCGCCACGACTTCCTCGCCCTGCCCCGCATCCAGGCCACCGGCCGGATCCCGTCCGGCAAGCCCCTCTTCGACAGCATGGTGGTCTTCGAGAACTACCCGGTCGACGAGTCCGCCGCCGCCCGCACCGGCGTCGTCGTCGAGGAGGTGCGGCCCGAGGACGCGACCTCGTTCCCGCTGTGCCTGCGCGCCCACCTCGGCGACCGCCTCGGCCTCGACCTCGCCTACGACCCCGGCCTGTTCGACGCCCCCACCGTCGAACGCGCCGCCGCCCGGCTGTCGGTCCTGCTGACCCGGCTCGCGGACGGCCTGGAGACCGACACCGACGTCGACGGTCTCGGAGCGCTCACCGAGGACGACCTGCGGACGCTCGAGCACTGGAACACCACCGCCCGCAGCACCCCTCCGGGCAGCCCGGTCGGCCTCTTCGCCGGCCAGGCGCGCCGCACCCCCGACGCCGTCGCCGTCGACGACGGACGGCGCGGCGTCACCTACCGGGAGCTGGACGCCTGGTCGGACCGGCTGGCGGCACGCCTGCTGGCGGACGGGGTCGCCCCGGAGGACCGCGTCGCCCTGCTCATGGACCGCGGTGCCGAACTCGTCGTGGCCCAGCTCGCCGTGCTCAAGGCGGGCGGCGCCTACCTCCCGGTGGACTCCCGCGCCCCGGAGGAACGGCGCCGGGCCCTGCTCGCGCAGGCCGGAGCCGCCGTCCGGCTCACCGCCGAGGACGTGACCGCCTGCGCCGCGGAACGGCCCGGCACGCCGCCCGCCGCCCTGCCGCCCGCCGACCCCGACCGCCTCGCCTACGTCATGTTCACCTCCGGCTCCACCGGCCTGCCCAAGGCGGTCGCCGTGCGCCACCGGGACGTGGCCTCCCTCGCCACCGACAGCCGGTTCGGCGACGGCGTGTGCGCACGGGTGCTGCTGCACTCGCCGGTGGCCTTCGACGCGGCGACCTTCGAGGTGTGGGCCCCGCTGCTGACCGGCGGCACCGTGGTCGTCGCCCCGGACGGCCCCGTGGACGCGGCCCTGCTGCGCCGCCTGACCGCGGGCGGCGGCCTGACCGCGCTGTGGCTCACCGCGGGCCTGTTCCGGCTGCTCGCCCAGGACGCCCCCGACTGCTTCGCCGGCCTGCGCCAGGTGTGGACCGGCGGCGACGTCGTCCCCGCGGCGGCCGTACGCCGCGTCCTGGCCGCCTGCCCCGGCCTGACCGTCGTCGACGGGTACGGCCCCACCGAGACCACCACCTTCGCCACCTCCCACGCCCTCGCCGACGCCGGCGCGGTGCCCGGCACCGTACCGATCGGCCGGCCCCTGGACGACCTGCGCGCGCACGTCCTGGACGCCCGGCTGCGCCGCGTCCCGCCCGGCTGCCCCGGCGAGCTGTACCTCTCCGGGGAGGGCGTGGCCCGCGGCTACCTCGGCCGGCCCGGCGCCACCGCCGCCCGCTTCCCCGCCGACCCCTACGGGCCGCCCGGCGGCCGCATGTACCGCACCGGCGACCTCGTCCGGCGGCGCCCGTCCGACGGCGCGATCGAGTTCCTCGGCCGCGCCGACGACCAGGTGAAGATCCGCGGCTTCCGCGTCGAGCCCGGCGAGGCGGAGGCCGCGCTGGCCGCCCACCCCGGCGTCGCGGACGTCGCCGTGGTGGCCCGCGAGGACGCGACCGGGGCCAAGCGGCTGGTCGCCTACGTCGTCGGCGAGGCCGGCGAGGTCCCGGACGGCCTGCTGGAGTCCGCCCGTCTCACCCTTCCCGACTACCTCGTCCCCTCCGTCGTCGTCCCGCTCGCGGCCCTGCCGCTCAGCGCCAACGGCAAGGTGGACCGCGCCGCGCTCCCCGCCCCCGCCGAGGGGGCGCGCCGCCCCGACCACGCTCGCGTCGCGCCCCGCACGGAGGCGGAACGACGCACCGTCGAGGTCTTCGCCCAGGTGCTCGGCGGTGAACGCCCCGGCGCGGAGGACGACTTCTTCCTCCTCGGCGGCGACTCCATCCTCAGCATCCGCCTGGCCGCACGCCTCGCCGAGGAGTTCGGGACCGACGTCTCCCCGCGCGCGGTCTTCGACCACCCGACCCCGGCCGCCCTCGCCGCCCTGCTCACCGGACCCGGTGCCGCCCCCGCGCGGCCCGGCCCGACCCCGGTGCCCCGCGATCCGGCGCCCCCGATGTCCTACGCGCAGCAACGCCTGTGGTTCCTGGAGGAGTTCGCGCCCGGCGGCGCCGAGTACGTCACCGCGCTCGCGCTGCGCCTGCGCGGCCGCCTGGACACCGGCGCCCTCGCCCGCGCGCTGCGCGGACTGGTGGCCCGGCACGAGTCGCTGCGCACCACCTTCGACTCCGCCGACGGCCACGGCGTGCAGATCGTCCACCCGCCGCAGGACGTCCCGCTGCCCCTGCACGACCTGTCCGCGCTGCCCGAGGCCGAACGGGCCGCACGGACGGCGGACCTCCTCGCCGCCGAACGCACCCGCCCCTTCGACCTGCGCCGCGGCCCGCTGCTGCGCACCGCGCTGGTGCGGCTGTCCGGCGACGAACACGTGCTGGCCCTGGTGATGCACCACATCGTCACCGACGGCTGGTCGAACTCCGTCCTCACCGGCGACCTGTTCCACCTCTACCGCGCCGAGACCGACACCGGCGGCGGCGCGGGCTCCGGCGGCGGCGCGGACACCGGCGGCGGCGCGGGCTCCGGCCCGGGTGTGGGGGAACTCCCGCCGCTGCCCGTCCAGTACGCCGACCACGCGCACTGGCAGCGCACCGCCCCCGGCGCCGTCGCCGAGGAGCACCTGGCGTACTGGAAGGAGCAGTTGGCCGGCGTCGAACCGCTCGACCTGCCCACCGACCGGCCGCGCCCGCCGGTCCGCACCTCGGACGGCGCCTCCACCCGCCTGGTGCTGCCCCCGCACACCGCCCGCCGGCTGGCCAGGACCGGGCAGGAGCGCGGCGCCACCCTGTTCACCACCCTGGTCGCCGCCACCCAGGCCTACCTGGCCCGGCTGTCCGGCGGACGGGACATCGCCGTCGGCACCGTCACCTCGGGCCGCGACCTGCCCGAGACCCAGCGCCTGGTCGGCTTCTTCGTCAACACCCTGGTCCTGCGCTCGCACGTGCGGCCCGAGCAGCCCTTCCCCGAGTTCCTCGGCGACGTCCGGCGGACCGTCCTCGACGCCTTCACCCACCAGGACGCGCCCTTCGAGCAGGTGGTGGACGAGGTGCGGCCGGAGCGCGACACCAGCCGCACCCCGCTCTTCCAGGTGATGGTCGCCCTGCAGAACACCCCGCCCGCCCGGATCGACGTCCCCGGCCTGGAGATCAGCGACGTCGCCACGGGGCTGCGGCACGCCGCGTTCGACCTCTCCTTCGAGTTCGCCGAGACGGACGACGGCGCCCTGCACGGCCTGCTCACCTACAACACCGGCCTCTTCGACGCCGCCACCGCCGAGCGCATGGCCGGCCAGCTCACCACCCTGCTGACCGCCCTCGCCGAGGACCCGCACCGGCCGCTGGGCGCCCTGCCGCTCACCACCGGCGCCGAACTCCAGGCCCTGCTCGACCTGGGGCGCCCCACCGCCCGCCCGGTCCCGGCCGCCACACTGCCCGACCTGTTCGAACGGCAGGCCGCCCGCACCCCGGACGCGGTCGCCCTGGCCGAGGGCGGGAGGACCTGGACCTACGCGGAGACCGACCGGGCCGCCAACCGGCTCGCCCACCGGCTCATCGGCCGCGGCGTCGGCCCCGAGACGGTGACGGCCCTGGCCCTGCCCCGCGGCGCGGCCACGGTCGTCGCCCAGCTCGCCGTCACCAAGGCCGGCGGCGCCTTCCTGCCCGTCGACCCGGCCTACCCGCAGGAGCGGCGCCGGTTCATGCTCCGCGACGCGGGCGCGGCCGTCGTCCTGGACGACCCCGCCGAGATCTGGTCCGGCGACGGCCCGGACACCGCGCCCACCGACGCCGACCGCACCGCCCCGCTCACCCCCGCCCACCCCGCCTACGTCATCCACACCTCGGGCTCCACCGGCACCCCCAAGGGCGTCGTCGTCACCCACGGCGGACTCGCCGCGTTCGCCGCGGGCGCCGCCGAGCGGTACGCCGCCGGTCCCGGCGACCGGGTGCTGCAGTTCGCCTCGCCCAGCTTCGACGCCTCCGTCCTGGAGCTCTGCGTCTCCCTGCTCACCGGCGCCACCCTGGTGACCGGCGAGGAGGGGCCCCTGGTCGGCGAACGGCTGGCCGAGGTGCTCGCCGGACGGCGCGTCAGCCACGCGCTGATCCCCCCGGCCGCCCTCGCCACGCTCCCGCCGGAGACCGCCGCGTCCCTGCCCGGCCTGCGCACCCTGATCGTCGGCGCGGAGGCCTGCCCCGCCGACCTGGTGGAGCGGTGGGCCCCCGGCCGCCGGATGATCAACTCCTACGGGCCCACCGAGGCCACCGTGGTCGCCACCTGGACCGGCCCGCTCACCCCCGGCGGGGGCGCCCCGCCCATCGGCGGCCCGGCCGGCGCCACCCGCGTCCACGTCCTCGACGCCGCCCTGCGCCCCGTCCCGCCCGGCGTGCTCGGCGAGCTGTACGTGGCCGGCCCCGGCCTGGCCCGCGGATACCTCGGCAGGCCCGGCACGACCGCCTCCCGCTTCCTGCCCGACCCGTTCGGGGCCCCGGGGGAGCGGATGTACCGCACCGGCGACCTGGTGCGGTGGGACGCCGACGGGCAGCTCCGGTTCGCCGGCCGCGCCGACGCCCAGGTCAAGCTCCGCGGCTACCGCATCGAACCGGGCGAGATCGAGGCCGCCCTGCGCCGCACCGGCCGGGTGCGCGACGCGGTCGTCGTCGTCCACGACGACGCGGCGACCGGCACCGCACGCCTGGTGGCCTACCTCGTCCCCGCCGAGCAGCCGCGGGCGCCGCACGGGCCGCGGGCGCCGCACGACCCGCACGAGCTGCGGGAGGAGCTGTCGCGGCAACTGCCCCCGCACATGGTGCCGTCGGTCTTCGTGCCGCTCGACCGCCTCCCGCTCACGCCCAACGGCAAGCTGGACCGGCGCGCCCTGCCCGCCCCCGGCCCCGCCACCGCGCCCGGCGGGCCGCGCACCGCACCGCGCACCGACACCGAGCGGCGCGTCGCCCGGATCTGGGCCGACGTCCTCGGCGTGCCGGAGGTCGGGACCGACGACAACTTCTTCCACCTGGGCGGCGACTCGATCCTCAGCATGCAGGTGGTCTCCCGGCTGCGCGGCGCGGGCCTGCACGTGACCACCCGTGACCTGTTCGCCCACCAGACCGTCGCCGCACTGGCCGCCGCGGTCCGCGACGACCCCCAGGACGGCGGCGACACCGGCCCGGTCAGCGGCGACGTGCCGCTCACCCCCATCCAGGAGTGGTTCCTGACCACCCCGCGCGCCGCCCACCACCACTTCAACCAGTCCCTGCTCCTCGAACTGGGCGACGCCCCCGACCCGAAGGCCCTGGAGACCGCCCTCGCCGCCCTGCTCACCCACCACGACGCGCTGCGCATGCGCTTCACCCGGGACGCCGACGGCTGGCACCAGTTCAACCCGCCGCCCGCCGACCCCCCGGAGGACCTGCTCGTCCCGTACGACCTGGCCGGCCTGACCGCCGACGAGGCCGACACCGCGATGGAGCGGGCCGCCGACGCCCTGCACGCCGGGTTCGACCTGGAACGCGGACCGCTGCTGCGCGCCGCCCTGTTCACCGGCGCCCAGGACCGCCCCGCGTTCCTCCTCCTGGTCGCCCACCACCTCGTCGTCGACGCGGTCTCCTGGCGGATCCTCCGCGACGACCTGGAGACGGCCTGGCGGCAGGCGGCCGCCGGCGAACCGGTCGCCCTGGGGGAGCGCACCACCTCCTACCGGGACTGGGCCCGCGGACTCGCCGCCCACGTCGCCGGCGGCGGCCTGGACCACGAGATCCCGCACTGGGAGGACGCCACCGCCGCCGACCCCCTGCCCGGCCCCGCGGTCACCGAGGCCGGCGCGTCGCGGGCGCTCACCGTCGAACTCGACGAGACCGACACCGAGGCCCTGCTGCGCTCCGCCCCCGCCGCCTACCGCACCCGGGTCAACGACGTCCTGCTCGCCGCCTTCGCCCTCGCCCTGGCCCGCTGGACCGGTACCGAGCGGGTCCGCCTGGACCTGGAGGGACACGGCCGCGAGGACCTGCTGGACGGGGTCGACCTGTCGCGCACCGTCGGCTGGTTCACCACGGTCCACCCCGTCGCGCTGCGCGTCGACGACCCGGACGACCTGGGCCCCGGCCGCGACTGGCGGGCCCTGGTGAAGTCGGTGCGCCGCCAGTTGCGCGCCGTGCCCGGCAACGGCCTCGGCTTCGGCGCCCTGCGGACCTTCGGCCCGCCCGCGGTGCGGGAGCGGCTCGGCGGTTCCCCGGCGCACGGCCAGGTGGTCTTCAACTACCTCGGGCAGTGGGACGCGCGCCCGTCCGACGGCACCGGCGGCACCGGCGGCGGCACCGGCGCCGACCCCGGGCCGGTCCGCGCCGCCCACGGCGGCTTCGGCCAGGACCACGACCTCCGCGACGGCGGCTCCCACCTGCTGGAGGTGGTCGGCGCGGTGCAGAACGGCCGGCTCGCCTTCACCTGGCACCACCGCCCCGCCGTGCACGACACCGACACGGTGCGCCGTGTCGCCGGCGAGTTCACCGCGGCGCTCGGCCACATCGCCCGGCACGCACGGGGGGTGCGCTGAGGTGCGCCCCGCCCGGGCCCGCTGCCCGCCCCGCCGGGCGGGCCCCGGCCCACCAGGCGTGCAATTGCGCCAACTGCTCCCGAAATCCCCCGCATTGACAACGGAAGGCAGGAAAATGGACGAGAACACCCGCTACCAGGTGCTGCGCAACGACGAGGAGCAGTACTCCCTCTGGCCCGTGGACATCGAGGTGCCCGCCGGCTGGCAGCCCGTCGGCAAGGAGGGCACCGAGGCCGAGTGCACCGCCTACGTCGACGAGGTCTGGACCGACATGCGCCCGCGCAGCCTGCGCGAGCGGATGGAGAACGCCGGTTCCTGACCCCGTGCCGCCGGTGGGGCGCGGAGGCAGGCCGCCTCCGCGCCCCACCGGGCCCGTCCCGTCCCTCCCGCCCCGCCGGGCGTCACCCGCCGTCCGCACCCGCCGTCGAGACGAGGAGACCTCATGCCCATGCCCGTCCTGCGCACCGAGCGCCTGGAGTTCCTGCCCTACCGGCCCGAGCACGAGGACGCCTTCGTGGCCCTGCTGCGCGACGAGGAGGTCTGCCGCTGGATGGGCCAGGACCGCGTGCCCGAGGAGGACATCCGGCGGATCTTCCGCGCCATCCTCACCGACGTCTACCCGACCCGGCTGTTCGACGTGTGGGGCGTGTGGCACGGGCAGGACCACATCGGTCACGCCGAGGTGAAGCGGACCGGCAACGTCGACGGCCACGAACTCGTCGTCGCCCTCGCCCCCGGTCACTGGGGCAAGGGCCTGGGCACCGAGGCGGTCCGCGGCCTGATCCGGCACGCCGCCGACAACCTCGGGCTCGAGAAGGTCTACGGGATGGTCGGCGCGGAGAACACCGCCAGCCTCGCCATGTCCCGCCGTCTGGGCTTCGTCCCCGTGCGCGACGTCGTCGGGGACGACGGCACGACGACACGGATGCTGATGCTCCCCACCGCCCCCTCCGGTCAGGACGCCCCGGCATGACCCCGGACCCGGACGTCCGCGCGGCCCGCCCCGACCTCCGCGTCCCCTGGTTCCGGCACCACCGGACCGGGCGGCCGCGGCTGCGGCTGGTGTGCTTCCCCCACGCCGGGGGCACCGCGGCGGTGTACCGCACCTGGCCGCAGGGGCTGCCCGAGGAGGTGGAGGTCCTCGCCGTCCAGTACCCGGGACGGCAGGACCGCCTCACCGAGCCGTGCGCGCGGTCCATGACCGAGCTCGCCGACGCCGTCACGGCCGCCCTCGGCCCCTTCCTGGACCTGCCGGTGGCGCTTTTCGGCCACAGCATGGGCAGCGCCGTCGCCTACGAGGTGGCGCTCCGGCTGCGGCGCGTGCCCGGCGCGCGGACCGTCGCGCTGTTCGTGTCGGGGCGGCGCGCGCCCCATCTGGGGAACCGGGTGCCGGTCGCGCTCGACGACGCCGGACTGCTGGAGTCCGTCCGGCGGCTGGGCGGCCCCGACGCGTGGGCCTACGAGCATCCCGACATGGGCGACCTGCTCCTGCCGTCGCTGCGGGGCGACCACCGGCTGCTGCACGGCTATCGCCCCGATCCGCCGGCCGAGCGGCTGCGCGTCCCCGTCACCGCCTACGGCGGCGACCGCGACCCCGTCTGTCCGGTGGGTGACCTGGACACCTGGGCGGAGGTCACCGACGCCGGACACCGGACGGTGGTCCTCCCCGGCGGCCACTTCTACCTGCGGGAGCGGGAGGAGGAACTCCTGGCCCACCTCTCCTCCCGCCTCACCCCGCCCGCCCGGCCGGATCCGGCCCGCGCGGGGCCTCTCCGGGACGGGCGCGTGCCCCCCGCGGAGGTCAGCCCTCCGCGGGGGTGAGGACGACGAAGTCCGCGGTGGACGGGTCGAGGCAGACGGCCATCCGGCCGACGCCCTCCGCGGTCTCGGGACCCATCTGGATGCTGCCGCCGTTCTCGGTGACCCGGGCGACCGCGGCGTCGCAGTCGGTGACGTTGAAGACGGGGTGCCAGTAGGGCCGGCCGTGCGCCAGGCCGAGGTGTTCGGCGGGGAGCTCCATGACGCCGCCGTGCATCCGCTCCTCGGGGAGGCCGGCGGGGGTGATCATGGAGTACGTGCCCCCGCCGCCCGGCAGGTCCATGTCGCTGAACCGCCAGCCGAGGACCTCGCCGTAGAACTCCTTGGAGGCGGCCGCGTCGCTGGTGTACAGCTCGGTCCAGGAGAGCGAACCCGGCTTGTCGACCAGGTCGACGCCCTTGGTGGTGCCCGGCTGCCAGACCGCGAACTGGCCCCCCAGGGGATCGTCGTACTGCGCCATCCGGCCCCACTCGTCGAGGTCCCGCGGGGGCACGCGCACGGTGCCGCCCGCGCGTTCCACCGCCGCCGTGGTGGCGTCCGCGTCGGTGACGCTGTAGTAGATCATCCAGGCCGGACGGGCGCCCTCCTCGGTGAGCCTGCCGAGGCCGGCGACGGTCCTGCCGTCCTTCTGGAACATGCCGCCTTCCATGTCCTCGCCCTCGCCCATGGACCGGTAGTCCCAGCCGAGCACGGCCCCGTAGAAGGACGCGGCGGCCCGGACGTCGGGTGCGCCGAGGTCGAGCCAGCAGGGGGAACCGGGGGCGAAATCGTTGGTGATCATGGCGATGGTCCCTTTCGCGGATTCCGTACGGATCCAGCCTGGCACGGGGGACCGGGGCCCGCCTGTCAGCGGGAGCGCCGCGGAGGGCCGCCGGGGTTCCTCAGACGCTCCCGCGGGCGGAGAAGGTGACCCGGGCCAGCCGCAACGGCCCCCGCAGCCGCAGGCGCAGGTCGCGCACCCCGGCCAGGACGCCCGGGTCGAGGGGCGCGCGCAGGGTGACGTAGGCGTAGCGGTCCTTGGTGGGCTCCGGCGGGGTCAGGGTGGCGAGGGCGGGGCCGTCGTCGACGGAGAGGCCGACGGTGCCGTCGCCGGACACCTCGACGGCCACCCCGTCCACGCCGTCGCCGAAGTCGCAACCGCGGAAGAGCAGCTCGCCCGGGCCGGAACCGGTCGTCGTCACCGCGTCGCCGGCCGTCCTGGTCCGGTCGACGATCAGCGTGCCGCTCTGCTCGTCGTAGCAGGCCGCGTCGAGGCCCTGCGCGAGGACGGGGCGCGGGCGGGCGGGCTCGCCGGGCAGCCGCACCACGCACCGCAGGCGGACGTCCTCGCTGGAGGCGCCGGCCAGCAGCTCGTAGCCGCCCGGCTCCACCCGGAGGCGGCCGAGGGCCACGTCCCACAGGGCGAAGGCGGACATCGGCACCTCGAAGGAGAGGGCGGCCGTCTCCCCGGGCGCCAGCGTCACGCGGCGGTGGGCGACCAGCTCCCGGCGCGGACGCGGGACCGAGGGGTCCACGGCGCGGACGTAGAGCTGGGCCACCTCGTCGGCGGTGCGGTGGGCGGAGGTGTTGGTGACGGTGAACGCGACGCGCACGGCGGCGCCGTCCGCGTCCGGGAGGGCGGTCAGGCCGTCGTAGGCGAAGGACGCGTAGGACAGGCCGTGCCCGAACGGGAACAGCGGTGCGCCCCGGAAGTACAGGTAGGTCTGGCCCGAGCCGATGACGTCGTAGTCGAGGAGGGGCGGCAGGTCGGCGTCGTCGGCGTACCAGGTCTGGGGCAGCCGGCCGGCGGGGGAGACGTCGCCGGCCAGCACGCGGGCCAGGGCGGTGCCCGCGGCCTGGCCCCCGTGCGCGGTCCACAGCACACCGGGGACGTCCGCCACGTCCGGCGCGTACGGGTAGGAGGAGGTCAGCGCCAGCACGGTGGCCGGACGGGCGGCGCGGGCCGCGCGGAGCAGCCGCTCCTGCTGGGCGGGGAGCCGCAGCGTGGTCCGGTCCTCGGTCTCCCGCCCGTTGATGTGCGGGTCGTTGCCCGCGACCACCACGACCACGTCGGCGGCGGCCGCGGCCCGGGCCACCGCCTCCTCGCCGCGCTCGGTGACGACCAGGTGGAAGACCTCGGGGGTCCCGTCCGCCACCCGCACGCCGTCGGCGTCGGCCCGCACGGGGAGGCCGGTCGCCAGGTGGCGCAGGAGGTGGCCGTCGCCGTGCGGTTCGAGCCGGAAGGTCTCCCGGACGACCCACCCGCCCGGCTGGTCGGCGGAGGCCCGGACGAACCCGTCCTCCGCCGCCGAGAGGTGACGGCCGTCGGGCGCGCGCAGCGTCAGGACGCCGTCCCCCCAGTCGACGAGGGCGAACACGGTGCCGGTGGCCGCCGTGGTGAGCGGCGGCAGGTCGGTGCGCCCGGCGAGCAGCGCCGGGTCGAGTGCGTCCTCGGCGCCGCCCGCGGGCGCCGCGGTGTCGTCCGGGGCGGGCGGCACGTGCAGGAACGCGCCGGAGGAGGTCCGCAGCACGACCCGGTCCGCGCCCTCCGCGAACTCCACGTTCGCGGCCCCGAACCGTTCGCGGAGGCCGTCGAGCGGGGTGGAGCGGTGCAGGAGGGAGCCGCTGTACCAGTCCAGCTTGCACTCGTCGGCCAGCAGCCCGACCACCGCGATCCGCGCGCCCGGGGCGATCGGCAGCACGCCGTCGTTGCGGAGCAGGACGACCGCCTGCTCGGCCGCCTCCCGCGCCAGCTCCCGGTGCTCCGGCGTGTCGAAGGCGTGGTCCCCGGCGTGCGGCCCCCCGTCCGGGTCGAACTCGCCGAGCCGCAGCCGCACCGACAACTGGCGGAGCACCGCCCGGTCGACGTCGGCCTCGGTGAGCAGCCCCAGCTCCAGTGCGCGCGTCAGCCGGGCGACGGTCGGCGCGCTGTCCGTCCCGTGGTCGGTGAAACTGTCCACGCCGGCGCGCAGGGCCGCCGCGACGGCCTCCTCGTGGGTGTCGTGGTAGTGCTCGGAGTCCACCAGGTTCGACGGCGCGCCCGCGTCCGAGCAGACCAGCAGGTCCTCGCCGGTCCAGGTGCGCAACGGGTCGTCCAGCAGCGGGGACACGTGGTTCGGGCGGCCGTTGACCAGGTTGTACGCCGGCATCACCCCGGCCACCGCGCCCGCCCGCACGGTGTCGCGGAAGGCGCGCAGGTCGTACTCGTGCAGCACCCGGGGCCGCACCGAGCTGGAGCTGGTGTCGCGGTCGGTCTCGTTGTTGTGCGCCAGCCAGTGCTTGAGCACGGGGGCGGTGCGCCAGTGCATGGGGTGGTCGCCGCGCAGCCCGCGGGTGTAGGCCGTGGCGATCGCCGAGGTCAGGTACGGGTCCTCCGCGTAGCCCTCCTCGTTGCGGCCCCACAGCGGGTGGCGCAGCAGATTGACGGTCGGCGCCCACACGTTGAGTCCCACCCGGTCGTCCGCCCGGCGCATCGCCCGGATCTCCCGGGACACCGCCTCGCCCACCCGGCGCACCAGCGCCGGGTTCCAGGTGGCCCCCAGGCCGACGGACTGCGGGAACACGGTCGCCGGACCCGCCCAGGCCACCCCGTGCAGCGCCTCCTGGCCGGTGCGGAAGGCGGCGACGCCCAGCCGTTCCACGGCCGGGGCGTACTGGTGCAGGAAGCGGATCCTCTCCTCGGGAGTCAGCCGCGACAGAAGATCCGCGGCGCGCCGGGCGAACGGCAGGAGCGGATCGCGGAACGGCGGCCCGGACGGAGTGGATGCGGTCACGTGGAGTTCCCCCAGCGGCTGGGCGGGCGAGGACTTTCGAAGCGCTTCGAT
Organism: Streptomyces sp. NPDC047130; assembly: GCF_040643475.1. Classification (NCBI taxonomy): domain Bacteria; kingdom Bacillati; phylum Actinomycetota; class Actinomycetes; order Kitasatosporales; family Streptomycetaceae; genus Streptomyces; species Streptomyces sp. NPDC047130. The sequence goes on along the minus strand of NZ_JBEYUK010000008.1, from coordinate 56,458 downwards.
GCTCGACGGAGCCCTCCACGGGTGTCAAGGGAGCGACCTCGGCCGGAAACGTCCTGCCGCCGACACAGCACCCGACACCGCGTGTTGGGACGGCCCGTCCCCGGCTCCCACGAATATTGACGGCCGGTCTTGTGCGCCTCCGGGTGTTCACCTAACCTCGCTCCACATCGAAGCGCTTCGACGACCGGGTCCGCGCCTCCCCGCATGCCCTCCCGCCGGACGAGCGCCTCCGTTCAGCCAGTTCCGCCGAAGACACCGCAGCCGACGGCCACCGCTGGGTGTCCTGGTGCGCCACGAAGGGTTGACGCAATGACGCCGCACGCCCCCCGCACGTCCGCCGGTACCAGCAGGAGGAGCTTCCTCGCCTCGACCGCCGCCGTCACCGCGGCGATGGCCGGAGGGGCGCCGCTCCTCACCGCCTGCGGCGGCGGAGGGCGGCAGGAACGCAAGGAGGGCGCCACCTCCGGGAAGGACGCGCAGAAGCTCCTCCCCGCCTTCGTGGCCTCGAACGTCGTCACGCCGGACCTGCCGGCGAAGAACGGGTCGGCGGCCGGCTTCACCCGGGCGATCCCCTCGGCCGAACTGAAGACCTCGGTCCCCCGCAAGCTGGGCAGCGGCGGGAGACTGACCGTCATGTCGCCCTTCTGGGGCACCCCGCCCCCGGGCGACAACCCGTACTACCGGGCGATGGACGAGGCGGCCGGGGTGCGGGTCACCTGGCAGAACCAGGACGGCGTCACCTACGACCAGAAGCTGGGCGCGGTCCTCGCCTCCGACACCGTCCCCGACGTCGTGGTCGTCCCCGGCTGGAACCTGATGGGCCGCATACCCAGCGCCGTCAACGCCAAGTTCGCCGACCTCGGTCCCTACCTCTCCGGCGACAAGGTCAGGGAGTACCCGAACCTCGCCGCCGTGCCCACCGAGGCCTGGCAGCGCGGCATCTTCGGCGGGCGGCTCCGCGGCGTCCCCATGCCCGCCCCCTACGTCACGGACATCGCGCCCCTCTACCGCAAGGACGTCTTCGACGAGGAGGGGTACGACCTCCCCACCAGCCCCGACGCGTTCCTGTCCTGGGCCCGGGAGGCCACCGACGCCAGGTCCAAGCGCTGGGCCTGCGACGACATGAAGTGGACCGCGTTCAACGTCTTCGGCGTCCTCTCCGGCAGCGACAAGGCGCTCTGGTGGAACCTGGACGGCGACCGACTGGTCAACCGCGTCGAGACCGAGGAGTACCTCGAGGCCCTGGAGTGGACCCGCAAGCTCTACGCGGCCGAGGTGGTCCACCCGGACGCCGTGCAGGGCAAGGCCGGCGGCCAGCCCGGAGACCGCTTCACCGCGGGCGAGGTGCTGGTCTACAGCCAGAACATCTCCGACTGGTGGGGCAAGACCGCCGAACAGCGCACCCGCCGCGGCGACTTCGAGATGGGTGCCTTCGACATCTTCGGGGCGGACGGCGGCGACCCCACCCTCTGGGCGGTCCAGCCGGCCAACATCTTCACCTTCGTCTCCGGCGAGGCCACCGAGCAGCAGATCAAGGACTTCCTCGCCCTGTGCAACTTCTGCGCCGCGCCCTACGGCACCGAGGAGTTCATGCTCACCGCCTACGGCGTGGAGGGCACCCACTGGGAGATGAAGGACGGCCAGCCGGTCAAGACCACCCAGGGCGTCAACGAGGTCAACGGCGCCTACGACTACACCGGCAACCCCGCCCCCTACATCGCCTATCCGGACCTGCCCGACGTCACCCGGGCGATGGTCGAGTGGCAGCAGCGCATGGGCGCCTTCACCAGGAAGTCGTCCTTCTTCGGCCTCACCGTCACCGAGCCGGCCCGCTGGTCCAACCTGGCCGACGGGTTCGAACAGCTCGAGGACGACGTGGTCCGCGGCCGCAAGAAGATCAGCGACGTCCAGCAGGCCGTGTCCGACTGGCGGAGCAAGGGCGGCGACGGCCTGCGCGACTGGTACCGCAAGCTGCTCGACGACAACGGCTCGGCCCGCTGACCGGACGCCGACGCGAGGAGAAGGCCGTGTCGCACAGCACCGTGCCGAGGAGCACCGCGCAGGAGGAGACCCCCGAGGAGCCACTGCCCCCCACCGGGGGCCGGGGCCGCCGCGGCGGGCGCCGTCGCCGCGGCGGGAACCGCGAGGACGGCGGCAGGTCGAACCGGCGGCTGCGCTGGCGGCGCGACCGCACCCTGATCCTGATGACCGTGCCGGCCCTGCTGCTGGTCCTGGTCTTCAACTACATACCGATCCTCGGCAACGTGGTCGCCTTCCAGGAGTACGACCCGTACCTCAGCGAGAACGGCTTCGTCGCCGTCCTGGAGAGCCCGTGGATCGGCTTCGAGCAGTTCGAGCGGATCTTCGCGGACTCGGCCTTCTGGCACGCCGTGCGGAACACCTTCGTGCTGTTCCTCCTGCAGCTCGTGCTCTACTTCCCGATCCCCATCCTGCTCGCGCTGCTCATCAACAGCGTGGTCAGGCCCCGGGTGCGGGCCGTCGCCCAGGCGATCATGTACCTCCCGCACTTCTTCTCCTGGGTGCTCGTCGTCACCGTGTTCCTGCAGATCTTCGGCGGCGCGGGCATCATCGCGCAGACCCTCCGCCAGCACGGCTACGAGGGCTTCGACCTGATGACCGACCCGGAGATCTTCAAGTACCTGGTGACGCTGCAGACGGTCTGGAAGGACGCCGGCTGGGGCATCATCGTCTTCCTCGCCGCCCTCTCCGCGGTGCCCCACGAGCTCTACGAGGCGGCCGCCATGGACGGCGCCGGACGCCTGCGGCGGCTGTGGCACGTCGCGCTGCCCGCCCTGCGCCCGGTCATCGCCCTGCTGCTGGTGCTGCGGGTCGGGGACGCCCTCACCGTCGGCTTCGAACAACTGCTGCTGCAACGCCAGGCGGTGGGCGTCGAGGCGTCCGAGGTCCTCGACACCTACGTCTGGTGGAACGGCATCCGCAACCAGGACTTCGGCTACGCCGCCGCGGCGGGCCTGATCAAGGGGGTGGTCGGCCTGGCCCTGGTGCTGACCGCCAACAAGGTGGCCCACCTCATGGGCGAGCAGGGGGTGTACCGGAAATGACCGCCGTCCACGACACGGCTCCCGGCCGAGGACCCGCGGGGAAGCGGCCCGGCCGGTGGGCCGCCCCGCCCCGCCCCGCCTGGGAGGAGGAGCCGACCCGCGCCGGTCAGGCGGGCAAGGGGCTGGTGCTCGGCCTGGCCTGCCTGGCGATCCTCTTCCCGCTATGGATCGTCGTGGTCACCAGCCTCCAGACGAAGGAGACCATCGACGCGGCCGGCGGCCTGGTGGTGATCCCCGAGAGCCTCACCTTCGTCGCCTACCAGGAACTGCTGGGCGGCGGCCAGGTCCAGCGCGCCACCCTCGTCAGCGTGGGCGTCACCGTGGTCGGCACCCTGTTCAGCATGACGGTGTCCGTGCTGTGCGCCTACGGACTCTCGCGCAGCGGCTCCCTCGGCCACCGCTGGATCCTGATGACCCTGCTGGCCACCATGTTCTTCGGCGCCGGCCTGATCCCGACCTACCTGCTGGTCCAGGCGCTGGGCCTCACCGACACCTACCTGGCGCTCATCCTGCCCAGCGCGGTCAGCGTCTTCAACATCCTGGTGCTCCGGGCGTTCTTCATGAACATCTCGGCGGAACTCATCGACAGCGCACGGATCGACGGGGCCGGGGAGTGGCGCATCCTGTTCCGCATCGTGATCCCGCTGTCCCGCGCGGTGCTCGCGGTCATCGCCCTGTTCTACGCGGTGGGGTACTGGAGCGCCTGGTTCAACGCGTCGATCTACCTGACCGACCAGGACATGATGCCGCTGCAGAACGTGATGATCCAGCTCGTGCAGAAGGAGGAACGGCCCGTCGGGCTGTCCGCCCAGATCAACACCGGGCAGCTGTCGCCGCTGGCCGTCCAGATGGCCGTGATGGTCCTGGCGCTGCTGCCCGTCGCGGTGCTCTCCCCCCTGGTCCAGAAGCACTTCAAGAAGGGCATGCTCACGGGCGCGGTCAAGGGCTGACCCGCCCCACCGGCCGCACCCGCACCCGTCCGCCGGCCCTGTCCCGGGCCCTTCCTCCGGCCCGCCCGCCCGCTCCCCGCTGCCCGTTTCCCGCTGCCCGCTCCCCGTTTCCCCGCACTCCGCTGCCCGCCCCCCGCTCCCCGCTCCCCGAGAAGGAGGTACCCGCCGTGGCCGTGCCCCCCTCCGCCCGGCCCACCCCGGCCGACGTCACCCGCGGCCGTCTGCTCTTCGGCGGCGACTACAACCCGGAACAGTGGCCCGAGGAGACCTGGCGGGAGGACGTGCGCCTGATGCGGGAGGCCGGGGTCAACACCGTCACCGTCGGCGTGTTCTCCTGGGCGCGGCTCGAACCGCGGCCGGGGGAACACGACTTCGGCTGGCTGGACCGGGTGATGGACCTCCTGCACGGGGCCGGCGTCGGGGTCGTCCTGGCCACCCCCACGGCCTCGCCCCCGCCCTGGCTCGGCCGGCTCCACCCGGACACCCTGCCCCGCGACGAGGACGGGCACCTGGAACGGTGGGGCGGACGCCAGCACTTCTCCCACTCCAGCGCCACCTACCGCCGCCACGCCGCCGCCATCACCGAGGCCCTGGCCGCGCGCTACGCCGGCCACCCCGCCCTCACCCTGTGGCACATCAACAACGAGTACTGCACCTACGACTGGGGCGACGAGGCCGCCGCCCGCTTCCGCACCTGGCTCCGCCACCGCCACGGCACCCTGGACGCCCTCAACGAGGCCTGGGGGACCGCCTTCTGGAGCCAGGGCTACGGCGACTGGGCCGAGGTGCTGCCGCCGCGCCGCACGCACTACCTGAAGAACCCCGCCCAGGTCCTGGACTTCCGCCGTTTCACCTCCGACATGCTCCTGGAGTGCTTCACCGCCGAACGCGACATCGTCCGCCGCCACACCCCGCGCGTGCCGGTCACCACCAACGTCATGCCGCTGTGGGAGGGCGTCGACGCCTGGCGCTGGGCACGGGAGGAGGACGTCGTCTCCGTCGACCTGTACCCCGACCCCCGTGACCCGCTCGGCGCCCAGTACGGCGCGCTGGTGCAGGACATGACCCGCTCGCAGGCGGGCGGCGGGCCGTGGATGCTGATGGAACAGGCCGCCGGGGCGGTCGCCTGGCGCGGCGTCAACCACCCCAAGCCGCGCGGCCTCAACCGCCTGTGGTCCCTGCAGGCCGTGGCCCGCGGGGCGGACGCCGTCTGCTACTTCCAGTGGCGCCAGTCCCGGCAGGGCGCCGAGAAGTTCCACTCCGGCATGGTCGGCCACGCGGGGGAGCACGGCCGCACCCACCAGGAGGTCCGCCGGATCGGCGCGGACCTGGCCCGCATCGCCCCGCACGTCGTCCCCGGCCGCGTCACCGCCGAGGTCGCCGTGCTGCACGACTGGCACTCCTGGTGGGCCGGCGAGCACGAGGGCCGGCTCTCCCGCGAGGTCACCCTGCCCGTCGTGCTGCGGGCCTGGCACCGCGCCCTGTGGGAGGCCCACCTCACCACCGACTTCGCCCACCCCGAGCACGACCTGACCCGGTACCGGATGATCGTCGTCCCGCAGCTCTACCTGCTCACCGACGCGGCCGTCGACAACCTCGTCGCACAGGTACGCCGCGGCGCCACGCTGGTCTGCGGCTTCCTCACCGGCGTCGCCGACGAGGACGACCGGGTGCGGCCCGGCGGCATGGACCCGCGGCTGCGCGAGCTGTTCGGGATCCGCACCCTGCACGAGTGGTGGCCGCTGGAGGCGGGGGAGACGATCCCCTGCGAGGGCTTCCGCGGCACCCTGTGGTCGGAGGAACTCGAGGGCGACGGCACGGCCGACGCGACCACGCCCTACCGCGGCGGCGAACTCGACGGCCTGCCCGCGGTGCTCCGCAAGGGCACCGCCTGGTACGTCTCCACCCTCCCCGAACCCGCGGCGCTGCGCGCCCTGCTGACCCGGATCGCCACGGGCGCCGGCGTCCGCCCCGTCCTCGACGGACTGCCGGAGCGGGTGGAGGCGGTCCGCCGCGGCCAGGCGCTCTTCCTGCTCAACCACGGCGCCGGACCCGTCACCGTGGAGGTGCCCGGAACCCACCGCGACCTGCTGACCGGGACCACCCTCACCGACCGGGTCACCCTGCCGCGGCACGGCGTCGCGGTCCTGCGGCCATGAGCACCGGTCCGGTCCACGGCGCCACCGGTCCCGTCCACGGCACCTGGGAACCGCGCCCCGCCGCCCGCTGGGAGGACGCCTTCCTGGCCGGCAACGGCCACCACGGCGCCCTGGTCCACGGCGACCCCCACGACGAACGGGTGATCGTCACCCACCACGCGCTGGTCCGCCCCGACCCCGACGGGGAGGACACCCGGGACCGCCTGCCGCCCCGTGTCGCCCACCTCCTCCCGGCCGTCCAGGACCGCCTGCTCGCCGGCGACCTCCACGCCGCCGACGAGCTCACCGACGGCCGCCCGCTGCGCTGGATCCGCCCCTTCCACCCGGCCTTCCAGGTGCGCCTGCGCCGCCCGGACGCCACAGGCACAGGCACAGGCAAAGGCACAGGCGCACGCACAGGCGCAGGCGCCCGCCACGGCTACCGGCGGGCCGTCGACTTCGCCACCGGCGAGGTGCGCGTGGACTGCGGCGGACACACCGCCCGCCTGTTCGTCTCCCGTGCCGACGACGCCGTCGTCCAGCACCTCACCGACCCCGGACCCGCCCTCGACGTCCTCCTCGACCACCGCCTGTCCGGCGCCCCCGCCGCGGCCGACGCGCTCCACCGCCACGTCCGCACCCCCGAGGGGGCCCTGCTCGGACTGCGGGTGGGGTACCCGGGCAGTGAGCGGGCCTACACCGGCGTCACCCTGGTCACCGCTACCGGCGGAACCGTCACGGTCACCCCCGAGGGCATCCGGGTGGAAGGCGCGCGGGAGGTGCTGCTGCTCACCCGGGTGCGGCGGCACACCGGGGAGGCAAACCTGCCGGCCGAGGGGCGGGCCCTGCGCGCCCTGACCGCCGGGCGGGCCGACGCGTACCCGGCCCTGCTCGCCCGCCACCTCACCCTGCACCGCACCGCCTACCGCCGGGTCTCCCTCGACCTCTCGGCCGATCCCGCCGAACGCGCCCTCAGCGGCAGCGCGTTGCTGCGCCGGCCGGACAGCCCCGCCCTGGCCGAGCGGCTGTTCGCGGCCGGCCGCTACCACCTGCTCTCCTCCAGCGGCCTCAACCCGCCCCGGCTCACCGGACTGTGGACCGGCGAGTGGGACACGGCCTGGTCCGGCGGCTTCACCACCGACGCCAACCTCAACCTCCAGACCGCGTCCGCCACCGCGGCGGACCTTCCCGAGGTCACCGAGGCACTGGCCTCGCTGGTCCACCGCCAGCTCCCCGACTGGCGCGACAACGCCCGCGCCGTCTTCGGCGCCCGGGGAGTGGTCGCCCCGGCGCACACCGACGGCGAGTCCGGTCACGCCTACCACTTCGACCGCGACTACCCGCTCCACCTGTGGACGGCCGGCGCCGACTGGCTGGTCAAGCCCCTCGTCGACCACGACGAGGCCCGCGGCGCACACGACCCGCGGACCACCGCCGTCCTCGCCGAGATCGCCTCCTTCTACGAGGACTTCCTCACCCGCACCGACGAACACGGCCGGTGGGCCGTGGTCCCCTCCTACTCGCCCGAGAACCGGCCCGACGGCGGCGGCCCGGGCGCCGTCGACGCCGCCATGGACCTCTCCGCCGCCCGCCACGCCCTGCTGACGGCCGCGGACCGGCACCCGGAGCACGCGGCCCGCTGGCGCGCCGTCGCCGCCCGGCTGCCGCCGCACCGGACCAACGCCGACGGCGCCCTCGCCGAATGGGCCCGGCCCGGCCTGCGGGACGCCTACGACCACCGGCACCTGAGCCACCTCTACGGCGTCTGGCCCCTCGACGAGATCGACCCCCACGACACCCCCGCGGCGGCCCGCGCCGCCCACCGTGCCCTCGCCCTGCGCGGCGCGGAGAACGACTCCGCCCACGGCCACCTGCACCAGGCGCTGATCGCGGCCCGCCTGGGCGACGGCGGCCGGGTGGCCGCCGCGCTGGCCCGGGTGCTCCACGGGGATTACTTCCACGCCTCGCTGATGAGCTCGCACTACCCGGGCCGCGACGTCTACAACGCCGACGCCGCCCACACCCTGCCCGCCGTGCTGATCGAGGCGCTGGTGCGGTCCACCCCCGACCGGCTGGTCCTGCTGCCCGCCCCGCTGCCCGCCCACCCCGCCGGCACCCTGCGCGGCGTCCGCACCCGCTTCGGCGCGACGCTCGACCTCACCTGGTCCCCGGAGGGCGGCACGGCGGTCCTGCGGCCCTCCCGCACGCACCGCGTCGACCTCAGGACCCCCTCCGGCGCGCAGGTCCTCCACCTCGTCGCCGGCCAGGACCACGTGCTCACCCTGACCGGCCCCCGGCCGCGGTGAACCGCCGGCCCGGACGCACTCCGGTGCTTGCGCCCGGCCATCCGCGAGCTCGCGGAGTCACCGGACCGCTCGCACTCCGCGGTCGGCCGGACGGGTCGCCGCCCTGCGCGAGGAGGGTGCGGTCACCTCCGGGCCGGGTCCCGACGCCCGCACCCCCAAGGAGGCGTCGCGGGCCCGAGCCCGGCGACTTCCGTCCTGGCGGTCGCCGCCGTGGCCGCGGTGAACGCGCCCCTGCGCGCCTGCCGCACCCCGCCCGCCCCCGCGCAGCCGCGCGAGAAGCCGTCCGCCCCCGCGCAGCCGCCCGCCCCCGCGACCGCCGACGGGGCGGCGACCGCGGGGGAGGGGCCCTGAGCCGCCGGCCGCCTACGCCTCCCGCACCGGCAGGGTGGCCCCGTCCCGCAGGAACAGCGGCAGGCGGTCCAGCGGCGCCTCGACCGTCACGGACGCGCCGCCCGGGTACACCTCACCCGTCCACGCGTCCGTCCAGAGCGCGCCCGAGGGGAGGTACGCCTCGCGCGCGGTGGCCCCCGCCTCCAGGACCGGCGCCACCAGGAGGTCCCGGCCGAAGAGGTACGCGTCGTCCACCGACCACGCGGCCTCGTCGCCGGGGAACTCCAGGAACAGCGGCCGCATCACCGGCAGCCCCTCCTCGTGCGCCTCCCGCATGACCTCCAGGACGTAGGGCTTCAGCCGCTCCCGCAGACGCAGGTACCGGGCCAGGATCGGCCCGGCCTCCTCGCCGTAGGACCAGACCTCGTTCGGCCCGCCGGTCATGTCCGGCCCCAGCGGCATGCCGGGCTCGCGGAAGCCGTGCAGCCGCATCAGCGGGGACAGCGCGCCGAACTGGAACCACCGGATCATCACCTCGCGGTAGGCGGGGTCGTCCGGGTCGCCGCCGTGGAAGCCGCCGATGTCGGTGTTCCACCAGGGGATGCCGGAGAGCGAGGTGTTGAGGCCCGCCGCGATCTGACGCCGCAGGGTGGCGAAGTCGGTGCCGATGTCGCCCGACCACAGCGCGGCCCCGTACCGCTGACTGCCCGCCCACGCCGAGCGGTTGAGGGTGATCACCTCGTCCACGCCCGCGGCCGTCAGCCCCTCGTGGAAGGCCCGGGAGTTCTCCGCCGGGTAGAGGTTGCCGACCTCCAGCCCCGGACCCGCCCAGTAGCGCAGGTTCTCCGGGAAGCCCGGCTTCAGTTCCGGCTCGCAGGCGTCCAGCCAGAACGCCGTGATGCCGTACGGATCCAGGTAGTTCTCCTTGATGCGGGACCACACGAACTGCCGGGCCTCGGGGTTGGTGGCGTCGTAGAAGGCGACCTGGACCGGTGTGGCGACCTCCTTGTCCGGCCAGTCGGCGTGGGCCATCGGCCCGTACTGGGTGCCGATGAACAGGCCGCGCTGCTCCATCACCGGATGGTTCTCGCTCAGCGGCGACACCGACGGCCACACCGACACGACCAGCTTGACGCCGAGTTCCTCCAGCTCGCGGACCATGGCCGCCGGGTCCGGCCACTCCTTCGGGTCGAACCGCCACTCGCCCAGGTGCGTCCAGTGGAAGAAGTCGCAGACGATGGCGTCCAGCGGCAGCCCTCGCCGCTTGTACTCCCGTGCCACGGCCAGCAGTTCGTCCTGGTCCCGGTAGCGCAGCTTGCTCTGCCAGAACCCGGCCGCCCACGCGGGCAGCATCGGGGTGCGGCCGGTCGCCGCGCTGTACCGGCGCTGCGCGTCGGCGGGCTCGCCGGCGGTGATCCAGTAGTCGATCTGCCGCGCCGAGTCCGCCACCCACCGGGTCCCGTTGTGGGCGAGCTCGACCCGTCCGACGGCCGGGTTGTTCCACAGCAGGGTGTAGCCGCGGCTGGAGGTGAGTACCGGGACGCCGACCTCGGCGTTGCGCTGCACCAGGTCGACGACCAGGCCCTTCTGGTCCAGCCGGCCGTGCTGGTGCTGGCCCAGGCCGTACAGCCGCTCGTCGTCGTAGGCGGCGAACCGCTGCTCCAGCCGGTGGTGCCCGTTGCCCACGGCGGTGTACAGCCTCGGGCCGGGCCACCAGAAGTGGGCGCGTTCCTCGGCGAGCAGTTCCGTTCCGTCACCGGTGCGCAGGAACCGGACCATGCCCTCGGCGTCGACCTCCGCCGTCAGCGCGCCGACGGTGAGGCTGCCGCGGCCGTCCCGCACGCGGACGGTGCCCTCGGCGGGCGGGGCCTCGGGCAGCAGGGCTCCGGGCAGGTCCGGCAGCACCGGTCCGCCCAGCCGGGCGCGCACCCGGACGGCGTCGGGGCCCCAGGGCTCGATGCGGACGGTCTCCTGGCGGCCGCTCCACTCCAGCGCGCCGTCCCGCTCGCGCAGCGTGCCGACGGTGGGGGAGGACTGGGCGAGGCTGACCTTGGGCTGTGTCTCGGCATGCTGGGTCACGAGGCGTGCTCCTGGAGGAGTGGAGACATGGACGTGGCGCCCTGCGGGCGGACGAGCGGGGCCGGAGGCGGGTGGGGCCGGAGGCGGGTGGGGCGGACGGAGGAAGGCGGCGCTACGGCAGGCTGTTCGACGCCGGGCCGGAGCTCGCCCGGACGGTCAGTTCCGGGGCGAGGAGCACGACCTCGTCCTCGACCCGGCCCCGGAGCTTGGCGACCAGCTGCTCCACGGCGTGCCGGCCCATCTCCTGCGCCGGGATGGCGACGGAGGTGAGCCGGACCGAGCCCTGGACGGCGACCTGTTCCGGGCAGACCGCCACCACCGAGACGTCCTCGGGCACGGCCTGCCCCCGCTGCCGCAGCAGGGCCAGCAACGGCTCGACGGCCGACTCGTTCTGCACGACGAACCCGGTGGTGCCCGGACGTTCGTCGAGGATCCGGGACAGGGTCACGGCCGTCGAGTCGTACCCTCCCGCACACGGCCGGTGCAGCAGCCGCAGACCCAACTCCCGGGCCCGGCCGCGGAGTCCGTCGAGGGTGCGTTCGGCGAAGCCGGTGTGCCGCTCGTAGACCGCCGGTGCCTCGCCGACGACCGCCACCTCACGGTGCCCCAGCGTCGCCAGGTGCTCCACGCACAGCGCGCCGGTGGCCCGGAAGTCCAGGTCGACGCAGGTCAGGCCCGTGGTGTCGGCGGGCAGCCCGATCAGCACCGCCGGCTGCACCATCGCCGGGTCGGGCGCACCGGGGGAGGCCGCGCCCGGTGAGGCCGCGCCCGCGGGGGTCGCGCCCGCGGGGGTCGCACCCGGAGGGGTCGCGCCGCCGCCGCGGAGCAACGGCAGCCGCTCGTCGTCGAGTTCGACGTCCATCAGGATCATGCCGTCGGCGAGACCGCTGCTGGTGACCCGGCGCACCGCGTCGGGCCCCTCCTCGCCGGTGAGCAGCAGGACGTCGTACCCGTGGGTGCGGGCCGTGGTGGCCACCGCGATCGCGATCTCCATCATCACCGGCACGTACATGTCGGTGCGCAGCGGCACCATCAGCGCGATGATGTTCGACCTGCTGCTGGCCAGGGCACGCGCGCCGGCGTTGGGGTGGTAGCCGAGCTCGCGGATGCTGCGCTCGACCCGCTGCCGCGTCCCCGCGGAGATGGACCGCTTGCCGCTGAGGACGTAACTCACCGTGCTCGCCGAGACTCCGGCGTGCTGGGCGACCTCGGCGAGGGTGACCATCCAGCTCTCCCAGCATTGTGAAGCGCTTCGACCCGGCGCGTGGACAGGTCCGCGAGATGTGCGGGTGGTCCGACAGTAGCTCCAGCGACGGTGGGTGTCCAGAGTCAGTCGAAGCGCTTCGACGATCGGCCCCGCCGCAGGTCCGGCGCCGGTGACGTGCGGGTGCCGCCGTCGAACGCCTTCGACGGTGCGGACGTCTTGACTCCGCGACGGGCGGCCCTCGACAGTGGGAGCGCTCCCAGTCGCACGGCGTCGTCCGGGGCGGGCCCCGCCCGCGCCTCCCGCGCCCGTGCCGGGAGGCACCACCCGTACGCCGGGCCGGGCGGGCGATCTCCGTCCCGCGCCCGGCGGGTTCCGCCCCGCACTCCCCATCCAACTGCCCCGGCCCTCCCGCGGGCGGCGGCACCGCCCTGGCCAGGAACGGGCCTCCGCGGTGTCCGCCGCGGGCTCCCGCCGCGAGGGCGGCCGGCGCGACGAGGAAGGAACGACCAGTGCACGAGTCCCCTCCCGCCACGGGCGGAGCGCTGCCCCCGAGCGCCCCGCGGGCCGGCCGCCCACGGCCGGCCCGCCGCACCGCACGAAGACTGGGCGGCGTCCTGGCCGCCGCCGCGGGGCTGCTGTGCGCCCTGGTGCCGGCCGCCGCCGCCCGGTCCGACGCCACCGCCGGACCCGGCGCCGCGCCCCGCGCGGCGGCCGCCACGGCCGACTGGAAGAACGTCCGCATCGACGGCGGCGGCTTCGTCCCCGGCATCGTCTTCAACCGGTCCGAGCCGGACCTCGCCTACGCCCGCACCGACATCGGCGGCGCCTACCGCTGGGTGGAGTCGACCAGGAGCTGGAAGCCGCTGCTGGACCACGTCGGCTGGGACGACTGGGGCCACACGGGCGTGATCGGCCTCGCCTCCGACAGCGTCGACCCGGACAAGGTCTACGCGGCGGTCGGCACCTACACCAACGACTGGGACCCCGGGAAGGGCGCCGTGCTGCGTTCCTCCGACCGGGGCGAGACCTGGTCCAAGGCCGACCTGCCGTTCAAGCTGGGCGGCAACATGCCCGGCCGCGGCATGGGGGAGCGGCTGGCCGTCGACCCGCACCGCAACAGCGTGCTCTACCTCGGAGCGCCCAGCGGCAACGGCCTGTGGCGCTCCACGGACAGCGGCGCGACCTGGTCGAAGGTCACCTCGTTCCCCAACCCGGGCACCTACGTCGCCGATCCCGGCGACACCGGCGGCTACGGCAGCGACATCCAGGGCATCTCCTGGGTCACCTTCGACGAGACCACGGGCAGCGCGGGATCCGCCACCCGGACCCTCTACGTCGGCGTCGCCGACAAGGAGAACAACGTCTACCGGTCGACCGACGCGGGCGCCACCTGGTCACGGGTGGCCGGCCAGCCGACCGGACTCCTCGCGCACAAGGGCGTCCTGGACGCGGAGAACGGCTACCTCTACCTGCCGTACAGCGACACCGGCGGCCCGTACGACGGCTCCACCGGACAGGTCTGGCGCTACGACACCGGCAGCGGCGAGTGGACCGACATCAGCCCGGTGCCCGCCGCCGACACCCACTTCGGCTACAGCGGGCTGAGCGTGGACCGGCAGAACCCCGGCACGGTGATGGTGACCGGCTACAGCTCCTGGTGGCCGGACACCCAGATCTTCCGCACCACCGACAGCGGGGAGACCTGGACCAGGGCCTGGGAGTACAGCTCCTACCCGAACCGCTCCAACCGCTACACCATGGACATCTCCTCGGTGCCCTGGCTCGACTGGGGCGCCCACCCGACACCGCCGGAGCAGACCCCGAAGCTGGGCTGGATGACGGAGGCGCTGGAGATCGACCCGTTCGACCCGGACCGGATGATGTACGGCACCGGCGCGACGATCTACGGCACCGAGAACCTCACCGACTGGGACAGCGGCGGCAAGCCCGTCATCGAGCCGATGGTGAAGGGCCTGGAGGAGACCGCGGTGCTCGACCTGATCGCCCCGCCCTCCGGCGCCACCCTGATCAGCGGCCTGGGCGACGTCGGCGGCTTCCGCCACACCGACCTTTCCGCGGTCCCGGCGACGATGTTCCAGTCGCCCAACTTCACCTCCACCACCAGCCTGGACTACGCCGAGACGAACCCGAACACCGTGGTCCGGGTGGGGCACGTGGAGAGCGGCGCCCACGTCGCGTTCTCCTCCGACAACGGCGCCAACTGGTGGGCCGGCACGGACCCGTCCGGGGTGACCGGCGGCGGCACCGTCGCCGTGGCGGCGGACGGCGGCCGCTACGTGTGGAGCCCCGAGGGCGCGGGCGTGCACACCGGCTCCGGCTCCGCCTGGACGGCGTCCACCGGCATCCCCGCGGGGGCGGTCGTCGAGTCGGACCGGGTCGACCCGAAGAAGTTCTACGGCTTCAAGGGCGGCGCCTTCTACGTCAGCACCGACGGCGGCGCCACCTTCGTCAAACGCGCCTCCACCGGGCTGCCGGCCGAGGGCGACGTCCGCTTCAAGGCGGTGCCCGGCCGCGGCGGCGACATCTGGCTGGCCGGCGGGAAGGAGGGCGGGACCTACGGGCTGTGGCACTCCACCGACTCCGGCGCCACCTTCACCAAGGTGGGCGGCGTCCAGGAGGCCGACACCGTCGGCTTCGGCAAGGCCGCTCCGGGCGCCGCCTACCCGGCCCTCTACACCAGCGCCCGGATCGACGGGGTCCGCGGCATCTTCCGCTCCACCGACGCGGGCGCCAACTGGGTCCGGGTCAACGACGACGACCACCAGTGGGGCTGGACGGGCTCCACCATCACCGGCGACCCGCGCACCTACGGACGGGTCTACGTCTCCACCAACGGCCGGGGCATCGTCTACGCGGACACCGCCGCGATCCCCGCGCCCACCGACCCGACCGACCCGCCGGACCCGACCGACCCGCCGGACCCCACCGATCCGCCGGACCCGACCGATCCGCCGGACCCGGAGGGCGACTGCGCGGTGGAGTACCGGGTCACCAACCAGTGGCAGGGCGGCTTCCAGGCCGAGGTCCAGCTCACCAACACCGGTGGGACCGCCTGGAAGGGCTGGAAGCTGGGCTGGTCCTTCCCCGACGGGCAGCGCGTCACCCAGCTCTGGAACGGCTCCCACACCCAGAGCGGCGACCGCGTCACCGTCACCGCCGCGTCCTGGAACGCCGAGGTCGCGCCCGGCCGTTCGGTGACCGTCGGCCTCACCGGCACCTGGACCGGGAGCAACGGCGCGCCGGACGCCTTCACCCGGGACGGGGCCGCCTGCGGCTGACCGCCCCCTCGCGGTCCGCTCCGGCCGCACGGACGCCGATGCCCCGCCCGGGAACCGCCCGGGCGGGGCATCGGCGCGCGGCGCGGCCGCCGCTCACTCGATGACGAGCTCGACCGGGATGTTGCCGCGGGTCGCGTTGGAGTACGGGCACACCTGGTGCGCCTGCTCCACCAGCGTGCGGCCCGTCTCCGCGTCCACGGACTCCGGGAGCTCGATCCGCAGGGTCACCGCCAGGGCGAAGCCCGGGCCGTCCTTGCCGATCGACACCTCGCCGGTCACCGCGGCGTCGGAGACGTCCACCTTGGCCTGCCGGCCCACCGCGCCGAGGGCGCTGGCGAAGCAGGCCGCGTAACCGGCGGCGAAGAGCTGCTCCGGGTTGGTGCCCTCGCCGTTGCCGCCCAGTTCGCGCGGCGGCGCGAGCTGGACGTCCAGCTTCCCGTCGGACGCCACGGCGCGGCCCTCGCGGCCGTGGGTGGCGGTGGCTACGGCGGTGTAGAGCGCGTCCATGCGAAACCCCTTCGTCCAGGCGGCGGGACCGGACGGTGCCGCCGCCATTAATTGAAGCACGCAATTCAATTGTGTGCAATCAAAATGTGGGCGGGCTACCCTGGCCCCATGGACACCCCGCACGCCGGCGGCCCCGCCGACCGGGAGAGCGAGCCCGGCCTCGACGACGCGCTGCTCCTCGACAGCCAGATCTGCTTCTCCCTGAACGCGGCCTCCCGCGCGTTCACCGCCGTCTACCGCGTCGTCCTCAAGGACCTCGGGCTCACCTATCCGCAGTACCTGGTCATGCTGGTGCTCTGGGAGGAGGGCGCCACACCCGTCAAGAGCCTGGGGGAGCGCCTGCGGCTGGACTCGGGCACCCTCTCGCCCCTCCTGAAGCGCCTCGAGGCGGCCGGCCTCGTCCACCGGCGGCGCTCCGCCGCCGACGAGCGCTCCGTGCACATCCACCTCACCCCCGAGGGCGCCGCCCTGCGCGACCGCGCCGGCCAGGTCCCCCACCGCATCGCCGCCGCCACCGGCTTCGACCGGGAGGAGGCGCGGACCCTGCGCACCCTGCTCGCCAAACTCACGGACGCCCTCGACGAGGCCGCCCTCCGGTAGACGCGCGCCCCCGGGTCTTCCCAGCCGGTGAGACGTCCGGCCGCCCCGTGCCAGGTGTCTTGACGCGCTCCGCGCAGGGGCAGACACTCCCTGCAAGGAACCTGGTGAACCGGTGGGGAGTCATGGGCCGTTCTGTGCCGGACCGAGGGAGCGACACCGTCCGTGTCGCCGTCCGGCCGCTGCCCCTGCTGACCTCCCGCCGCCACATCGATCTGATGCGCGTGTGCAGCGCGGCGGGACACCCGCGCCACGGCGTCACCGCCCCCGGCCACGCCTGACCCGCCGTACCGGACCGCGTTCCGGGCCGCGTCGTACCGCCGCGCGCCACGGACACCCGCGGACGCCGTCGCACGCCCGCGCACGGCGCCGCCCCCGCGCATCGCAGACCGAGTCTCCAGGGAGACGTATGTCCTCCGCGTTCCCGCTCCCCGCCCCGTCCCGTTTCCGCGGCAGGATCGGCCGCGACGCCCGCAGCGGCTACTACGCCGCGGCCCGCCGCTATCGGCTCCACCTCGCCCTCTCGTGTCCGGACGGCCTGCGGATCGCCGTCACGCACAGCCTGCTCGGCCTCGGCGACACCCTTCCCGTGACCCTGCTGCCCGCAGTGCCCGACGCGCCCGGCGGCGGACACCGGGCACTGCGCCCGCTGTACGAGGCCAGCTCGCACGCCTACGCCGGTCCGGCCGTCGCGCCCGTGCTCAGCGACAACTGGACCGGGCGGATCGTCAGCACCCACGCCCCCGACATCCTGCGCGACCTGGTCGCGCGGTTCGGCGGACACGGCCCCGACCTGCGGCCGCACGGCGTGGAGGAGGAGCTGGAGGACGTGCGCCGCCTCTGCGCGGAGGACATCGGCGAGGCCGCGCAACGCGCCGGGCAGGCCGACCCGCGCACCGACATCGGCATCGGCACGAGCACCGGCACCGACATCGGCACGGGCACCGGCACGGACGCCGCGGCGCGGCGCGACGCCGCGGCGGCCATCCTGCTGCGCACCCTCGGCGTCCTCGAACGGCGCCTCGCCTTCCGCAGGTTCATGGTGGGCGGGCACATCACCCTGGCCGACGTCGACCTGTGGGTGGCCCTGGTGGAGCTCGACACCGTGCACCGCCACCACCTCGACGCCGTCGCGGTGCACCGGATCGCCGACCATCCCCGGCTGTGGGCCTACGCGCGCCGGCTGGCCGCGCACCCGGCCTTCGGCGCCCACCTCGACCTGGACGGCATCGCCCGCAGGCACCACGCCCACTGCCGGGGCGAGGAGGCCGCGGGCGCGGCCGTGCGGATCGTGGACTGGGACGCGCACACCGGCCGGCAGCGGCCCGAGGCGGCCCGGCGGACAGGCTGACCGTCCGGCGCGGGCGGACACCCGGCCGGGCCCCGTGGGTCTTCCGGAGCCCGGCCGGGACGCTCAGCGCGACCCCTGGACCACGGCCGGGGCGGGGTCCGAGGCCAGTGCGCGCAGCAGGGCCCGGGCCGTGGCGTCGTTGAGCCGGAAGGCGGGGGCGTCGGTGAGCGGCCGGGCGAAGGCGGCGACGGCGCGCTGGTTGGTCGGCGCCCCGAGGGCGACCCGGCGGGGGTGCGGGCGCCCGCCCAGCCGGGGGTCGACCAGCCGGCCGTCCGCGGGCGAGACGCTGAGCAGCCCGGAACGGTGCGTGTGGGTGCGGTCCGTCAGGACCTCCTCGGCGACCGCCCCGCGGACGTCGAGGTCCCTCAGCAGCGGGTCGGTGGTGCGCCGCAGCGAGGGGGCGGGCAGGCGCGCCTCGACCAGACCGGTGGCCCGCACGAGGTGCCCCGGCACCGTGGGGCTGGTCGCGGTGAACACGCCGGCCTCCTCGTCGGTGCCGATCAGTGGCTCCGCGCCCACGAACCGGACCACCCCGGCCCGCGACAGCGCGTGCAGTTGCCGCAGCCGGAAGCCGGGCGGGCCGGAGGCGAGCGAGTTGAAGAAGCCGTTCCACCAGCCGTCCAGGTCACGGGCGACGGTACGGGCCGTCAGGGCTCCTGTCTCCACCAGGCGGGGAAGCTGACCGTACACGGAGAGCAGCGCGAGGAAGGCGCCGAGGTCGGCGCTGTGCGCCGGGTCGGCCCGCCGGGCCACGTCGCGCGCGACATGGCCGCGCAGGTACTCCTGGAACGCCTCCGGGGAGGAGAACGAGAGGCCGGCCAGGGGGCGGTCGAGGGCCTCCAGATCGAGCCGGTCGGCCGGGTCGGGGACGGCGGCGGCGACCAGCGCGCGCATCTCGGCCGTGTACCAGCCGAGTTCGTCGAAGGCGGCCTCGAAGTCGGCCCAGGCGACGGTGGTGCGGTCCGGATGGGCGAGGAAGAGCTCGTGGTAGTGGCCGTAGCCGATTTCCTTCGCCATCAGCGGCCAGACGTCCCGCCGGAGGTCGAGCGGACCGGCCGCGGCCGACCGTGCCACCTGCGCCGGTCCGAAGTACCGGGGCAGCGGGGGCCTCGGTCCCTGGAGCCGGTAGTGCGTCTTGGAGCGGTACGGGACGCCGCGCCGGGACGCGACGTGCAGCACCGGTTCACGGCCGGACGGACGGTAGGCGAGCGTGCCGCCCGGCTCCCGGCGGTACGTGCCGCCCCGGCCCTCGGTGAGCAGGGACACCAGATCGACGAAGGCCAGCCCGAACCCGCGGACCAGGACGTGCTGCCCGGGCCGCACCGCGGACAGGTCGACGTCCGCCGTGTAGGCGGGCGGCAGGTGGAACAGGCCGTGCCTGCGGGCGAACGCGGCGTGCGTCCGGTGCTCGGCCGGCGGCGCGGAGTCCAGGTGCCCCTGGGCGAGGACGACCAGGTCGGCGGTGAGCGGCAGGTCGCGGCCGGCCAGGTGGAGCCGCTGCGGGCCGTCGGGCGGGCCGGTGACGGAGGTCGCCGTGGTGGCGTGCCACTCGACCCGTACCCACGGCGGGAGTTCGGCCAGGACCCGCCGGAACACCCAGTCCAGGTAGGCGCTCTGGGCGCGGCGGGTGGGGAAGTCCGCACCGCCCAGGGAGCGGAGCTCGGCGAGGACCTCGGGGTCGGCGGGCTCGGCGTACGGCTCGTGCCGTGGACCGCGCCCGGAGAACTGGGCGGCCCACGCGGCCAGGGAGGGACCCGGACGCACCGGCCCCTCCACGGTGGACGACTCGTCGGTGAACATGGTGACGTCCTCCGCCATGGAGTTCATCCGCAGCAGCGGCGACTGGTCGTGCCGCCAGACCCGCCCGGGGCCCGGCGGGTGCGGATCGACCAGGTGGACGTGGAGCGCACGCCGCCGAGGCCAGAGCTCGGCGAGGTTCGCCGCGATCCGCTCCAGCAGTCCCGTGGCGCGCGGACCCGCCCCGACGACGGCCAGCACGGCGGGACGTCCGGCCGCCGTCACCGCGCACCGCCGGAACTCCGCACGGCCGCACGCGACCGCCGTGCCAGCCGGCCCAGCCCGTCCGCGAGCCGCCGCACCGGGGTGCGCGGCAGCGCGCGGGCCGACCCGCGCGCGTAACGGCGCTCGACGTAGAACTGCCCGACGCTCAGGACGCTGGTCACCGCGACGTACCAGAGGGTGGCCACCATCAGCAGCGGGATCACCTGGTAGGTCTGGTTGTAGACCAACTGCACCGAGAACAGCAGGTCGTGGACGGCCAGCACGCTCACGATGCTGGTGCCCTTGAGCGTGCCGATCAGCATGTTCCCCGCGGTGGGGACGATCGACCGCATCGCCTGCGGCACCACGATCCGGCGCAGCGTCCGCCACCGGCCCAGGCCCAGGGCCCTGGCGGCCTCGGTCTGGCCGTCCTCCACCGAGAGGATCCCGCCGCGGACCACCTCGGCGGCGTACGCGGCCTCGTGCAGGGTCAGGCCCACCACGGCGGTGAGCGTCGGCCCGAGCAGGTTCACCGTGTCCACGCTGACCAGCTGCGGCCCGAACGGCACGCCGAGTCCGATCCGCGGGTACAGGGCGCCGATGTTGAACCAGAACAGCAGCTGCACCAGCAGCGGAGTGGACCGGAAGATCCACACGAAGCCCCAACTTAGCGTCGACAGGACCGGATTGGAGGACAGCCGCATGACCGCGAGCGGAACGCCGAGCAGGAAGCCCAGCACCATCACCACGGCGGTCAGCCACAGGGTCAGCACCAGTCCGTCCAGCACGGCCGGGGTGGTGAGGTACCGGCCGACGACGTCCCACTGGAACGCGTCGTTGCGCAGTACCGAGTTGACCACCATGGCCAGGACCAGCAGCCCCAGGGCGCCGGCCACGAGGCGGCCGGGCCGTCTGCGCGGCACGATCTCGGGCAGCGCCTCCGGCGCGGCGGCGGGGCCGGGGGCGGCCTTCGGGGCCGAGGGGGACGGCGGAAGGGAGGCGGTACCGGTCGGGGTGACCATCGGATCCTCCGGGAGGGAGTCACGGGGCGTAGGGGACCGTCCCGGAACGCCGCTGGTGCGCCCGGGGAGGTTCGTCGTCACGCCCGGCGTGTCCCTCAACACGGCCGGTCCCACCACCGTATGCCCGTGTGCGGGCCCGCTGTCAACAAGTCCGTTGTGCGGACGCCCGGTTGACGAACCGTTCGGCGCGGTGCTCAATGGTCCGCATGAACTCCCGTCGGCAGCGCCTGGTGACGCGCGGCCACATCGACTTCGGTCGCGTGTGGTCCGCCTCGTGTCGCCCCTGCTGACCGGACTGTCGCAGGCCGTCCGGAACGGCCCGATCCCTCCCTCGGTGACCCCGTCGCGGGCCGAGCTCTCCCTGTCGCACCCCTGACGCACGGCCGGTGCCCCCGCCTGCCGCGCACCGCCGGCACGTGTCCGGACGAGGCCCACCGCCCGTCCGCCCGTCCCCGGCTCCCGTCGTCACGCGCTCCCACCGGTCCCTCGGGACCGCTTCCCGCCGTACGCCCCCGCGGAGGCAGCTCCGCACGCCGTGCCGCCTCCCGCACCGCCGGGCGACCTCGCGGCATCCCTCCCGTTTCCTCCCGTGCCACCCCGTTCCCTCCCGTCCCACCCGAGCGGAAAGGTTCTTGACCTGTGACCCACCCACGTACCCGAGGCGGACCGCGACGTGCCCTGACCGGACTGGTCCTGCTGTCCGTCCTCGGCCTGAGCGCGTGCGGGGGCGGTGGCGGCGGCACGGCCGCGGGGCCGGCCGGCCCCGCGGTGGCCGGTTCGCCCGCCCCCACCGGCGACCCGCTGGCCGGCGTGCGCGAGGTGGAGGCCGTCTCCGCCCTGCTCCCCGCCGACGTACGGGCCAGGGGGACCCTGCGGATCGGAAGCTCCGTCGGAAGCCCGCCCGCCGCCTACTACCCGAACGGGCAGGGCGAGCCGCCGGCCGGCCAGGACATCGACATCGCCGAGGCCGTCGCCCGCGTGCTGGGCATCGAGCTCCGGCGCGAGGACGCCGCCTTCGAGACCATCCTCCCGGCCCTGTCCAGCGGCAAGTACGACGTCGGCACCGGCAACTTCGGGGTCACCGCGGAACGGCTGAGGACCGTCGACTTCGTCACCTACGTCAACGACGGCCAGGGCTTCGCCGTCAAGAAGGACAGCACCCGGCTGACCGGCAAGGTCGAGGACCTGACCGAACTGTGCGGGCTCACCGTCGGCACCGGCGCGGGCACCACCTTCGAGGCCACCCTGAACGAGAACAGGGGCGTGTGCGCCGAGGCCGGGCGCGAGCCCTACGAGGTCAAGGTGTACGCCGAGAACGGGGCCGTGGTCACCGCGCTGCAGCAGGGCCGGATCGACGTCGTGATGTCGACCATCAACGGCCTGCGGTACCAGGCCGCGCAGCCCGCCGCCGGCACCCGCTTCCTCGGCGAGTACCACCGTCTCGACGTCGGCTTCGCCTTCAGGAAGGGCTCCCCGCTCACCCCGGCCTTCCGGGCCGCGGTCGACGAGCTGATCGACAGCGGCGTCTACGCCCGGATCCTCGAGAAGTGGGGCACCACCGAGTCCGCCGTCGATGAGTCACGCGTCAACCCGCCCGAGCAGCGGCCCTGACCCCCTGGCCATCACCCACCGCCCTCCGGAGGAACGGCATGAGCGACAGCACCAAGAGCCCCGCACCCGCTTCCGCACCCGCTTCCGCACCCGGTGACCTGATGCTGGACGTCCGCGGCGTCCGCAAGAGCTTCGGCGCCCTGGAGGTGCTGCGCGGCGTGGACCTGGCCGTCCGGGCCGGAGAGGTCACCGTCGTCCTGGGCCCCTCCGGCTCGGGGAAGTCCACGCTGCTGCGGACCATCAACCACCTCGAGAAGGCCGACCAGGGGTGGATCGGCGTCGACGGCGAACTGGTCGGCCACCGCCGGCGCGGCGGAAAGCTCCACGAGCTGAAGGAGAGGGACGTCCTGCGGCAGCGCACCCGGATCGGGTTCGTCTTCCAGAACTTCAACCTCTTCCCGCACCTCACGGTCCTGGAGAACCTGATCGAGGCGCCGGTCTCGGTGCTGCGCAGACCGCGCGAGGACGCCGTGGCCGCCGCCGGACGCCTCCTGGCCAGGGTCGGCCTGGCCGACAAGGCGGACGCCTACCCCCGCCGGCTCTCCGGAGGCCAGCAGCAGCGGGTGGCCATCGCCCGGGCGCTCGCCCTGGAGCCCAAGGTGCTGCTCCTCGACGAGCCCACCTCGGCACTCGACCCCGAACTGGTCGGTGAGGTGCTGGAGGTCGTCAAGGACCTCGCCAGGACCGGCACCACGATGGTCGTGGTGACCCACGAGATCGGCTTCGCCCGCGAGGTCGCCGACCGCGTCGTGTTCATGGACGAGGGCGTCGTCGTCGAGCAGGGGCCGCCCGCCGAGGTACTGGACAACCCGCGCCACGCACGCACCCGCGCCTTCCTCTCGAAGGTCCTCTGACTCCCGAAGGTCCCCCGACCTCCGTAAGCCCGTCCTCCGCCTCCCGAAGGTCCTCCGACCGCCCTCCGCAGACCACCCCTCTTCAGGAAGGCCGCCCATGCCCGCCTCCTCCTCGCCCCCCGCCGGCTCCGGGCCGGCGTCGCAGCCGCTGCACCTCGCCGTCGCACTCGACGGCGCCGGCTGGCACCCGGCCGCCTGGCGCGACCCCGGGTCCCGCCCCCGCGAACTCCTCACCGCCCGTTACTGGGCGGAGCTGGTGACCGAGGCCGAGCGCGGCCTGCTCGACTTCGTCACCCTCGAGGACGGCCTCTCCCCGCAGTCCTCGCACCCCACCCACCGGGACGACCGCACCGACCAGGTCCGCGGCCGGCTCGACGCGGTCCTGGTGGCGGCCCGCGTGGCCCCGGTGACCCGCCACATAGGCCTGGTCCCCACCGTGGTGACCACACACACGGAGCCGTTCCACATCTCCAAGGCGATCGCCACCCTCGACCATGTGAGCGGCGGCCGTGCCGGCGTCCGCGTCCGGGTGTCCGTCCGCACCGACGAGACCGCGCACTTCGGCCGCCGGACCCTCCCGCCCGTGGACCTCTCGGACCCCGGCGGTCCCGGCCCCCTCCCCGTCGTCGAGGAACTCTTCGACGAGGCCGCCGACCACGTCGAGGTGCAGCGCCGGCTCTGGGACAGCTGGGAGGACGACGCCGAGATCCGGGACGTCGCCACCGGCCGCTTCGTCGCCCGGGAGAAACTGCACCACATCGACTTCCACGGGCGGCACTTCAGCGTCAAGGGCCCGTCCATCACGCCGCGCCCGCCCCAGGGCCAGCCGCCGGTGACCGCGCTCGCCCACGCCACCGTGCCCTACCGGCTGGTCGCCCGCGCCGCCGACGTCGGCTACGTCACCCCGCACGACGTCGACCAGGCCCGTGCGATCACCGAGGAGATCCGCGCCGAGCAGGCCGCCGCCGGACGCGAGCACGAACCCCTGCACGTCTTCGGCGACCTGGTCGTGTTCCTCGACGAGACCCCCGCCCGGGCCGCCGCCCGACGGGACCGCCTCGACGACCTCGCCGGCGAGGAGTACACCTCGGACGCGGAGATCTTCACCGGCACCCCCGCGCAGCTCGCCGACCTGCTGCTGCAGCGGCGGGAGGGCGGCCTCACCGGCTACCGGCTCCGGCCCGCCGTCGCCGCCCGCGACCTGCGTGCGATCACCCGCGGTCTGGTGCCCGAACTCCGTTCCCGGGGCGTCTTCCGCCACGCCTACGAGGCGTCCACCCTGCGCGGACTGCTCGGCCTGCCCCGCCCCGCCAACCGCTACGCGTCCGCCGCCCGACCGGAAGGAGACCGCGCCGCATGAGCACCGCAGACCCGAACCGGGCGCACCCCAAGCGCGTCCACCTCGCCGTGCACTTCCCCGGCGTCAACAACACGACCGTGTGGAGCGACCCCGCCTCCGGCAGCCAGATCGACTTCAGCTCCTTCGTCCACCTGGCGCGCACCGCCGAACGCGCCAAGTTCGACTTCCTGTTCCTCGCCGAAGGGCTGCGGCTGCGCGAACACGGGGGCGAGATCTACGACCTGGACGTGGTGGGACGCCCGGACACCTTCACCGTGCTGGCCGCGCTGGGCGCGGTGACCGAACGGATCGGCCTGGCCGGCACCATCAACTCCACCTACAACGAGCCCTACGAGGTCGCCCGGCAGTTCGCGAGCCTGGACCACCTCACCGCCGGCCGCGCCGCCTGGAACGTGGTCACCTCCTGGGACGCCTTCACCGGCGAGAACTTCCGCCGCGGCGGATTCCTGCCCGAGTCCCGGCGGTACTCCCGCGCCAAGGAGTTCCTCGCCACCGCCACCGAACTCTTCGACTCGTGGACCGGCGACGAGATCGTCGCCGACCAGGAGACCGGCCGGTTCCTGCGCGACGCCCGGGCGGGCGCCTTCGCGCACCGGGGCGAGGAGTTCGACATCGAGGGCCGGTTCGACGTCCCCCGCGGCCCCCAGGGACGCCCGGTGATCTTCCAGGCCGGGGACTCCGAGGAAGGACGCGAGTTCGCCGCCTCCTCGGCCGACGCCATCTTCAGCCGCCACGGCACGTTCACCGAAGGCCGGGCCTTCCACGCCGACGTCAAACGGCGGCTCGCCCGCCACGGACGCACCCCCGACCAGCTGCTGATCCTCCCGGCCGCCACCTTCGTGGTAGCCGACACCGACCACGAGGCCGCCGAACTCGCCCGCGAGGTGCGGCGGCAGCAGGTCAGCGGGGCCACCGCCCTGCGGCACCTGGAGTTCGTCTGGAACCGCGACCTCTCCGGCTACGACCCGGACGGCCCGCTCCCCGACGTCGACCCGGTCGTCGGCGAGCACACGGTGGCCCGGGGCCGCGCGCAGGTGCGGATGTACCGCGACCCGCTGGCCACCGCCCGGGAGTGGCGGGAGCTGGCCGAGGCCAACAAGTGGTCCATCCGGGACCTGGTCATCCACACCGGCAACCGGCAGACCTTCGTCGGCTCCCCGCAGACCGTGGCGCGCACCGTCGACGAGTACGTCCAGGCGGACGCCGCCGACGGGTTCATCCTGGTGCCGCACCTGGTGCCCACCGGCCTGGACGTCTTCGCCGACGCCGTCGTGCCCCTCCTCCAGGAGCGCGGGGTGTTCC
The DNA here is from genome assembly GCF_040643475.1 of Streptomyces sp. NPDC047130. Lineage (NCBI taxonomy): Bacteria > Bacillati > Actinomycetota > Actinomycetes > Kitasatosporales > Streptomycetaceae > Streptomyces > Streptomyces sp. NPDC047130. The sequence continues at coordinate 30,461 of NZ_JBEYUK010000008.1, read as the reverse complement.
GCACCGAGTACGAGGGCACCACCCTCCGCGACCACCTCGGCCTCACCCACCCGGACACCCGTCCCGACCCCGACGCCCACCCCGACCCCGCCCCGGCCGGCCGGGCCGGGCACCGTTGACAACGGGTGTGGCGCACGCCACTCTGATCGCCCGTCGTCGTCGGTGAGGAGTCGCCGGGTGTCCGCACACGAAGGAATTCCGCCACAGACCGAGCCGGAGCGGGAGCCGGCGGCCGGGCCGGCGCCGGGGGTGGTGCTGGACGAGGACGCCGCCCGTCTCGCCGAGATGGGGTACCAGCAGGAACTGCACCGCGGGATGAGCGCGTTCTCCAACTTCGCCGTCTCGTTCTCGATCATCTCCATCCTGGCGGGCTGCATCACCTCGTACGGCATCGCGCTGAGGTCCGGCGGTCCCTCGGCCGTCGTGCTCGGCTGGGTGGTGGTCGGGCTCTTCGTGACCTGCGTCGCGCTGGCCATGGCGGAGGTGTGCTCCCGGTACCCCACCGCCGGAGGGCTGTACTTCTGGGCGGGTGAACTCGCCCGGAAGAACAAGCGGGCCTGGGCCTGGTTCGTGGGCTGGTTCAACTTCATGGGCGAGGTCGCGGTGACCGCGGCGATCGACTTCGGGTGCGCCACCACCTGGATGGCGTTCATGAACCTCGTCTGGGGCACCGAGGTCACCCCCGGCCGCACCTACCTGCTGTTCCTGGCGATCGTCCTGGTGCACGCGCTGCTCAACACCTTCGGCGTCCGGCTCGTCGCGCTCCTGTCCAACGTCTCCGCCTGGTGGCACGTCGGCGGCGTCCTGGTCGTCGTCGGGGCCCTGTGGATCCTGCCCGAGCACCACCAGTCGGCGGAGTGGACGCTGACCGGCTGGCACAACGCCACCGGGTGGACGTCGGGCCTGTACGTCTTCCTGATGGGCCTGCTCATGGCCCAGTACACCTTCACCGGGTACGACGCCTCCGCCCACGTGGCGGAGGAGACCAGGGGAGCGGCCCGCAGCGCGCCGCGCGGGATCGTGATGAGCGTGGTCGTCTCGGTCGTCGGCGGTTTCGTCCTGCTCTTCTCGATCACGGCGTCGATCCAGGACAGGACCCCGGCCGGCCTGGACAAGCTGGCCACCTCCAGCACCGGGCTGCCGCCCGCCCAGGTCTTCCTGGACGCGCTGAACAGCCCCGGAACCGCGAAGTTCCTGCTGTTCGTCGTGTGCGTCGCGCAGTTCTTCTGCGGCATGGCCTCGGTGACCGCCAACTCCCGCATGACGTACGCCTTCGCGCGCGACAACGCCCTCCCCGGCTCGAAGATCTGGGCGAAGGTCAACCCGCGCACCGGGACGCCCACCAACTCCATCTGGTTCTGCGTGACGCTCTCCGCGCTGCTGACCCTGCCGGCGCTGTTCAACACCACCGCCTACCTGGCGGTGACCTCGATCGCCGTGATCGGCCTGTACATCGCCTACGTCACGCCGGTGCTGCTGCGCCGCCTGCGGCGCGACGAGTTCGTCCCCGGCCCGTGGCACCTCGGGCGGTGGAGCGGGGTCGTCGGCTGGATCGCCGTCGGGTGGGTGGCGGTCATCTGCGTGCTGTTCGTGCTGCCGCCCGGCCGCCCCGTCACCGTCGACAGCTTCAACTACGCGCCGGTCGCGGTGGCCGTGGTCGCCCTGTTCGCGCTGGTGTCCTGGTACGCGGGGGGCCGCAAGCACTTCATGACCGGGCGGGACAACCTGCGGGAGCCGTGAGGCCGACCGACGTGTTCCGCCGGACCGCGCGGTCCGGCGGAACACGGCGGAGGGACCGACCGGGCCGTTCGCCCGACCGCCCGGTCCGCTCAGCGGAAGTTGACGTCGCTGCAGAGGAAGTACGTCTGGTCCATGTGCGAGGCCTGCCAGATCGTGTACACCACGGCACGCCCGCTGCGTCCGGGGAGGCTCACCGGGACGTTGTAGTCGGAGCCCGGGGCGTAACGGCTGGTGCGGGTGACCAGTTGGAGGTCGTTCCAGGTCAAGGGCCGGGTGACCGGGTCGAAGCCCTGCCGGGTGACGTAGACCAGGATGTAGTCGGCGCCGTGGCGGGCCTGGTCGTGCAGACGCAGGGTGAAGTCGGCGCCGACGTCGGTGGCCTTCCAGGCGCCCACCGCGTCCATGGCGTTGTACCGGCCGCCCTCGGCCCGGCCGCCGCTGCAGAGCTGGCCGTTGGGGACGACCGCCTGGAAGTTGCCCGCGGAACCGTTGCGGTACAGGCCGTTCCAGTTCCACATGGCGTTGGTGTCGGTCTGCCAGGCCTGCCAGCACATGGGGTCCTGCTGCTGCATGGCCGGGTTCTGGAAGTCGCTGCCCCAGCGCAGCCAGCAGCCGTAGTTGCGGGTGGCGGGATCGACCACCGACCCGTGGGCGTGGGCGGTGCCGTTCGACGGCACCAGGGAGAACAGCGCGGCCAGGACCAGGCCGAGCAGGAGGAACGGGGCGCGGCGTAACCGGCCGGCGGTGTCGGAGCGTGTCATGGGGGTCCTCTCGCGTACCAAGGGGGCTGTGTCCGTCAGGGGCTGTGTTTCCCAGGGGCTGTGTGCCGTCAGGGGTGGGAGCGCTCCCAACTCCAAGGTTGCGGACATGTCAAATCCGGGCAACGCGTGATTGCGCCACTTTCCGGCGGCGGCGCGAGCCTCCCCGTGCGGCCGGAGGCAAAGCGGTGGCCCGTGCCGCCCCGGTCGGGGCACCATGCCCCGGTGGAACTTCTGACGATCATCACGGGCGACGCGACCAACCCCCAGGCCCCGGGCCGGAAGATCATCGCCCATGTCTGCAACGACCTCGGCGGGTGGGGCAAGGGCTTCGTCCTGGCGATCTCCCGGAAGTGGTCCGAGCCGGAGCGGGCCTACCGCCGCTGGCACCGCGAGCGCGCGGGCAACGACTTCGGTCTGGGAGCCGTGCAGTTCGTGCCCGTCCGGCCGGACCTGGAGGTCGCCAACATGGTCGGCCAGCGCGGCATCCGGACCGGAAGCGGCGGGCCGCCCATCCGCTACGAGGCCGTCGAACGGTGCCTGGACGCCCTCGCCGCGCACGCCCTGGCCCGCGGGGCGTCCGTGCACATGCCCCGCATCGGCTGCGGCCTGGCGGGCGGCCGGTGGGAGCGGATCGAGCCGATCGTCACCCGGACCCTGTGCGCCCGCGGGGTCGCGGTCACCGTCTACGACCACGGCTGACGCGCGGGCCCGCCCCTCACCCGGGCCGCCGGGCCATCACCACCACACCCGGCCCGCTGAACTCGTCGTCAGGGAGCCGGAGTTCGGCGACCGAGCGCAGGCCCGCCCGCTCGATCAACGCGACCAGCTGTTCCGGCCGCCACCGGTAGGTGGTCCAGCGGACGGGGACACCCCCGTACGCCTCGGTCCGGGGGAAGTCCTCGTCGCCGACATGGGTGCCGGTGATGAGGTGGCCGCCCGGCCGCAGCGCCCGCGCGAACATGCCGAGGACCTGGGGGAGCACGTCGCGTGGCAGGTTGAACAACGACCACCATCCGAGCACGCCGCCCAACGACTCGCCCGCCAGGTCGAGTTCGGTGGCGGAGGCGACCTCGAAGCGGCACTCCGGGTGGAGCCGGCGCGCGTTCTCGACCATCCGGGGGGAGAGGTCCACCCCGGACACGTCGAGCCCGCGCTCGGCGAGGTAGGCGGTCACCGTGCCGGGCCCGCACCCGACGTCGAGGACGGGGCCGAGTCCGGCGACGCTGTCGGCGAAGGCGTCGACGGACGCCTTCAGCCACGGATGGCGGCGGATGTCGCCCATGCCCGTCGTGGCCACCATCTCGGCGTAGTTGTCGGCGACCCGGTCGTAGGAGTCACGGACCACGTCGAGATCGGCCGGCCGGTCGATGTGATGTGCACGCATCCGCACACGATAGGACGGCGGAACGGTCAGTCGCGGCGGAACGGCCTGACGAGCGCGCGGACCTGTTCCGCCGCCCCCCAGTCGTGGTCGAACATGGCGATCAGCGCGAGGCTCTGGCGGAGCTGGACGATCGGCATGCGGGCACGCCAGTCGCCGTCCAGGCCGGTCAGCTCCGCGTACACGTCGAAGAAGCGCCGTGCCTCCGGCGGGTGCGGCGAGCACCACAGGTGGGCCAGGTCCACCTCGGCCCACGTGTAGGAGACGGCCGGGTCGATGAACGCAGGCCGGCCGTCCTTGGTGGCCAGGACGTTCTGCGCCCAGAGGTCACCGTGCGTCAGGCAGGCGGGCCGGGGCGGCAGCAGGTCGGGAAGCCGGTCGCACAGGCGCTCCAGGGCCTGCCGGTCCCGCCGGTCCAGCGCCGCCCGGACCCGCGGCTCCCGCAGCCAGCGCAGCACACGCCGCCGGGCGAAGAACTCGAACCCGTCGTCGGTCCAGGCGTTCTCCTGCCGGTGGCGGCCGAGCCAGTTGTCGTGCTCCCAGCCGAACCGGTGGTGCGTCGTCGAGGTGTGCAACCCGGCCACCGCGTGCGCCGCCCGCTCCCAGAAGTCCTCCCGCGCGGGCCGCTCCCGCAGCACGGACAGCACGAGCAGCTCCCGCGTCACCAGCCGGACCTCCGGCGTGGTGAGCCCGCCACGCTCCCGCAGCACGGCCAGTCCCTCCGCCTCGGCGGCGAACAGGTCACCGTCCGGGACCTCGGCGAACGACTTGACGAACAGCGGCGTCCCCCCGGGCCGGACCGCCAGCCCGGACACCGCCGCCATCCCGCCCTCGACCGGCTCGACCCCCGTGACGTCACCGAACCCGGCGGCGTGGAGGCGCTGCAGCAACATCGACGTGGTCCGCACGCGGCGGACCCTACCCCGCCCCGGCGAGGCGGGGGAAGGCGCCCGCCGTGACGGCGACGGGCGAGGGGGACGCCGTGCCGGGGGTGGTTTCAGTGCGCGGTCTTCGTGAAGTCCAGGTCGGCGTGGCGGACGGCGCGGGAGGCGGTGGAGACCGTGGCGCCGAGCATGCTGATGCAGCCGAAGAGGAGGAAGGTGGGGCCGGCGCCCCACAGCTCCACCAGGAGGCCGAAGAGCGGGAACATCACCGGGGTGATGCCGACCGCGCTGAGCGCCTGGACGGAGGCGACCCGGCCCTGGAAGGCGAGGGCGGTGTTGGCCTGCATCAGGGCCATGGCCAGACCGCCGCAGAGGCCGGAGACCAGGCCGGAGACGAGCGCCACGGCGACCGCGAGCCCGAGGTCCGGCATGACGCCGATCAGGCCGATGCCGGCGGAGGCGACGAGCAACGTGATGTTGTGCCAGTGACCGGCGCGGGGGAAGCGGCCGCGCACGACGAGCAGCAGCGAGGTCGCGCAGACGCCGACGCTGAGGGCGGCGTTCACCCAGGCGCCGCCGGAGGGGCCCCAGCCGCGTTCCTCGGCGAGCACGATGACGCCGATCGCCATCGGCGGGACGCAGCCGATCATCGAGAGCAGCCCGGAGAGGACGAGCGGGCCGACGACGGGCTCGTGGCGCAGGTAGACGATCCCGTCGACCAGGTCGCGGCGGGCGGTGGAGTCCGCGGCGGGCCGCTCCTCGGGCGGCAGCGGGGCGAGCCGGACCGCGACCAGCAGGGGCACCGAGAGGACGAAGAGGACGCCGGTCACGGCGAACGCGGCGGCCGGGCCGCCGAGCCCCATCGCGAACCCGGCGAGCGGCGGACCGGCGATGTGGCCGGACCGCTGCACCAGATTGCGCAGGCTCTGCACCCGCATCAACTGGTCGCGGCCGGTGAGCCGGGGCGGCATCGCTCCGACCGCCGGCATGAACAGGGCGTCCACAACGCCGAAGACGAGGGCGAGCGCCACCAGCAGCCAGAGCCCGGGCGTGCTGAACGCGAGCACCGCGGCGGCCGCGAGGATCACCACGGCGCGGACCGCGTCGGAGGAGATGACCACCAGGCGCGGGCCGAACCGGTCGGCCATCACCCCGCCGCCCAGCATGAGGACGGCCCGGGGTATCGCGCCGACCGCCATCACCAGGCCGACCTGGGCCGGTCCGGCCACCTTCTGCGCGGCCCAGCCGAGCGCCACGAAGTAGGCGGCGTCACCGACCACGGAGAAGGTGTAGGCGACGAGCCAGCGCAGGACGTTGCCGTCCCGGTGCACCGGGGTGGAGGGGGCGACGGCCACGGTGGCGGCGGGCGGGGCGGCTGCGGAAACGGGTTCATCGGGGCGCGAGGTCACGAACGCGCATGATCTCCCACAACGTCCCCGCCCCACAACGGCATTGGGGTCCGGATGGCACGCCTCCCTTCGGGAAGGCGCTCTGGCACGGGGGTGCGGCAGGCCCTCACCCTGGTGTGGTCCGCGCGTCGCGCGTCGTCCGAGAGTTCTGGAGCAGAGCACCATGAGCCCGCAGATCCTGCTGTACACCCGCACCACCGACTACCGGCACGACTCGATCCCCGACGGCATCACCGCGTTCACCGAACTCGGCGCACGGCACGGCTTCACGGTGGAGGCGACCGAGCGGCCCGAGGCGTTCGAGGGGCGGGAGCTGGACCGGTTCGCGGCGGTGGTGTTCCTCTCCACCAGCGGCGAGGTCCTGACCGACGAGGGACGCGCCAACCTCACCGCCTTCCACCGGCGTGGCCGCGGCTTCATGGGCGTGCACGCGGCGGCCTGCACCGAGTACGGCTGGCCCTACTTCGAGACCCTGCTGGGCGCCCGCTTCGACCGGCACCCGGCGCTCCAGCCCGGCACCGTCGTGGTCGAGGACGCCGGCCACCCCGCCACCGGACAGTTGCCGTCCCGCTGGGAGTTCACCGACGAGTGGTACGACTTCCGCAGCAACCCGCGCCCCTCCGTCCGGGTGCTCGCGACCGTCGACGAGGGGTCCTACGAGGGCGGCCGGATGTCCGGCGACCACCCCGTCGCCTGGTGCCACGACAACGACGGCGGGCCGGTGTTCTACACCTCCCTCGGCCACACCCGCGAGGCCTTCGCCGACCCGCTGTTCCGCTCGCACCTCCGGGGCGGGCTCAGGTCGGTCCTGGCCTGAGCGGCGCGGGACCGCCCGGCCCGGTCGCCGCGGTCACGCCCGCGGCCGGGCCGCGGCGACCGTCGGCAGCGGCCGCCCCGTCTGCCCCCGGAAGTCCGGGGTAACGGCAGGGCCATGGGTGAGATCCTCGTGGGCACGTGCTCCTGGACCGACCGCGCGCTGGTGGGCAGCGGCTGGTACCCGCCGGGGCGGCGGGACGCCGAGGGACGGCTGCGGCACTACGCCGAACGGTTCCCCGTCGTGGAGGTCGACGCCTCCTACTACGCGCTCCCCTCCGAGCGGAACAGCCGCCTGTGGACCGAGCGGACCCCGGACGGCTTCGTGTTCGACGTGAAGGCGTTCTCGCTGCTCACCGGGCACCCCACCCGTGCCGCCGTGATGCCCGAGGGACTGCCCGCCGACGCGCGGGACGCGGGCGTGCTCGACGCGGTGTGGGCCCGGTTCGCCCAGGGCGTCGAGCCGCTGCGCCGGGCCGGACGGCTGGGAAGCGTGCTCTTCCAGTTCCCGCCGTGGTTCCGGCCCGGCCGCCGCGCGGAGGCGTTCCTCGCCGGCACCGCGCGGCGGACCGAGGGCTGGCCGCTCGCCGTGGAGTTCCGGCACCCGGCGTGGTGGCGGGAGGACCGGGCGGAGGCCACGCGTGCGCTGCTCGCGGAGTACGGCATGGCCGCGGTCGCCGTCGACATGACGCAGACGCTGTCCGCCTCCGTGCCGCCCGTCACCCCCGTCACCTCCCCGCGCCTGTCCGTGGTGCGGTTCCACGGACGCAGCACCGCCTGGGGGGCCGGAAGCAAGGAGGACCGCTTCCGGCACGCCTACGACGAGGAGGAACTCGCCGAGTGGCTGCCGCGGTTGACCGCCCTGGCCGAGCGGGTCTCCTGCCTGCACGTGCTGTTCAACAACTGCTGCGGCGACACGGCCGTCCGCAACGCGGAGACCATGGCCCGGCTGCTCGCGCGCCCGGACACGGCGGGGAGCGGCGCGGGGACACGCCGGGACACGGCGGGGAGCGGCCGCCGTGCCGTCACCCGGCCGCCGGAAGGATCCGGCCGGTGACCGAGCCGAATCCGATGGTCACCCCGTCGGCGCCGGGCGCGGTGGCGGAGATGGACACCTCGTCGCCGTCCTCGAGGAAGGTCCGCGTCGTCCCGTCGGGCAGCTTCAGCGGCTCGGCGCCGCCCCAGCTCAGCTCCATGAAGGAGCCCCGCTGGTCCGCCTCCGGGCCGGAGACGGTCCCGGAGGCGTAGAAGTCGCCGGTGCGCAGCGAGGCGCCGTTGACCGTCATGTGGGCCAGCATCTGGGCGGGCGTCCAGTACATGGTGGCGAACGGCGGGGTGGCGACCAGGTGCCCGTTGAGCCGGACCTCCAGGGTGAGGTCCAGGCCCCAGTCCTCCCGCTCCGCCAGGTACGGCCGCAGCTCGTGCTCGCGCTCCGGCGGCGCCACCCGCGCGGCCTCCAGGGCGTCCAGCGGGACGACCCAGGGGCTGACGGACGTGGCGAAGGACTTGCCGAGGAACGGGCCGAGCGGCACGTACTCCCAGTTCTGGATGTCGCGCGCCGACCAGTCGTTGACCAGGGTGACGCCGAAGACGTGCTGCCGGAAGTCCCCGACGGGGACCGGGCGGCCCAGCTCGGAGGGGACGCCGACGACGAAGCCGACCTCGGCCTCGATGTCCAGGCGGGCGGACGGGCCGAAGCCCGGCAGCGCACCGGCCTCGGCGGGCCGCCGCTGCCCGTGCGGGCGGACCACCGGGGTGCCGGAGGGCACCAGGGTGCCGGCCCGGCCGTGGTAGCCGATCGGCAGGTGCTTCCACTGGGGGGTCAGCGGGTCGCCGCCGGGGCGGAACATGCGGCCGATGTTGGAGGCGTGGTGCTCGGAGGCGTAGAAGTCGACGTAGTCGGCGGCCTCGAAGGGCATGGCGAGGTCCACGTCCGCCTGCGCGAACAGGTGGGGCTCGACGGCGGGCCGGTGGGCCTCGTCGGTCAGCAGCCGGGTGATCCGGGCGCGCACCTCCTGCCAGCGGGGGCGGCCCTGGGCCATGAAGGCGTTGAGCGAGCCCCGCGCGAAGACGTCGTCGCCGAGGGCGGCCGCGAGGTCGAGGACCTGCTCGCCGACGGCGACGCCGACCCGGGCGGGGCCGCCGCCCTTCGGGGCGAAGACGCCGTAGGGCAGGTTCTGGATCGGGAACGGGGAACCGTCGGGGACGGGGACCCAGGTGGTGGTCATCGGTGGTCCTTCACAACGAGGTGGTTCAGGAGGTCGGGCGGAGGGCCGGGCCGAACAGCCGCAGGGCCTCGCGCACGGGCGCGGCCGTCGAGCACGACCCGTAGGAGACCAGGGCCCGGCGCGCGGCCACGGCCTCCTCGGCGGTCAACCGCTCGGCGAGGCGCACCAGTTCGGCGGCGTCCTCGGTCTCCAGGACGTCCCGGACGGCGTGCCGGTCGCCGCCGGAGGCCGCGACGGCGGTGGCGAGCAGCAGGTTGAGGTAGCCGTGGTGGGTGAAGCCGGTGGCGGCGGAGGTGTGGCGGACCGCCTCGTGGAGCCCGGCCGTCGCCTTGAACGGCACGCCCGCGGCGACACAGGCGGTGACGAACCCGGCCACCTCCCCGGTGCCCGGGAACAGGTCGGCCCGCACCCCGCCGCAGCGGAGCTTGGCGCCCAGCGGCCGGGCGCCGGCCCGCCGCGCCAGCTCGGTGAGCAGCGGTTCCGGACGGGCCCGCCCCACCGGCTCGGCGTACAGGGGGACGTGGTCCGGCACGTCCTTCAGCTCGGCCAGCAGCGCCTGCAGCGCGGACGCCTCCTCCTCGCCGAAGGCGGCCAGCGGCGCCTCCACCAGCGCGAGCCGCAGCCGCGGGTCGGCGGCGATCTCCGCGCCCGCCGCGGCCAGGTTCCCGGCGCCGCGGTCGGCGATCAGCCCGAGCGCGAACACCTCGCCCTCGCGCAGCAGCCTGCGCACCTCGCCCACCCGCGAGGCGGGGACCAGGAAACGGTGCGTGTGCATCGCCGCGTCGGCCTCGGCGTCGGCACGGTGGCGCTCCACCGCGCGGTCCATGGGCAGCGAGGTCGGCGGGAACAGCCCCGCGTCGTCGACCAGGGCGGCCAGCAGTCCGGGCGGCACGCTCATGCGCGGCGGCCTCCCGCCCAGCTCCAGGCGTAGGCGCCGTCGTCGCAGGCCAGTCCGCCCTCGCCGAGCTCCAGCGGGCGGAAGGTGTCGACCATGACGGCGAGCTCGTCGAAGAACTCGGCCCCGATGGACCGCTCGTAGGCCCCCGGCTGCGGCCCGTGGGCGTGACCGCCGGGGTGCAGCGAGACGGAGCCCTGGCCGATGCCGGACCCCTTGCGGGCCTCGTAGTCGCCGCCGCAGTAGAACATGACCTCGTCGGAGTCCACGTTCGAGTGGTAGTAGGGCACCGGGACGGACAGCGGGTGGTAGTCCACCTTGCGCGGCACGAAGTTGCAGATGACGAAGTTCTGCCCCTCGAACACCTGGTGCACGGGCGGCGGCTGGTGGATCCGGCCGGTGATCGGCTCGAAGTCCTCGACGTTGAAGGCGTACGGGTACAGGCAGCCGTCCCAGCCGATCACGTCGAAGGGGTGGTGGGCCTGGAGGAACCGGGTGCCGACGATCTCGCCGCCGGAGCCGCGGTGCTTGACCAGGATCTCGACGTCCGTGCCCTCGCCCCGGACCAGTTCGGCCGGGCCCCGCAGGTCGCGCTCGCAGTACGGGGCGTGCTCCAGGAACTGGCCGTAGCGGGAGAGGTAGCGCTTCGGCGGGGCGATGTGGCTGTTGGCCTCGACGCAGTAGGCGCGCAGCGGTTCCTCGCCCCGCGGGATCCAGCGGTGGGTGGTGGCGCGGGGGACGACCACGTAGTCGCCGGCGCGGGCGTCGAGGACGCCGAAGACGGTCTCCACGCGGGCGGCCCCGGACTCCACGTAGACGCACTCGTCGCCGACGCCGTTGCGGTAGAGCGGGGACGGCTTCCCGGCCACCACGTAGGAGATCCGCACGTCGGCGTTGCCGAGGACCAGACGGCGGCCGGTGACCACGTCGGTGTCCTGCCGGGCGTCGTCCTTGAAAAGCTCGTGCAGCTTGAGATGCCGCGGCTTCATCGGGTGGTTGGGCACCGTGCGGGTGTCCGGCAGCTCCCACACCTCGGAACCGGTGATCGCCGACGGGATGTGCCGGTGGTACAGCAGCGAGGAGTCGGAGGAGAAGCCCTCCTCGCCCATCAGCTCCTCGAAGGCGAGGTCCTCGCCGTCGGGACGGAACTGGGTGTGCCGCTTCGGGGGGATGGTGCCGAGGCTGCGGTAGTGGGCCATGTCCCGGCCTCCTTTCGGATGGGTGCTTCGTCGTTCAGCGTGCGTCGTCATGGGCGCCGGCGGCGGACGGCGCACCGGCGTGCGCGTCGCTCCGGCCCCCGCTCCGGGCGGTGTCCGGGGGTTCACCCCTCCCACTTGTTGCAGATAACGAAACGCTCCACTATGAAGGTTGCAACACGATGCGAGCGGCGGGGTCGCCCCGTCAAGGGGGCCGGCCCGAAAAGATCTCCCGCCGCCGCACCGAGGACCTGGTGGGAGGGGAGACGCATGGCGGCGGAAGGCTCGCAGACGCTGGAGCGGGGCCTGATGGTGCTGCGCATGATCGCCGAGGAGCGCGACGGGCTGACGGCCAGTGAGGTCGGCGCCCGGCTCGGGGTGCACCGCTCGGTGGCCTACCGGCTGCTGACCGCCCTCGTCCGGCAGGGCTTCGCGGCCAAGGACGGCGCCCACCGCTACCGGGTCGGGCTCGCCTTCTTCACCCTCGCCGAGCTGACCCGCCCCCCGCTGCTGGACGCCGCACGGCCCGTCCTGCGGGACCTGGCGGCCGAACTCGGCGTCACCGCCTGCCTGGTGGTGCCCGAGGGCCAGGAGGCGGTGGCCGTGGCCGTGGTCGAACCCCCCGGCCCCGGCGCCCGCCTGTCCTACCGCGTCGGCAACCGCGACCCGCTCGACCGCGGCGCCGGCGGCCTCGCCCTGCTGGCCGCCGGGCCACCCGCGGCGGGGGAGCCCGACCGGGTGGCGGAGGTGCGGGACCGGGGCTACGCACTGACCCGCGAGGAGATCATCCCCGGCGTCTTCGGCGTCGCCGCGCCCGTCGTCCGCCGGACCCACGAACAGCCGGCCGCCGTCACGACGCTGACCCACCGCGAGGAACTGGCCGAACAGGCGGTCCCCGCCGTCCTGGCGGCCGCCCGGCGTCTGTCCCGCGCCCTGGACACCCCGGGGCCCCGGTGAGCGGCACCGGCGGACACCCGGGGCCCCGGTGGGCGGCACCGGCCCGGACGCACGACGAGCGCGTGCCCCCGCCGTCCGGCGGGGGCACGCGCTCGTCGGCAGCGGGTCAGCTCCGGCGCGTCCGCGTCCGCCTCACCACGCGGCCCAGCAGGGGCCAGACCAGCAGCAGGACCACCACCGCGTAGACCGTCACCGAGAACGGCGTGTTCACCAGCCCCGTCACGCTGCCGTCGCTGATCTGCAGCGCCCGGCGCAGCTGCTGCTCGGCGCCCGGACCGAGGATCACCCCGATCACGGCGGGCAGCACCGGGAGCCCGTAGCGCCGCATGCCGAACCCGACCAGACCGATGGCCAGCAGGATCACCAGGTCCACCACCTCGCCGCCGACCGCGTACGCGCCGACCGCGGCGAAGAAGAGGATGCCCGCGTACAGGTAGGGCCGCGGGATGCGCAGCAGGCGTGCCCACACCGGCGCCAGCGGCAGGTTGAGCGCCAGCAGCAGCACCATGCCGACGAACAGCGAGGCGATCAGCCCCCACACCAGCTCCGGCTCCCGCTCGAAGAGCAGCGGCCCCGGCTGGATGCCGTAGCTCTGGAACGCGGCCAGCATCACCGCGGCGACCGCCGTGGTGGGCAGGCCCAGCGTCAGCATGGACACCAGGGTGCCCGCCGCCGACGCGGAGGCCGCCGACTCCGGCCCGGCCACGCCCTCGATGGCGCCCTTGCCGAACTCGTGCCGGTGCTTCGAGAGCCGCTTCTCCGTCACGTACGACAGGAACGTGGGGATCTCCGCGCCGCCCGCCGGGATCGCGCCGAACGGGAACCCGATGAACGGGCCGCGCAGCCACGCCTTCCAGGAGCGGCGCACGTCCTCCCGGCCCAGCCAGGGGCGCCCCGCCGGGATCGCCCTGGCCGCGCCGCGCCGCAGGTGCGCCGCCACCCACAGGGCCTCCCCGATGGCGAAGAGGCCCACGGCCACGATCACCACGTCGATGCCGTCCGCGAGCTGCAGCGAGCCGAACGTCAGCCGCTGCTGTCCGGTCATCCGGTCCAGGCCCACCATGCCGACCGTGAGGCCGATCAGCAGGGAGGCCGTGCCCCGGATGCGGGAGGAGCCGAGCACCGAGGTCACCGCGATGAACGCCAGGACCATGAGGGCGAAGTAGTCCGGCGCCCCGATGTCCACCGCCAGGCGGGCCACCACCGGCGCCAGCGCCACCAGCAGCACCGTGCCGACCAGGCCGCCGGTGAAGTGGCCGATCGCGGCCGCGGCCAGCGCCTGCCCGCCGCGCCCCGCCTTGGCCATCGGGTTCCCCTCCATCGCCGCCACCACGGCGGCGCTCTCACCGGGGGTGTTGAGCAGGATGGAGGTCGTCGAGCCGCCGAACATGGCGCCGTAGTAGATGCCGGCGAACATGATGAACGCGCCCACCGGCTCCAGCCCGTAGGTCACCGGCAGCAGCAGGGCCACCGCCATCGCGGGGCCGATGCCCGGCAGCACGCCGATCGCCGTGCCCAGCAGCACGCCGACCGCGGCCCACAGGAGGTTCACCGGGGTCAGGGCGGTGCCGAAGCCGTCCATCAGGGAGTTGAGGGCATCCATGTCACAGCACTCCCATCAGCGGGCCGCCCGGCAGCGGAACCCCGAGCAGGTTGTCGAAGACCACGAAGGTCGCCAGGGACAGCACGGCGGCGATCAGCGGGTCCCGGTCGAGGCGGCGGCTGCCCAGGGCGAAGGCCGAACCCCAGAACAGCAGGGCGCCGGCGACCGGGAAGCCCAGCGGCTCGATCAGGACGGCCGAGCCGAGGAAGATCCCCGCCAGCAGCAGGACGGTCCGCCAGTCCGCGGGCGCGGACAGGTCCACGTCCTCGCCCGCCTCGGCCTCGCCGCGGCCGCCGCGCAGCACGTCGACCGCGAGCAGGACGGCCACCAGCAGCAGCGCCGCGCCCACCACCAGCGGCATGGTGGTCGGCCCGACCGGGCCGCGGCGGGCGATGTCGACGTGCATCGTCAGGGCGTCGGTGAGCACCAGCCCGCCGAGGACCGACAGCAGGAGGCTGACGCCCAGCTCCGAGTGGCGGGCCGCCCAGGAACGGGGCTCGCGCCCGCCGTCGCCCGGCTTCGCGGAGGCCTCGCCGTGTCCGGCGGAGGGCCCGTCGGGAGTGGGATCCAGGTCGGCGTTCACAGTCCCAGCTCCTTCAGCACCGACACCACGCGCTCGTCCTCGGACGCGAGGAAGTCGCCGAACTCGTCACCGGTGAGGAAGGCGTCGTCCCAGCCGTTCTGGCGCAGGGACTCCTGCCACTCGGGGGAGCCGTGCAGTTCCTCGAAGAGTCGGACCAGCTTGGTCCGTTCCGCCTCGGACAGGCCGGGCGGGGCCACCACGCCACGCCAGTTGGTGAAGTTCACGTCGTAGCCCGCCTCCTGGAGCGTGGGCGCGTCCAGGCCGTCGATCCGCTCCGGACCGGTCACCGCCAGGAGCCGCAGCTCGCCCGCCTCGATCTGGTCGAGGTACTCGCCGACGCCGGAGACGCCGAAGGCGACCTTGTTGCCGAGGATCGACGCCAGCAGCTCTCCGCCGCCGTCGAACGGCACGTAGTTGACCTGCTTGGGGGGAATGCCGGCCGCCTCCGCCATCAGCATGGGGGCGAGGTGGTCGGGGCCGCCGGGGGAGGACCCGCCGCCCACCGGGAGCTTCGCGGGATCGGCCTTCCAGGCGTCGACCAGGTCGCCGACGGTGCGGTACGGGGAGTCCTTGGCGACCACCACCACGTCCTGTTCCTCGGTGAGCCGGGCGATGGGGGTGGTGTCGGCCAGGGTCTTCGGGGCGTCGTTGGAGCGGGCGGCGCCGACGACGCCCAGCCCCATGGACATGGCCAGCTTGCCGTTGCCGTGCTCGCCGACCAGCCGGCTCAGGCCGACGGTCCCGCCGGCGCCGGGCAGGTTGAACACCTCGATGCCGTGGGTCAGTCCGGCGTCCTCGGCGTTCTTCGCCGCGGTCCGGGCCGTGATGTCGTAGCCGCCGCCCGGCGTGTTCGGGACCATGAAACGCAGGCCCGGGATGCGGGTGCCGGTGTCGGCGCCGTCGTCGGGGCTCAGCAGCGGCGGTCCGAGCAGGACGAGCAGGGCGGCGCCGAGCAGGGCGAGGGGGGTGCGCGGACGCACGAGTGCCACCACCTGTCGGTCGTAGGGGGACGGGGAAGGGCCTCATGATGCCCACCGGCCGCCCCGGAGGTCTCTCTTGCGGAACCAACGGTGGTTCTGTTCCTTGTGGTCACGGCCGTTGCGGTCGCCTTGGCCGTCACGTCATCGTGGCCCACGGCGTGGTCGCCCGCGGCCCGGTGGTCGCGGGCCCCGGGTCGCGTACGCCGGCGGTCCCGCGTACCGCCGCCCTGGTCCGGGGTGACGGGTCCGGCGGCGCGTCACGGCCGGTCCGCTTCCCACCAGCCCTTTTCATCCGCGCGACACGGCTGCATCATGGACGGCCCCGGCACCCCGCGCGTCCCCCCACCCGCGTCATGCCCCGCTCGTGCCGGAGGAGAGATCGAGTACGCCGTGTCCGTCCCCTTCCGCCGCCAGACCCTCGCCGGCGAGATGCTGGTGCTCCAGCTCGCCATCGTCGTGGTGGTGCTGCTGGCGGTGGCCTGCGTCTCGCTCGCCCAGTCCGAGGCGACCTTCCGCCGCGTCGAGGGCCGCCGGGTCACCGCGCTCGCCGAACAGCTGGCCGCCAACCCCCTGGTCCGCAGCCGTCTGCTCAGCGCCACGCCCCGCGAGGGCCTCGCCCCGCTGGTCGACTCCACCCGCACCCACTCCGGCGTCACCTCGGTGACCGTCGCCGACGCCGGCGGCCGGATCGTCGCCGCCACCGACCCCACCCTGCTCGGCGACCCGCTGCCCCGCGGCGAGGGCGCGGGATCCGGCCGGGGCTGGTCCGGCAAGGTCGACCACGGCGGGCACCCGGAGCTCGCCGCCCAGGTACCCGTCCTCGGGGCCTCCGCCGAGAACCTCGGCCGCCACCTCGGCACCGTGCACGTGGGGGAGAAGGACCCCACGGTGTGGCAGCGGGCGAGCGGGGCGTCCTCCTACCTGCTCGTCTACCTCGGCGTCGCCAGCGCGCTCGGGGTCGCCGGGTCCTGGCTGCTCGCCCGCCGGGTCAAGCGGCAGACCCTGGGACTGGAACCGCGCGAGATCGCCGGCCTCGCCGAACACCGCGAGGCCATGCTCTACGGCATCGCGGAAGGCGTCGTCGCCCTCGACCCGCAGCACCGCGTCACCCTCGTCAACGAGGTCGGCCGCCGCCTGCTGGACCTTCCCGACGGCTGCGTCGGACGGAGCCTCGACGAACTCGGCATCGAGGGCCGCCTCCGCGACGTCCTCGCCGGGGCGCCGCCGGAGGCGGACCGCCGCACCGACGAGGTGGTCGTCCGCCAGGGCAGGGTCCTGGTGATGAACCGGATGACCGTCGAGAAGGACGGCCGCGCACTCGGCTCGGTCACCACCCTCCGCGACCGCACCGAGCTCGCCCGGCTGGAGCAGGAGCTCGGCTCCTTCCGCAGCACCTCGGAGCTGCTGCGCGCCCAGGCCCACGAGTTCGCCAACCAGATGCACACCGTCTCAGGGCTGGTCGAGATCGGCGCCCACGAGGAGGTGGTGCGGCACATCCGGGCGCTGACGCGGCGGCGGGAGTCCCTGGACATCACCCTCAGCCGCCGGGTCCGCGACACCGCCGTCGCCGCCCTGCTCGCCGCCAAGGGCTCGCAGGCCGCCGAACGCGCCGTCACCCTGCGGATCTCCGACCGCACCTCGCTGGACCGCCTCGCCCCCGAGGACGCCGCCGACGTGGCCACCGTCGTCGGCAACCTGGTCGACAACGCGGTGGACGCCGTCGCCGCGCAACCCGACCGCCAGGGCCGGGTGGAGGTGGAACTGCGGCAGGACACCACCGGCGTGGTGATCGAGGTCCGCGACTCCGGCCCCGGCGTAGCGCCCGGCCTCGCCCGCGAGGTCTTCGAGCACGGTTTCACCACCAAGGCCGCCCGCGAGGGCGGACGCGGCATCGGCCTGGCGCTGACCCGCCTGGTCTGCGAGCGTCACGGGGGCGAGATCTCGGTGGCCAACGCCGAGGACGGCGGCGCCGTCTTCACCGCCCGCATGACCGTCAGCCACCTCGACGACGCGGTGGCGGAAGGAGCGACGACCCCATGACCCGTCCCACCGGACCCTCCGGTGTCCCGCCGGAGCCGATCGACGTCCTCGTGGTCGACGACGACTTCATGGTCGCCCGGGTGCACCGCGCGTTCGTGGAGGACGTCCCGTCCTTCCGGGTCGCCGGGGTCGCCGGGACCGGGGAGCAGGCGGTGGCCGCGGTCGCCGAACTCCGGCCCGCCCTGGTCCTCCTCGACCTGTACCTGCCCGACATGTCCGGGCTGGACGTCATCTCCCGGCTGCGTGCCGCGGGCCACGACTGCGACGTGATGGTGGTCAGCGCCGCCCGGGAGGCCGAGACGGTGCGCGGCGCGGTCCGCCAGGGCGTCGTCGACTACCTGCTCAAGCCCTTCGCCCGCGACGACCTGCGCGCCCGGCTGGAGCGGTACGCCGCCCGGCGCCGCCGCCTGCTGGAGACGGTCGTGCGCGGGCAGGCCGACGTGGACCGGGTCCTGGCCGGCGCGGCAGCCCCCTCGCCGGCCGTGGCCGCGCTGCCCAAGGGCATGAGCGTGGAGACCGCCGAACTGATCGAACGCGCGCTCCGCGAGGCCGACGGCACCCTCTCGGCCGGCGAGTGCGCCGCCGTCACCGGCCTCTCCCGCGTCAGCGCCCGCCGGTACCTCGAGCACTTCCACGCCCTCGGCACCGCCGAGGTCTCGCTCCGCTACGGCGCCACCGGCCGCCCCGAACGCCGCTACCGGTACGCCGGCCGGGCCGGCGCGGCGGCCCCGGCGGCCCCGGCCGCCGCCGAGGGGGCGGCCGGGGCCTGACAGCCGGACGCCCCGGCGCCGCGGCACGGGACACCGATCCCGCACGGCCCGGGACAAGGACAGCGAGGCGGAAGCCCATGCCGCGACCCGCCGTCGCCCGGCCCCGCGCCCCTGCGCGGCCTGCGGCGGCCTCGAGCACGCCGGAGCGCCCGGCTGCGCCCGGCTGCGCCCGCTGCGGCGCACTGGTGGACGGCATCCTGGAGGACGCCTGGGCCGCCTTCCTCCGCCGGTGGGACGCCCGCACGCCGCAGGACGCCGACGACCTCGCCGCCATGGTGGCCGCCGAACCGGACCGCCACGACCGGCGCGTGGTGGACGCCGCCCTCGACCGCCCGAACTGCGCCGCGTGCGCGGCCGCGCACGGCAGCGGTCCCCTCGGCCGCGTCGATCTCCTCCCGGCCACCGCCGAGGCCCGGCGGCTGAGCGCCCGGCTCCAGGGAGCCTCCCCGGCGGACGCGGCACGGGCCGTCGCACGGACGACGGCCCCGCCCTTCCCCGGGGCCCGGGCACGGGCCCACGCGGCTCGCGTCCCGTGCCGAGCGGGGGGACGCTGGGAGTGGGAGGTGATCCGCATGGCTGTGGAGGACAGCCGTCCGGCCGAAGTCCCCGTCTCCGCCGTCGAGGCGCTCCGGAGCGTCCTGCGGGGCACGCTCATCCGCCCCGACGACGCCGCGTACGCCTCGGCCCGGCGGCTCTGGAACGGCATGATCGACCGGCGGCCCGCCCTGGTGGTGCGCTGCGAGACCGACGAGGACGTCGCCGCGGCGATCGGCTGCGCCAGGGAGTACCGGCTGCCCCTCTCGGTACGGGGCGGCGGCCACGGCGTGGCGGGGCAGGCGATGTGCGACGGCGGCCTGGTCGTGGACCTGTCCCGGATGACCGAGGTCGACGTCGACCCGGTGGCCCGCACGGCGCGGGCCCAGGGCGGCTGCACCCTGGGCCACGTGGACCGGGCGACCCAGCGCCACGGTCTCGCCGCCCCCCTCGGCGTGGTGTCGGAGACCGGCATCGCCGGCCTCACCCTGTCCGGCGGCATGGGCTGGCTCCGCCGTGCCCACGGCCTGAGCTGCGACGCGCTGCTCTCCGCCACCGTGGTCACCGCCGACGGCAGCGTCCTCGCCGTCGACGCGGACCACCACCCCGACCTGTTCTGGGCCCTGCGCGGTGGCGGCGGCAACTTCGGCGTCGTCACCTCCTTCACCTACCGGCTCCACCCGGTCGGCCCCGAGGTGCACCTCTGCAACGTCACCTACCCGGCACGGCACGCCCGCGAGGTGCTGCGCCGCTGCGCGGACCACCTGGCCCGCACGCCGCAGCGGAACGGCCCCGCGCCCCTCGGCGTGCTCGGCCGGGTCCCGCCCGACGAGGCGCTGCCGGCAAACCTGCACGGCGAGCCGTTCGTCGCGCTGCTCGCCCTGCACCCCGGCGACCCGGCCGAGGGCGAGGAGGCCCTCCGCCCCCTCAGGGAGATCACCGAACCGCTCTTCGACCTGAGCGGCGCGACCACCTACCTGGACGCCCAGACCCTGCTCGACGAGGAGTACCCCGACGGCGCCCGGTACTACTGGAAGTCCGTCACCCTGCCCGGCCTCGGCGACGAGGTGGTCGACGACCTGGTGCGTCACGCGGCGAGGGCGCCGTCGCCCGCCTCGACGGTCGACGTCTGGTTCCAGGGCGGCGCGATGGCCGGCGCGCCTCGGGAGGGCACCGCCTTCACCGGCCGGGACGCCCCGTACCTCATCGGCATCGAGGGCAACTGGCAGGAGCCGGCCGACTCGGAGCGGAACGTGGGCTGGGTCCGCGACACCTTCGCCGCCCTGCGCGCGTACTCCGCGGGCGGCATCTACCTCAACTTCCCCGGCTTCCTCGAGGAGGGCGAGCAACTGGTGCGCGAGAGCTTCGGGGACCACTACGAGCGGCTGGCGGCGGTCAAGGCGGCGTACGACCCCGGCAACCTCTTCCGCCTCAACCCCAACGTCTCCCCGAAGGCCGGGTGAACCGGCCCGAGCCGCCGGCCGGCGTGCGGCGGCTCGGGCCGTCGGGGACGTGGGGCCTGCCGCGGGCTCCGCCTGTCGGCAAGGAGGGCGCGGCAGGAGCAAGGGGGCCCAGCAGGCCAGGGGGTTCAGGTGGTGCTGACGGGGCGCGCGTCCTGGTCCGCCGCACGGCGGGTGGGCTCCCGCCGCAGCGCCGTGTCGAGGGCGAAGGCGCCGGGACCGATGAACGCGATCAGCAGGAACGCCCAGCAGAACATGACGGACGCCTCCCCGCCGTTCACGATCGGGAACAGACCGTTCGACTGATGGACGATGAAGTAGGCGTACGCCATCGAGCCGGAGCAGACGACGGCGGCCACCCGGGTGAAGAGGCCCAGGGCCACCAGCGCTCCGCCCGCGAGCTGGATGGCGGCGGCCCACCAGCCGGGCCACTGCAGGGTGGGCACGGTGCCGCCGCCGTGGGCGCCGCCCAGAACGCCGAAGAGGGACGCGGCGCCGTGACAGGCGAACAGGAAACCGACCACCAGGCGGAAGGCGCCCTGCGCCACGGGGGTCGCCGTGCGTAACAGCTCGGGGGGTTCGTTCGACGGCACGCTCATGACTCGCTCCTAGTGGGGGATTGGAGAAGTTTACGTTTGGACGATCATGTTCTGATCGTTCATTCAACCCTCGAACGGAGAATAGCGACGCCCACCAGCCGAGCACATGTTCCCCAGCCGCCATTCCTTCCGGCACGCCTTCGGTACGCGGACCACTCGCACCCTGCGGAACGGCCCTCGCACGAGGCGTCCACGATCCGTGCGCATCGGGGCGGGCGGCGCGTACGCCGCGTTCCGCAGGCGCGGTGGACCCGGCGGGCGGAGCGCGCCCCGGTCACCGCGTTCGCCCTGCTCCGGCCGCCTTCCCGGCCGTCGCCCCGGACCGGCCCGTCGGAGCGGAGAGCGTATGTGTAGCGTCCAGCGTGTTCGCATACCGACGATCACCCCCGGCCGCACCGGCGCGGAGCGGCCCGACGAGGAGGAGACGCCGTGCTCGGACTGCTCGGTTTCTCCACCGAGTTCGCGGAGACCGCGCAAAGCGAGGCGGGGCTGACCGGGGTCCGGCTCCGTCCGGTGGTGCCAGGAGTGAACCGGTAAAGCGGAGGGACTCCTCCGGGCGGGCGGCGTCCGCGCGTCGGTGCGGCGGCAGCCGCTGATTCGGGGGCGGGTGCGGACGTCCCCAGGTGATTTCCGGGGCTGGACCGGTTCACCCGCGGCCGTTAGGTTGAGCGCGCTGCTCACCTGTCAGGCACGCGCGCCCTGCCGAAGGAGTCCGCCCATGAAGGAACTCGTCCAGCTCGCCGACGGCTGGAGCCTCGACCACGACGGGACCCCCCTGCCCGCCCAGGTGCCCGGCTGCGTCCACACCGACCTCCTCGCGGCCGGTGTCGTCCCGGACCCCTACCTCGGCCTGAACGAGAAGGAGGTGGCCTGGGTGGGCCGCAGGGCCTGGCGGTACACCCGGGACCTCGCGCAGCGGGAGACGGCGGCGGGAGAACCGCACGAGCGGACCGATCTGGTCTTCGACGGCCTGGACACCGCCGCCGTGATCAGCGTGGACGGGCAGGAACTGGGCCGGACCCGGAACATGCACCGGCGCCACCGCTTCGACGTCACCGGCCGGCACGGCCTGCTGGAGGTCGCGTTCGCCTCCGCCTACGACGAGGCCGCCGCCGTGCGCGAGGCGACGGGGGAGCGGCCCAACGTCTACCCGGAGCCCTTCCAGTACATCCGGAAGATGGCCTGCAGCTTCGGCTGGGACTGGGGGCCCACGCTGGTCACCGCCGGCATGTGGCGGCCGGTCCGGCTGGAGCGGTGGTCGACCGCGCGCCTGGCGCGGGTACGGCCCCTGGTGACGGTCCGCGACGGCGTCGGCAGGGTGGAACTGCACGTGGACGTCGAGCGCACCGAGCGGGGCGCGGACCGCCGCCTCGAGGTGCGCGCGCACCTCGGCGGCGTCCACGCGCGCACCACGCTGGACGGGAACACGGCCGTCCTGACCCTCGAGGTGCCCGGCGTCGAGCTGTGGTGGCCGCGCGGCTACGGCGAGCAGCACCTCTACGACCTGCACGTCACCCTGGCGGAGGAGGGCGCGGAGCCCGACGGCCCCGCGGCCGAGCCGCTCGACTCCTGGACCCGCAGGACCGGCTTCCGCGACGTCGTGCTGGACCGGGCCCCCGACGAGCACGGCACCCGCTTCACCTTCGTCGTCAACGGCGTGCCCGTCTTCGTCCGCGGCGTGAACTGGATCCCCGACGACGTCTTCCCCTCCCGCGTCACCCCCGGGCGCTACCGCGCCAGGCTGCGGCAGGCGGCCGAGGCCGGCGTCGACCTGGTGCGGATCTGGGGCGGCGGCATCTACGAGGACGACGCCTTCTACGAGACCTGCGACGAACTGGGCCTGATGGTCTGGCAGGACTTCCTCTTCGCCTGCGCCGCCTACCCCGAGGAGCAGCCCCTGCGCTCCGAGGTGGAGGCCGAGGCCCGGGAGAACGTCGTGCGGCTGATGCCCCACCCGAGCCTGGTGCTCTGGAACGGCAACAACGAGAACCTGTGGGGGTTCCGCGACTGGGGCTGGGAGCCCGAACTCGACGGCGACTCCTGGGGCGGCGGCTACTACCTGGACCTGCTGCCCCGTGTCGTCGCCGAACTCGACCCCACCCGCGCCTACACCCCGGGCAGCCCCTGGTCGGGCTCCTGGGACCACCACCCCAACGAGCCCGCGCACGGCACCCACCACTCCTGGGAGGTCTGGAACCGCCGGGACCACGCCGAGTACCGCGACACGGTTCCCCGTTTCGTCGCCGAGTTCGGCTGGCAGGCACCGCCCACCGTCGCGACCCTGCGGCGCGCGCTGCCCGGCGAGGACCTCGCCCCCGACTCGCCCGGCATGCTCCACCACCAGAAGGCCGAGGACGGCAACGGCAAGCTGCACCGTGGACTGGCACGCCACTTCGCCCCGCCCCAGGGCGACTTCGACCGCTGGCACTACCTCACCCAGGTGATGCAGGCCCGCGCGGTGGCCGCCGGGATCGAGCACTGGCGGTCGCACTGGCCGGTGTGCGCGGGGACGGTGGTCTGGCAGCTCAACGACTGCTGGCCGGTGACCTCCTGGGCCGCCGTGGACGGGGACGGCCGCCCGAAGCCCCTCCACCACGAGCTCCGCCGCGTCTACGCGGACCGCCTGGTGACCCTCCACCCGGGCGACGACGAGGACGGACCGGTGCTGGCCGTGATCAACCAGTCCGCCGAGCCCTGGACCACCGCGGTGACCCTGCGCCGCCTGCGCGCCGACGGCGCCACGATCGCCGAGCGCGTCCTCGACGTCACCGTGGGCCCGCGCGCGGTGCACCGGCACACCGTGCCGCGCGACCTCGTCCCGGACGCGGCGTCCGCGAAGGAGTTCCTGGTCGCCGACGGACAGGCGGGCCCGGCCGCCCCGGCGGGAGAGGACCGTCCGGCCGCCCTCCGCGCCGTCCATTTCCCCGTCGTGGACAAGGAGTTCGCCTATCCCGCACCGCGCTACGAGGTGGCCGTCGAGCGGGCGCCGGCCGGTGAGGAGGACGGCGTCGGTGGCGGTAATGTCGAGGTCGTGGTGACTGCACGCACTCTGGTACGCGACCTCCTCCTGCAGGCGGACCGGCTGGGCCCGGACGCCGTCTGCGACACCGGTCTGCGGACCCTGCTGCCCGGCGAGAGCCTGCGCCTGCGGGTCCGGCACGCCGACCGCACCGACGCCGAGGCCGTGCGCGCCGCCCTCTTCTGCGTGGAACCCGCGTGAGCACACCCCCACGCGTCACCATCAAGGACGTCGCCGCCGCGGCGGGGGTGTCCAAGGGAGCGGTCTCCCTGGCCTTCAACAACAAGCCGGGAGTCTCCGAGGCCACCCGCGACCGCATCTTCGCCGTGGCCCGGCAGCTCGGCTGGGCGCCCAACTCCGCGGCGCGCAGCCTCTCCCGGCAGTCGGTCGGCGCCGTCGGGCTGGCCCTGTGCCGGCCCGCTCGGCTGCTCGGACTCGAGCCGTTCTACATGGAGTTCGTCTCCGGCATCGAGAGCGTCCTCGCGGAGCGGGACTGTTCGCTGCTGCTGCGCCTGGTCGGCTCCCTGGAGGAGGAGGTCACGCTCCAGGAACGCTGGTGGCGGGAGCGCCAGGTGGACGGCTCGATCCTGGTCGACTTCCACCAGGAGGACCCGCGCATCGGCCCGCTCCGCGAACTGGGGCTGCCCGCCGTGGGCGTGGGGCACCCCGACCTCACCGGCGGGCTCCCGTCGGTGTGGACCGACGACGCCACCGCCGTCGCCGAGGCCGTGCGCTACCTGGCCGCCCTCGGCCACCGGCGCATCGCCCGCGTCGGCGGCCCCGGCGACCTGGGCCACAGCCGGATCCGCGCGGCGGCGTTCGAGCGGACGATGCGGGAACTCGGCCTGGACGGCGGCCGGCACGTCGGGACGGGCTTCTCCGGGGAGGAGGGGGCCCGGGCGACCCGGATGCTGCTGGCCGGCCCGGAGCGCCCCACCGCGATCGTCTACGACAACGACATCATGGCCGTCGCCGGACTCGGCGTCGCCGCCGAGATGGGCGTCTCCGTGCCGGACGACCTGTCGCTCCTGGCCTGGGACGACTCGCAGTTGTGCCGCCTGACGCATCCGACGCTGTCGGCCATGAGCCACGACGTGCACGCGTTCGGCGCGGAGGTGACCCGGATCCTCTTCGACGTGCTGGCCGGGCGGCGGTCCACCTCCCGGCCGGTGGCGACGCCCACCCTGGTCCCGCGCGGATCGACCGCGCCTCCCCGCGCCCAGCCGCATTGCCCGGCGGCTCCCTGACGGCCGATACGATCATCGGCATGACGGCAGCGGAACCGACCATCCTGGCCACCTCCGGCGGACACCGCGTCGGGGACCGCACCCGGGTCACCTTCGACGCCCTGGTGCACCACGCGGTCGACCTCTCCGGGGTCCACGGCCGGCGTCCGCGGGTCATGTACGTCGGAACCGCCATCGGGGACGCCGAGCACTTCACGGCCCGGATGAGCGAGGCCGCGCGGGTCGCGGGCTTCGACCTGACGCCGCTCCACCTGTTCCCCATGCCGAACCTCGAGGACGTCGAGGGAACGGTCCTCGAGCAGGACGTCGTGTGGGTCATGGGCGGCTCGGTGGTCAATCTGCTGGCGGTGTGGCGGGCCCACGGCCTGGACCGGGTCATGCGCCGCGCCTGGAAGGCCGGTGTCGTGCTCAGCGGGG
The DNA here is from genome assembly GCF_040643475.1 of Streptomyces sp. NPDC047130. Taxonomy (NCBI): domain Bacteria; kingdom Bacillati; phylum Actinomycetota; class Actinomycetes; order Kitasatosporales; family Streptomycetaceae; genus Streptomyces; species Streptomyces sp. NPDC047130. The sequence goes on along the minus strand of NZ_JBEYUK010000008.1, from coordinate 4,945 downwards.
TCAGCGCGGGATCCCTCTGCTGGTTCCGGGGCGGGGCGACCGACTCCTTCGGACCGGAACTCCGCCCGGTCACCGACGCCCTCGGTTTCCTGCCCCACGGCAACGGCGTGCACTACGACTCCGACGAGGGCCGCCGCCCGCTGATCCACCGGATGGTCGCGGACGGCACCCTGCCCACCGCCCACTGCACGGACGACGGCGTCGGCCTGGTGTACCGCGGGACCGAACTGGTCGAGGCGGTCACCGAGATCCCGGGCAAGGGCGCCTACGTCGTCGAGCGCGACGGCGACACGGCCGTGGAGCACCGCCTCGAACCGCGTGACCTGACCGCCTGAGCCGTGCCCGGGCAGGACCACAAGCTGCGTGTACATGGCATCCTTTGCGCGGCGGCGGCCCCGGCCGGGAGGGCAGCCGCAGGGGAGGGGACGAGATGACGCGCACAGGCGGAAAGCCGTGCGGCCGCACGGCCGAACGGCGGCGGATCGGCGTGCTGGTGCTGGGCAACCTGCTCGGCGGCGTCGGCGTCGCGTCCGGCATCACGGTGACCACGCTGCTGGTGGAGCGCCTCGGAGCCGTGGAACTCGCCGGTCTGGGCCAGGCGGTCGGCGTGCTGGGCGCCGCGGTGGCGGCCGTGCCGCTGGCCCGGCTGGCGGCGAGCCGCGGACGCCGCTGGTCGCTGGGCGTCGGCTACGCGATCGCGGCCCTGGGCGCGGCCCTGGTGGTCGCCGCGGCGACGGCCGGGCAGCTCGCCCTCGTCATGGCCGGGTTCTGCCTCTTCGGCGTCGCCTCGGCCTGCAACCTGCAGACCCGGTACGCCGCCGCGGACGGCGTCGCGCCCGAGGTGCGGGCGCGCACCATGGCCGTGGTGGTGTGGGCGACCACGGTGGGCTCGGTCGCCGGGCCCAACCTCACCTCCGCCGGGCAGGCCGTCGGCGAGTCCCTGGGCGTCCTCGGACTGGCGGGGCCGTACCTGCTGTCCGGGGCGGCGTTCGCCGGGGCCTGCGCCCTGGTCGCGCTCCTGTACCGCGGTGACGGCGGCAAGGCCGCCCAGGACCTGACCGCGGGGCCCGCGCCCGCCTCCCTGGGAGCGCTGGCCGCGCTCCGCTGGACGGCGCGCCGCCCCGACGCGCTGTTCGCCGTGGTCCTGCTGGCCACCGCGCACTCCACCATGATCATGGTCATGGTGATGACGCCGCTCCACATGCAGCACCACGGGATGTCCCTGCGGATCGTCGGCGTGGTCATCAGCGTGCACATCGCCGCCATGTACGGGCTCAGCCCGCTCTTCGGCCGCCTGGCCGACCGCCGGGGCCCGCTGCCGACCGCGTTCCTGGGCATCGGCGTCCTGTTCGCCGCCGTCGCCCTCGGCTACGCCGCCGCGTCCGGCGGCGGCGAGGCGCTCACCGCGACGGCCCTGGTGGTGCTCGGTCTCGGCTGGTCGCTGTCCACCCTCTCCGCCTCGGCGCTGCTGGCCGCCGTCGACGACGACCGGGTGCGGGTACCGCTCCAGGGCGCCGCCGACGCGGGGATGAGCTACGCCGGAGCCGCCGTCGCCGCGCTGGCCGGACCCGTCCTGGCCTTCGGCGGCTTCCGCGCCGTCAACCTCGCCGGCGCCGCCCTGCTGCTGCCCGCCCTGGCCCTGGCCGTCCTGCTGGCGCGACGTCAGGCACCGGCAGCCGCCTGAGCCGCCCGGCCGCGCCCCATCGCGCCCCGCCGCGCCCCGCCGTGGGGCATGAGCGCCTCAGCGGGCCGGGGCGGGGTCCGCGGTGTCGCCCGGTGTGCCGGTCCCGCGCCAGTGCGCGGGCCTGCTCAGCCGTTCGGGCACCCGGGTGGACGCGTCGCCCCTGGCGGCGTTGAGCTGGGCCTGGGTGACGAACAGGGCGCCGGTGAGGTCGGCCCCGCTCAGGTTCGCGCCCCGCAGGTCCGCCCCGATGAGGTCCGCGTCCCGCAGGTCCGCGCCGCCGAGGTCGGCGGCGACCAGCAGGGCGCCGCGCAGACTCGCGCCCCTGAGGTCGGCGCCGGCCAGACTCGCCCCGACCAGATCGGCGCCGCGGTGGTTCCTCCGGCGTCCCGGCACCCTCGCGCGGGTCAGCTCGCCGGCCCTCAGCAGCAGCGGGTTCACCTCGCCCCGCAGCGCGTCGACGTCCAGCGCGACGATCGACTCGGCGCTGCCCCGCGTCAGGCCGTCCACCCGGGCCAGCGCCCGCCGCAGTTCCCGGTGCACCGGGCGGGCGGGGGCCAGGTCCAGCGCCTCCGTGACGTACCGGAGCAGTTCGTGCAGCTGCCGCATCACCGGGAAGACCGCGAACATCGACCGGGCCGTCTCCGGTGAGCGCCGCCAGTCGGCGCCGCCGAAGGTGACCCGGGAGACCTTCTGCCCGGCGCCGTGGCAGTCGAAGACGGTGCAGCCCTGGTAGCCGCTGTCGCGCAACCGGGCGTGGATGCCGCAGCGGAAGTCCTCCCGCAGGTTCCCGCACGGCTGCCCGGCGGGCTTGTCGGCGGCGAAGTCCGCGGACCGGGCGAAGGGCAGCGCCACGCAGCACAGGCCGAAGCAGTTCGCGCAGTCGGCCCGCAGCTCCTCGCGCTTCGGGCCGTTCCCGGTGCGCGGCTCCTCGCGGTCCGGGCCGCTGCTCCCGGAGCGCGGCGGCGTCCGGTCCCGCGACCCCGGCCGGGGACCGTTCCGCGTCTTCCTCTTCCCGGCGGCGCGGTCCTCGCTCCGGGGGGCCCGCTGCTCGCCGCCGCGGGTGCGCTCACGCTCCTCCGCGCGGCCCGGACGGCCCTGCCCGCCGGTCGGGGAGGATCTCCGGCGCCCGCCGGGGGACGCGGGCTTTCCGTGCTGTGCGGACACCGTTGACTCCTGTCGTGACTGCTACGGGCCGACGGCCGCCGGCTGCGGCGGCGTCCGGAAGCCGGTCACATCCTCGCAGAGGCACGGCAGCCCGTTCGACCGGCGGCCGGTCCGTTCCGCGGATCCCATGTCCACCGGCTGGACAGCCCGTTGACGCACCGGCGGCACCCCTGGCATCGTCCCCGCCCATGAGGCCCGTTGCCGATCATCCGCAGGCGCCCGTCGCGCTGGTCGCGCGGCGGCACGTCGACCTGTGCCGTCAGTCCAGCGCCATCTGTCGCTGACCCCCGGGCCTTCTCCCGTCCCATCCTCGCGTCCCGCCGCGCCCGCGTTCCGGTCCTCTCCGTTCCCGGACCTCCGGCCGCCGCGACGACGGTTTCCCGGGTGCCGCTCCCGCCGTGCTGAGGTCCCTGCCGCTGCAGGGGTCTGAGTCCCGCGCGTCCGGCCGCATCCGTGGCATCCGGGTGCGCTCTCCGTACCCGCCCGTCCGGGTGCGCTCCCCGCACCCGGCGCCTCCCTTGTCGACCCCTGGGCGCGCCCGTCTCCCGCGGGCGCGCCGTATCGAAGGATTCCCCATGCCCGAAATATCCCGTCGTGCCTTCGGTGGCCTCGTGGGCGCCGGCGCCGTCGGCACGGTCGCCGCCACCACTGTCACCGCCACCGCCGAGGCGGCCGGCCGCGCCCCCGCCGAGCGTCCCTTCCGGGCCCGTCCCGGCTCCGGCTCGGGCAGGCGCCCGAACGTGCTGTTCATCCTCGGCGACGACCTGGGCTGGGCCGACCTGTCCTCGTACGGCGCTCCGCACATCAGAACGCCGCACCTCGACCGGCTCGCCGCCCAGGGCGTGCGCTTCACCAACGCCTACTCGGGCTCCGCGACCTGCTCCCCGACCCGCTTCAGCCTCTACACCGGCCGTTTCCCCGGCCGCACCAAGGGCGGCCTGGCCGAGCCCATCGGCAACCGGACCCAGGGCCTGGACCCCCACCACCCCACCCTGGCCTCCCTGTTGAAGAAGGCCGGCTACGACACCGCCCTCATCGGCAAGTGGCACTGCGGCTGGCTGCCGGACTACAGCCCCACCAAGTCGGGCTGGGACGAGTTCTTCGGCAACTTCGGCGGCGCCCTGGAGTACTTCTCCAAGCTGGGCCAGCTCGGTGACTACGACCTCTACGAGGGCGACGCCACCTACCAGGACCTCCGTTACTACACCACCGTCCTCACCGAGCGCGCCGTCGAGTACGTCGGCCGCGAGCACCACCGGCCGTGGCTGCTCAACCTCAACTTCACCACCCCGCACTGGCCGTGGACCGGCGAGGGGGACGAGGAGGCCGGCGCGGAGATCGCCGCCCGGATCCGCGCCGGGAACGTCCTGGGCGCGCTCCGCCACGACGACGGCGGCTCGGTGGAGAAGTACCGGGAGATGGTGGAGAACCTCGACGCCGCCGTCGGCAAGGTGCTCACCGCCCTGCGCCGCTCCGGGCAGGAGGACAACACCGTGGTGGTCTTCGCCAGTGACAACGGCGGCGAACGGTTCTCCTACCAGTGGCCGCTCAGCGGCAGCAAGTCGCAGCTCCTGGAGGGCGGCATCCGGGTGCCGACCATCCTGCGCTGGCCGGACCGGATCGGCGCGCGCCAGGTCAGCCACGAGCCGGTGTACTCGCCCGACTGGACGGCCACGCTGCTGGAGTTGGGCGGCGCCCGGCCCGACCCGGCCTACCCCCTGGACGGCCACAGCTTCGCCGGATACCTGCTGCGCGGCGAACGCGTCCCCGAACGGGACCTCTTCTGGCGCATCCGGAACAACCGGGCGCTGCGACGCGGCGACTGGAAGTACTACCGCGACGCCGCCGGCAAGGACCACCTCTACAACCTCGCCGCCGACGAGCGCGAACAGGCCGATCTCGCCACCGAACGCGCGGACCGGCTCGCCGAGTTGCGGACCGCCTGGGAGCGGATCAACGCCGGACTCCTGCCGTACCCCTCCTGACGGCTCCTCCCCGGACTCGGGTGTTCGCGGCCAATGTGGGCCGCCTGCGGGACGTCCTCTTCGACCTGGTGGCGGCGCTTCCGGCGACGGACCAGCGGACCTGCCTCTGCGC